>JBFMDH010000002.1:0-300000 GCA_040754075.1 Acidobacteriota bacterium
TCCGCGTCGCACGAGAGCCGCGTTATATTGTTTCCAGTTGCGGAGGCGATAAGTGCGTTTGGTGTTTTTTTTCTTCACAAATCAAGAATACCAGCACTATCGTCTCCCTGCTTTATGCAACAAAGCCGTCCCGAACTGTGAGTTAAAAGTTGATGAATAGTTAGGACTTACGCAAGAAGCATTTTGACTGCGGGAGATTTTAGATGCTGACGCAAATACTCCGACAACAAGCCAAATTTTACCTGGTAAATCGTTTGTTTGGTCTCCTCCGCTACTTGTTTCAACCGCACCCACACCAGCATCGCGCAGCCAATGTGGTTTCTGACCATTCTCGCCTTGCGACATTGACATTTCTCAATCCCGGTTACTTGTTTCGCCTCGCGGTGAAATTGCTCAATCTTCCAACGCCAGCCACACGCTTCTTGTGCCGCCGTCGTCGAGCCTTGAGCCAGGTCGTTAGTCACGACATAATCCGTGCGCTTGGTAGAAAGCACCACCCGGAAACATTTCACCTTATGCTCTTTGGGAAAGCCTTTGATCTTGATGAGCTTGCCACTTGCCTGCTCCGCTTCGTTCCACACCAAAGTGTCAACTCGTTGATAAGGCTGGCTCGCCAACGAGTCATCGACTTGACGATTGTCTTTGAGCGGACAGTAGTAAATCTTCTCCCGCTTGTCGATCAACAACCTGATGTCTTTGCTGGCATACCAGGTATCCATCAACACCGTGCGAAACGCCAACTTCTTGTGTTCAATGGCATTGGTCAGCATCTCTTGCAGGTGATCGAGTTTCGTTTTGCCATCGCCATCGGGGTCATAGATGCGATAATCCATGACCCAAAATTGATTCGTCTGGGCATTGACATAAACGCAGGTAACGACGCCGATGCCTTTGATGAGGTCGTGAGCGTTGCCACTGTATTGGCGGCGCACCAAGTCAATCTTGAAGGAGTGGTTCTTATCCAAGACGGTGTCATCGATTGATGGCATCGTGAGAAAAACGCTCCGAGTGTTCGGCAAAGTTGGTCAAGGTGTAATTGATTTGAGCAAATACTGGCAGTAGTCGAGTCGCGTTACGGCTTTGGCTGGTAGAGTCATACGCATGACTCTACTCGATTTCCACGACTGCTGTCATTTCAAAGAACTTTTTTTGCGTAAGTCCTAAAATTGTTAAAAGAATAGCTCTGTAAATTTTCAGGTATTTGCCTTATTTGGCTTCTTGAGTTTTTCCGCTCCAAAATTGTTTCAGAATTTTCCATTGCTTGTTGTGTTTGACATAAACGGTAAGGAAATAGCCCTTTGAAATGAAACGCTTCGACTCGGATTTATCTTTCTTTTCAGTCGTCCAAGTAAGTTCGTTTGTGCCTGCGACGTATGCAAAACCTCCTTCGCCATTGATGTCTTCGATTTTGGTTTCGTAAGTATTGATTGTTGTGACCGTATCCGATGGCGCGAACCAGAATTTGTACATTGCGTCTTTGCCTTTGATTGAAGCATTGCCGTTTGGATAGAGGGTCGCGTCATCCGTGAACAAAGACAGAATCGCTTTATCGTCATTCTTCAACCAAGCCGCGCGATATGTCTCTTCAATGCCTTTAATGGTTTCAACGTCCTTAGCTGATAACTTACTCTGAGCCATAAACGAAATTGAAAACAGGTTGAAAAGCAAAACCAACAAAGCTGTTCTTTTGCATAAATTTCTTACTTTCATCTTTCCTCCAAATCAGATTTACAAAACAAAGTTCACTCAAAATTTTCAATGTTATTAAAATGAAGATGCAAAGCTGAAAATGTTTGAAGTTGATTCATCTTTGTTATTCGTAGCACTCTTGAGAAATCTCAAAGCCTTCGGGTTGTTTTTCAGATAAGCGTTCAAGAACTTCAAAGTCAAAAGATTCACCCAACGAGTTCCTTCAATCGCGTTTTTGTCTTCGTCATTTTTTGCAAGTCTGATTACATCTCCATACAAAGGCAGGAAGTCGGAATGTTGCAGGCTTTTGAAAGTTACAAAATACTTTTCAGCGGATTGGAATGATTTGAAAAAATCGAAGTTCTTTGGCACGCGGGCATTGTCTAAACCGTGAAGGTGAAGAAAAGGAACTTTTGTTTTGTTGAAATCAATCTCTTTGCTCTGGTCCAATATTTCTTTGCCGTATTGATAACCTGTGGCAGCATCCATGCTAACAACGGCGCGAACATTCGGATTCTTCATTTGCAAATGTGCAACAGCCAAACCGCTGAAACTCCAGGCAAGCAGTCCGATTTTATTTGCATCAACACTTGGATAGCTTTGCAATGTTTGAATCGCAAATTCCATATCGGCTTGTTGAAGTTTGAGGCAAGCCAAATCAAAACCGCATCGTTCGCCTTCGTTTATAGCAATTGAAGGAAGGCTGACAACAACAAAACCGTTTGCGGCTAAAAATTCCGCCATTGTAGAGAAATAGTAACCGTCACCGACATTGCCAAAAACAAGCAAAGGAAATTTATTCTTAATGGCGGGAGCGTCTTTAATCGCTTTGGTTTGAGAGTTGAAAATATATTCTGCCTGCTCGTTTTTGATTTCAAAGTAAGCGACCGCTTTTACAAAATTGCTTTTCAAAACTTCCTTTTCATCATGCGCGAGTTTTTCCGCGTCTTTAATCAGACTGCTTGAGTAAACATATTCTTCATACTTCAAAAAGTTTGCTTTGTTTGTTTGCTTGGTCGGATACCAGATGAAAAGACGTATTGGTCTGTTTGATGTTTGAGTGAGCGATTTGAATTTGTAAGTTCTGGATTTGTCCTGCAAAATCAGCGTTTGAAATCCTGTTGAATAGGGTGTTTTCAAATCTTCCAACATCAAACTGCGGGCTGAAAGATTTACACACAAACAAAACGCCAAGCTTAGATAAACTACAATTCTAGTGAACAGTCTCATTATTCTTTTCAACCTTAATGACCGTTATTAACTCGTCTCTGTGGTTCGGTGGAAATAATTTTTCGCCAAACCTTGCCATCGAATTCCCAAGAGTCGCCAAAAATAAAATCGCCGTTATGTCCACCGAAAAGAATGATTTTTTTTCGCAGACGGTCATAAACCATTGTTGTGTGATTTCTGGCATCGGGACTTTCAATCGCTAATTTCGTCCAATTGCTGCCGTCAAATTCCCAAGTCTCACTGACTCTTTGCACACCGTCCCAACCACCGAAACGGACAATTTTGTTTCTTGATTTGTCATAAACCATTGTTGAATTGTAACGAGGTTCGCTTTTTGCGGATTTGATTTCCCGCCACGTTTTTCCATCCCACTCCCAAGTTTCGTTTGCTCCGCCGCTTTTGATTCCGCCGCCGAATAAAATCGCTCTTTTGCGTTTTGAATCGTAAGCGATTGACGCGCCGCTTCTTGCAGAAGGAATATCTTCGGCTACTTTCGTCCAAGATTTTCCGTCCCATTCCCAAGTGTCGGACAAAGGTTTCATTGCACCGTTTTCGATTCGGTATCCGCCAAACAAAACGGCTTTTTTGCGTTGCTCGTCAAAAATGAATGAAGCCTCTGCACGCGCATCAGGAGTTGAAACATCTATTTTTTTCCAAATCTTTCCATCGAATTCCCAAAAGTCTTTTAAGAATTCGTAATCGTTATAATCTTTGCCAAAGAGGACGCGGTTGCCGCCAAAGAGCAGAGTTTTTTTGCGTACCGAATCGTAAGCCATCGCCGGAAAAGTTCGCGGCGCAGGTGAATTGGCTAAAACTAAAGACCATTTTTCACCATCGAATTCCCAAGTGTCACTTAAAACTTTTTCATGATCCGCGCCGCCAAACAAAATCGTTTTCCCGCGCGCGGAATCATAAACAAGCCCGTGCGCATTGCGAATGAAAAACGTCGGAGAATTTTTTCGTATGAACGAATTCTTAACGTGAGAACGCCATGTCTTGCCGTCGTCACGGGATTGTTCGACAATTCTTTCCAATTTATCGGCGGCAACTTGTGTCCAATATGTCCGCGATAAAACCTTCTCGCCATTGAAAAACCACTCGCGATAAAAACGCCACTGCACGTTTTCTTTTCGACCTTCCCAAAGCTGATGAAAACCTGCGGCTGTCCAAGAGTAAAACCATTTCTTTTCGCCCGTTTTGTTGTGCCGTCCATCGTCAAAGGATTTCAATGCAATTGCATAATCTTTGCCGTCGCGTCTCCAAATCTCTTGGACCACACAGCCATCTGACACTTTCTTTACTTCGTGAACTTGCTTGCCGCCGTCGCTCTGCCAAACACCGATTTGCCAATCGAATGCGTTTGATTCAGGGTTTTCGCAGGGTGGAACGGTTTGTTGTCCTAAAACCGAAACAGTAAAAAGCAAGACCAAAACAAAACTTTTTCTAAACATCTCTAACCCTTTGATTTTTTCGCTTTTGCCATTTCCATTATCCAAAGCGTGGCAAAAGTCTTTCCATTATCCGAGGAAACGGCTAAATCCCAATGCACTGAGGTTGATTTAATGTCCGAAAACGTAATCCGAATAATGGTTTGATTACCTTCTTCATTCGCCACCTTTCTGAAAAATTCGCCTTTGCCGTTATCAAATTTTCCTTCAAAAACTGAAAACTGAGGATTTCGTGTGTCCATCCAATTGATTTTCCAACTCTTTGTTTTGGCATCGTAAGAACGCACACTCAACGCCTTTATTTTTTCAGGTCTGCTCATTCCTTCCCAAAAGAATTGGACTTCGCCTTCCCAGTGTTCAATCACAGCACAACCGTTAAGCACACGCGAAACTTTTGTCTTCGCTTTTGATTTAAACCAACTGCCATCGGCTTTCAATATTTTTTGTTTGATGACCCAATCGCCAAGCCAAAAATCAAACGCGTTTGCTTCGGCACTTTCACATACTGTATGTGCTTGGGCAAAAACTGAAACACTAAAAAACAAAATCACAAATAAAATTTTCATTTTTCAACAGGTTGAAAATTATTGGCATAATGTCTGTGCTGTCCTTAATTCTGTTTGTCAATGTAATCTTTTTTTGACTGTAAAGAGAGAAGAATCCCTTTGCTTCGGGGGAGCGGTCAAAATACCCGTGTTCGCCGACAAAGGTTGGTTGTCCTCTCAATTCATAAGGAGCAATGACCCCATCGAATGTGTAACCTGCTTTCAAGCATATCCATAAATCGCCGCTAGTTGTTGGGTTGTAAAGATGAAAGCGTTTCATTTCATTTGGAAATAAAACCTTATCAATTATTGTTTTGCCGGTGTTTTTGTCTTTGTAATTTTCAAGTTTTTGTTTTAATGATTGCAGATAGTTTCGTTTTCCCGATTCGCTCAAATTGCGGTTGTTTAGATAGATGTGCGCTGAAAGCTTGCTGGCGATAACAGCTATGTCAGCGTTTTCTGCGGGCGATATTTTCACGCCCATACTGTCAAAAATTTTGAGTAGTGAAAAACTCGTGTGTGCCTCACTAAAGCCGTGCCCTGAAACAATGAGTAATGCCGTATCGTTATCAATCGCTTTAAGAATCGCTTTAAGATTTTTGTCGGTTGCAATGTAACCGTCTTTCATTACGGGAAATTTATCGGTGCTTGTCCCATACAAATAATGTCCGTAGCGGTCGAGAATCGGATGATCATAAAGCAAAAGGTCAAATTCGAGATTGTTGATGCAATAAAGAGCCGCCTTTTGCATATACCCAGTTTCGCGGTGGGCTTGTTCGAGCAAGGTTTCGATGGTTATTTTATCTTGCAGATAACCCTGATAATCAGGTCCACCGACAGCAAACCCAACTTCTTTTTCAATCTTTTCAACGAATGAATTTGGATACCCGCCGTTGCGAAAAGCAGCACCGAAATAGATTTTCACTTCGTTCAAATGAGTATCTAACTTTAACAATTTGGCATAAAGCCCGACGGTCACTAAATTATTCTTGTTAAGTTCTAACGGAAACCATTCGCCCTGCTTGATGGTTGCTAAAAAGCCGTTTGACGCTTCTGAATCTTCGTCAATGACCAAACGCTCAAACCTTGATTTGCCATCAGGGTTTTCATCAATGGCAACGATATGTAGCTCTTTTTTGAATGAGCCAAAAATCAAACTTACATTTGCTGAACCGTTGTTTGAAAGACATCGAAAATTTTCCGCTCTTTCTGGAAATTTGTAATCGCAATCGGTTGGTGACAACTCAACGATTTGACTTTCGGTAAGCGGTGAAACCTGCGGCAAGGTAGGAATGCTAAAATCGTTTTGGGCAAAACCATTGATTTGCAAAGTGCCTAGACGAATAACTTTTTTGCCTTGCCGTGCAGCTTTTTCCTAAATAGTTTCCGCCAAAAAAGGCGAGTTAAACCCGCTTGCTGTTTCAACTTTGTCATCAATAATTTCCCCAAAAGAATTACCGACAATACCATGAGTCTCGGGATAAACTCCGGTTTCCAAAGTTGCGTTATTAACTGCTCTAACCGCATTCGGAATCGGTTCTAAAGCGGATGAAATTTGAGCATTTTTTTTCAAAAAACGAAATGCGCTTGGTTTATCAAAAATCGCTTTTTTCAGCGATAAATCAATAAACTGTTTCGATGCGCCGCGAATGTTGATGAGAATAACTTTATTTTTGACAGGTTGCGTAAAGCCCGTTTGAACAACGCATCCTATCAACAAAAGAACTGCAATTAACATCTTTATTTGCATAAATGATTTTGTGAAATAGTTGGTCAACTATTCAATCTTTTACTCAGTCCTTACCGGATTATTTGCGACCTTGCGGTTTAGACAAATTTTTCAAAGCCATAATAATTTCCGCAGGTTCGGCGCGTTTTTTATAATCGGGGTCAAGAAAGGCGTAAACGATTTTCCCCTGATTGCTGACGACATAAGTTGCCGAAAGCGGAAGTTCGGGCTTTTCCATCCCGTTATATTTGGCAATATCAAATCCGAGTTCTAAAACTGCGTTATTGGTCACTTTGGGCATTTCATAAACGATGCGGAATTTTCTTGAGACTTCGAGTTTGGGGTCGCTCAAGACCGTGAAATTCAGTTTGTTTTGTTCGGCGACGGTCAATGAGCGTTCAGGAGGTTCAACGGAAATTGCCAACAGATTCCCGCCCTGTTGTTTGATTTTTTCGAGATTTTTTTGCAGCGCGCGCAAATACAGATTGCAGAACGGACACCACGCTCCGCGATAAAACACGATGACGAGATGCCCGCGCTTCAACAAATCATCACTCCTGATGGTTTTGCCATTGGCATCGGAAAGCGCAAATGACGGCATTGAGTCGCCAACTTGCAAAGCCTTGTTCACGATTCCTGCGGCGCTGAGTTCTTCTACGCCTTTTTTCCCCGCTGCCAAAACTTTCGGCGGAACTTGTTTACTAGACTCGGCGTCAAGTTGCTTCAACTCCTCAGCAACGGGCTTCTCTTTTTTCCCTTGTCCGAAAACATTTAGAAGGCATAGACCTGTAATGATGATGAAAATGCTGATTTTTGAAAACATATTCTCTCTCCGGTTTATATGAAAGATTATCGCGCCCTTATTTCTTAGCCCTAAAGGCTGCCACCTCATCTTTGATTTGTTGATAGGGAACGCTTCCGCTGTGTGAGCCGATGACGGTTTCAACTTGCCAGCCGAGTTTTTCGATTTTCTCGACCATATCAACCGTGGCTTCGTTGGTTGCATCTGTCGCCCAATTGTAAAGGTCTGCTTGAAAGAGGAGTTTTTCTTTGGGTAGATAAACAACATACATATCTTGCGCGTGCGGACTGTTGAGATTGTAAATCTCTACGGCGTGGTCGCCATCGCTGAAAGTCTGTTGATTTTCAATAAACATAAAATCAGGATTTTTCGGCTTACTTGAAAAAACATCGGGCGCGAGCGTGTATTCGGCTTTTGCCATTTGCTCAAAGAAGCGGCGATTTCTTTGCGTCGTCAGAATCTTCGCGCCTTCTGCAATGTATGGACGAATGCCGCCCGTGTGGTCATCATGAAAATGCGTCAGCACAAGATGTTTTATCGGTTTGTTGGGGACGGCTTTTTTGATTTCACGAATGACTTGCATCGAAATCTGACTGTTACCCGGCGCGTCAACGACCAAGATGCCGTCATTCAAAGTGACAAACAAACTCCGATAACCGCCGCCTGCCAATCCTTCCGCAAGGTAAACATCTTTGGCTAAATTTTTTACTGCAAAAGGTGGATTGGCGAGCGCCGGATAATTCGCAGGCAATTTGAAAAGTGATTCGTCGAGTTGCTGGTTAAAGGTAATCCTTATATAAAGCGACTCGCGCACCAGTTTTCCGCTTCTCATCTGACGGTATTGGGTGGGCAGCAGCAGTCCATCAAAGTTTTGATAAGCCGTGGTGAAAAACTCGACCCAGTCATCTCCAACCGATGCATCGGGCACGAGGGTTTCGTGTTTGGTCAACAGGTTCGTCGTCGAATCGAAATAGAGGGTATAATTCGCGCCGCTCCAAACCAGACTCACTAAATTGTGCGTCTTGCCATCAACTATGGCTTCGCCAAGCCAGCGAAGATTGGCTTTTTGTTCGAGCGCCTTTTGCAAAAAGAGGATTGGCATTAAGCGCGTCGTCAACGAAACGATAGGCGAATTGGGCGGCAGAGGCGTGTAATTTTTTCTCTCCAAATTGAGATTGAAATTATTTTCCTTGCTGCCGACGATGTGATTTGCAAAAAAGATGCCGCCCGGTAAACCGTTTCTTTGTTCCCAACTGACCCGCTCTTTTTTCAGGTCAATCACCACTTTCGTGGCAATCGGGAATGTATCAAAAGGCGTGTCGGGGCGGACGCTCTGATTTCTTGCATGAAGGTCGCCGACCAGGGTGAAGGCTATATTTTCAACTTTTGCCAAAGCGGATTTGCCGCCCATCCTGGCAAAACTGTTTTCGACGATTCGCAAAGCCCGGCGATAGGATGCGTTGGTTGCGTTTTCACGCTGCGCCAAGCTTACCGACAACCCTGAAAAGTCAAGGCAAACGCCTGCGATGAATAATAAAAAAATTCTTTTCATGGTTGGAAATTTATCGTTTGGTAATTGGCTGGAATTTAAGCATAATAAAAATTGGCATAATTGAAAGCGCCAATTTATGAAAAATGATAGAGCCAATTTATAACAGCTTTGAGCAAAAATTTCGATTTACAACTTTTCTTAGCCGAAGCAATCGAGCGCAAAAATGGTGTGTCGCTCTTTCAACAAATTTATGAAGGGTTGCGACAGGCGATTTTGTTCCGGCGATTGCGCGTCGGTATGCGGTTGCCTCCAACTCGTCATTTGGCTCAAGAACTGAAAGTGTCGCGCAACACGGTGATGGGCGCTTTTGAGCAACTGATTGCCGAAGGTTATTTGACCGGAAAGCAAGGTTCGGGAACTTTCGTCGCCGAAGAATTGCCCGATGATTTATTGCAGGCGCGAGCGGAAAGCCTCAAAGTTCGTCCACAAAAAAACTCTGTTCGTAAGATTGCCAAACGGGGGAAATCGCTTTCCTACGCCGCTTTCAGCTTTTCAACGGAATCGAACAAACCGCGCGCGTTTCAAACGGGTTTATCCGCCATTGATGAATTTCCTTTGGAGATTTGGGCGCGAATCGTCGCCAAGCGATTAAGAAAAATGCCCAGAACATTTTTGGATTACGGCGATTCGCTGGGCTTTCTTCCGCTTCGCGAAGCGATTGCCGAATATCTGACGGTATCGCGTGGCGCGCGTTGCGAAGCCAGCCAAATCATCATCGTCGCAGGCTCGCAGCAAGGTCTTGATTTGGCAGCGCGGGTTCTGCTTGATAAAGGCGATGAAGTTTGGATTGAAGACCCCAATTATCCGGGGGCGCACGGCGCGTTGCTTGGTGCGGGCGCAAAACTCGCGCCTGTTCCGATAGACGGCGAAGGCATCAATGTCAAAGCCGGAAAACAACGCGCAAAAAAGGCCTGCGCGGTTTACGTTACACCTTCTCATCAATTTCCTTTAGGTGTGGTAATGAGTTTATCGCGTCGGCTGGAACTTCTGGAATGGGCAAATCAATCGTCGGCTTGGATTATTGAAGACGATTACGACAGCGAGTTTCGTTATAATGGAAAACCGTTAGCGGCTTTGCAAGGATTAGACAATCATAACCGCGTGATTTATTTGGGGACATTTAGCAAAGTTCTTTTTCCTTCGCTTAGGTTAGGGTACTTGGTTGTGCCACCTGACTTGGTTGAGCCTTTCGGCAAAGCGCAAGCAATAACGATGTATCAAACGGCTTTGCTCGAACAAGTTGTTCTGACCGATTTCATTAACGCCGGATATTTCGGGCGACATGTGAGGCGAATGCGCGCGCTCTATGGTGAAAGGCAAGCGGCGTTAATTCAGGCGATTAGAAAAGACCTCCATGACTTTCTTGATGTGGAAGAAGATTCGGCAGGAATGCACTTGGTCGCTTGGTTAAAAGGAAACTTAAACGCGGTTGAGATCGCAGAGATGGCTTTACAAAACGGCGTTTATGTTTCGCCGATTTCGTTTTATTGCATCAAGGCAAAGTTGCGCGAAGGCATTTTGCTTGGTTACACCGGCATCAACCCAACAGAAATTCGCAGAGGCGCGAAGCGATTGCAAATGATTTTGCAGTCGCTGTCCAAGTAGGCAGCCTCTGGCGGCGCAGCCTTTAGTTTGTCAGAGATGACCTCAGTCAGTTTGAACCGTCCTCACAAAAAGAAAATAGGGCACTTAAGAAGTATCGTTGTTATTAAAAGATTGCCTGTAGCCAGTGGTTTCGCGCGCGCAAAACCACTGGCTACAGGCAATGAACTAAGTAGGCAGGAAAAACTTCTTTGACAAAAACTATTGGAATTTCTTAGGAAATTCGCGGTTTCGTGTCAAAGAACTTTTTCGGTTCTACTTAATTTGCTGGTTTGGCTGCGGCTGGAGCAGAGGCTTTTTCCGACAAAGCGAAAAGTTGGTTGCGGTTCATAATATAGAGCACGCCGTTTGCCGGAACCGGGCTGCTGTAAACGGAACTGCCCATATTGATTTCGGCAATCTGTTTTTTCTCTTTACCGGCTTGCAAGATGACCATATCGCCGTCTTCATCACCGAGATAAACTTTGCCGTCAATCACCACCGGCGAACCCCATACGGCAGCGAGCATATCGTGCACCCAGTAAGGCTTGCCGGTTGTGGCATCTACGCAATGCAGGAAGCCGCTGAAGTCTGCGTAATATAAAAGCCCATCGGCAATCGCGCCGGTTGAAATCGAACGCCGGATTTTATCGTAATGCCAGACCAGTCCGGTTTTGGTAATGTCGCCGCGTTTGGTCGGGTCGATGCAATAGAGATGACCGACGCCTTCGCCGTGTTCGGGGTCTTGCCCGTTGGCAATGTAGACTTTGCCGTTCCAGATAATCGGCGTTGAAATCAATTCATTGCGGGTTTTCGGCCAGACCGAATCTTTCGGATTGGAATCGAATTCCCAGAGCTTTTTACCGGTCATCGCATCGAAACCGCGAATCCAGCCGTCGCCCTGTCCGTGAATGACCTGTAGGGTGTCGCCGATTTTGCCAACCGTAGGCGATGACCATTGCCCATGCAAAATTTTATCGCCAACCGAATTTTCATCTTCCCAAACGAGTTTGCCGGTCTTTTTGTTGATGGCAATCAAGGGCGGCGCTTTCGGCGAAGGAATGTTGACGTGGCTTTCATCCTGCCCGTTTGAGGTGCAGATATAAAGCAAATCGCCGTAAGCGACCGGTGAAGCATTCGACATATTGTGCGGCTGCGAACCGACCTCTTCCATCATGTCAAATTTCCAGATGATGTCGGCGTCGAATTTACCTGTGAGTTTTTCCTCTTTGTAGGGTCCGTCGTTTTCATTATCGCGGAAACCTTCGGCATCGAGGCATATGACTTCGCAACGATTGGTCACGTAATAAAGGATTTTTCCTTCGACCAGCGGCGAAGAGCAGACGCCTTGAAAGGGCCAGTCGTTGACGCGCCCGGCAGGCAGTTTGTCATTGACCTGTTGCCAGAGGAATTCGCCTGTGGCTTCGCTGAAACACATCAACACGCCTTTGTCGCCGACGTTTTTCGAGTCACGCGGCGCTTCATTGTTGGTGCCGACATAAACCTGTCCACCGGCAACCACAGGGTTGCCGTAAGATTGCGAACCGAGCGCCGCCACCCATTTGACGTTGGTCTTTTTATTGACATCCCAACTGGTCGGCAAGCCTTTCATGTTGGAAACCATGTTGCGGTCAGCCGTGCCGCCCCACATCGGCCAATCGCCAACGCCGGGGTCGGATGCCTGTACATTGTTTCCCGGTAAACGATTTCCCAGTTGACGAATTGTCAGTATTGCCAGCGCGCTCAGCGTAAACAACGCGATGGCGATGAGGTTTCTCATCACCTTTTGCTTTTTGCCTTTTGCCTTTTGCCTTTTCATTTGTTTGCCACCACCTTTATGTTATCGAAGAAAACTTCATTCGGGGCATCGGCATAGATGCCGGGACTGCCTTGTTTATTGGGAATGGGGTCGATTTGTTCGACCAGCCAACGGGTGGGTTCCGCTTCGCCGACCGCCCAGGCTTTGCCGCGCACGCGGGTTTTGCCGTCGGGCAGATTCTGCACTTCAAGTTTCAAGCGATACCATTTATCGGCTTCCCATTTAAATGGCGCTTTCACGGTGCGTTTCTCTTCAATTTGCCAGGATTGCAAGCGGATTTCCTGACTGTTGCCAAACAGCACGATTTCATAACGCTGAGCAACCACGCCGGCATCACCCATCTGACGACGTTTCATGGTTGCGCGAACATCGGCTTCAATCGTGTAGTTCGACCAGTTGGCTGCCCCCATCATTGCGCGTCCGCGTTTGAAAGCTGGCGGGGTGGGATTTTTAACCAAAACCTTATTGCCGTTTTCATCGCGTATCGAATACTTGCCGGTCGCATTGATCCAGTGTTTGGGAATCACATCGCCTGCCGGAAAGCCGCTGAAATCTTCGGTAATCGGCAAAGGCGCAATGACGCGAACGCGCGAGATTCCGGTGACGCCATCAACGGTGGCTTTCACCATGCCAGCTTGTGCCGTATCTTCGCTTGTCGCTGTGAATTGATTATTTGCAGCATTGCCTTTGAGTCCATCCAAAGCCCAGGTTGCGCCTTGCTCTTCGCGAATGAAACGACCGTGGTCATCGAATAAACGGACTTTGAATTTTGCGGTTTCGCCGGGTTTGATTAAAACGGCGGCTGGCACCACTTGCAGGTGCGCGACTTTTGCACCCGCAGGCGCATTCTCGGCTTGCAGCGCCGTCGCTTTGAAGGCTGCGGTTTTGCCTTTGCGCCCGATGCAATAAATATTTTTAGTGGTAACCAGATAAACCCGACCATGCGAGAGCGCCACCGCAGAGATAATCTGTTCGTTCGAGGCAATCAGTTCATCGCCTTCGACGCTTTGCGTTTGTATGCGATCAACCGGTTCGAGTTCGATGGCGCTGAGAATCTGGCAACCGGTCGCGCCCGGTTTCAAAATAAAAAACTTGCCGTTTTCGGTGCCGACATAAAGTTTGCCGTCGCCATACGCCAGCGAAGCTTTTTGAATGGTGCCGAGGTTTTGCTCCCAGAGTTTGTTGCCGGTATTGGCGTCAAAAGCGAAGAGGTTCGCGCCGCCATCCACCTGATAGATGCGGTCATCGACGACAACCGGTGAAGCGGGACCGAGTTGAAAATTCTTCACCGCCCATTTGATTTGCTCTTTGCCGATAGCGCCTTTTGCCGTTGCATCAAGCGCCGCGAGTAATCCCATTTCATTGGTATCGAGGTTCTCTTCCTGATGCGAAACGATAGCCAGATTGCCTTTCATCACCACACCGGGATTGACGCCGCGTTTGCTTGCCCCATAACTCCAGACCGGCTCGCCCGTGTTGACTTTAATGGCATTGATGGTGCCATCGCCTGCGCCGGCAATCATCAACCGCGTGCCTTCGATGGTTCTCACCACAGGCGTTGAATAAGTGGTATCGAACGGGCGTCCGCCGGGTGTGCTGATCCACACACATTCGCCTGTGCGTTTATCGAAAGCATAGTAACGATGGCGGCGTAGCGCCGTATCGCCCCAACCGTCAATGATGGTGCTGACAATCACGAGATTACCTTCGATGATCGGCGAAACCGTGCGTCCGCCGTGGGTCGTCCAGGCGCCGAACTCTTCGGTCATCGAACGCGACCAGAGAAGTTTTCCGTCTTGTGAGAGCGCCACCAGTTCATTGCAGGCACCGAATGCATAAATGTTGCCGGTTTCCGGGTCTCCCGAAGGTGACGACCAGGCGATGCGGCGCGGCGGCACATCGGTTTGATAAACATTGAAGCGATATTCCCAGAGGGTTTTGCCGCTGTCCGCATCGAGACACATGACACGCTCCTGCATGGCAGCGCCTTCGCCTGCGGTGTTGAAAACGAAGACGCGGTTGCCCATGACAATGGGCGCGGAACGTCCGCCAAACGGCTGTTTCCAGACCAGGTTTTCGCCTTTCGGCGACCATTTTTCAGGCAATCCGGTTTCCTGAGAGATGCCGTCGCGCGTCGGGCCGCGCCACTCTGCCCAATCGCTTCCGGCGCTGGTGCCGGCGGTCGCGCGTGTCGTTTGAGTGGGCTTTTGCGCTGATGTGACGCCGGAAGTGACGACGAGGATTGCTAAGAGGAATGCTAAAAATTTAGCCGTCTTGGTATGCATAATATTTCATTAGCCTGTGAAAATTTAAGATAAAAAGCTTATGACTTTTGCCTCGCTTTTACAACGTCAAAACTGTCGGCTGGTAGTCCACTGGGGTTGACATTGCCTTGACCGCAATGAGTTCAAGATATTATTGTGCGCTTGTTTGCGTCAAGCTTAATACGCGAGAACAAATGTAATATTTGTGGCGTTATGTTGAACGCCGGTGCGATGCACCATTGCCCAGCCAAGCTTTAAGGATAGAAGGAGTCAAACAGATGTTGAACTCACGCCTCGCCATTTTACTTTTTACCTTGTTGTTATCAACCATGACTTTTGCGCAGGACAAGACAGCGCAAAACACCGATGAAGATTTTTTTGCCGCTGCCAGGCGCGGCGATATTGCCGCAGTTAAAACCTTTTTAGATAAGGGTACGGATGTCAACACGAAAACCCGTTATGGCGCGACGGCGCTTTTTTACGCCTGCGACAGAGGCAATCTGGAATTGATTAAACTGCTTCTTGAACGTGGCGCTGACCCCAATGTAAAAGACACCTTTTATGGCGCAACCCCGATGACCTGGGCGGTCGATAAAGGGAATGTAGGGGCGGTAAAGCTGTTAATTGAAAAAGGCTCGAAAGAAAAGGATGCGGCGCTCGCTTTGGCTGTTGATAAAAGCTCGCCGGAACTCGTCAAAACCGTTTTGGACAAAGGCGGCGCATCTTCAGGCGCGATGACCAAAGCGATTACCAGAGCCAATGCCGATAATAAAACTGAGATTGCTGAAGCTTTGAAAAAAGCCGGCGCGGTGCCCTTTCAAACTATCGGTGATGAAGTGTTGAAAACTTATGCGGGCATGTATAAACACGAACAGGTTGGCGAATTGACCTTCACGGTAAAGGACGGAAAATTCGTCGGGCAGATCAAAGGGCAAGGCCCCTTTACAGTCGGCGCAATCAGCAAGACGACCTTCACGATTATCGAATTTGACGGCGCGACCTTTGAATTCAATTTGGAAAATGACAAAGCCACCGGCGTCACCTTGAAACAGGGCGGCAGAACATTTCAGTTTAAAAAAATCGAATAAAGTAAACTTGTCCGCAGGCGGGCGGAATACGTTGATGAGCGTACCCGCCCCTGACTGTCTACCTCGTCATTAGAAGGCATTTCATTTCGCGCCTCGAAAAAAAATTTGGCACAATGCATAACGACAGTTTAAAAAGTTTTGTCAGAAGCGAGATGTTTAAGCGCAAACTCGCTGACCAATTATGGTTTGGATAAGTAGGAGGTCACCGCTCGTGAGTTCAACTGTTCATCCGCAATCAATCTCTGAGTCGCCAGCCGATGCGGCAACCCGTTTTCTAAAAATCCGTGAAGCGACAGAAAAACTCTGCGCGCCGCTTTCGCCCGAAGATGCCATTGTGCAATCCGTAGAATTCTGTAGTCCCGCGAAATGGCATCTCGCCCATACCAGTTGGTTTTTTGAAACCTTTATTCTTGAACGCGAAGTTGCAAACTATAGGCATTTTCATACGGAGTTTCGCGTGCTCTACAACTCGTATTACAAATCCGTTGGCGAACAATTTTCGCGCCCACAGCGCGGATTGATTTCGCGTCCGAGCCTCGCGGAGGTTTACCGGTATCGCGACTATGTCAATGAACAGATGGTCAGATTTTTGCGCGAGCGAGAAAATTTAGCCGGTTTACTCAAAGTCATTTTTGAAACCGGCTTGCACCATGAACAGCAACACCAGGAATTGATTCTCACAGACCTCAAACATCTGTTTTCATTCAACCCCTTGCATCCGGTTTATCGTGAACGCGCCGAGGTTGAGTCTACTGGGGTTGCGCCACTTCGTTGGCACGCTTACGAAGAAGGCATTCATTTGATTGGGCACGAGGGCGACGATTTCGCCTTCGATAACGAAGAGCCGCGCCATCGCTTCTTCGTCGAAGCCTTTGAACTGGCATCGCGCCTGGTGACCAATGGCGAGTATCTGGAATTTATGAACGATGGTGGCTACTCGCGCCCCGAATTCTGGCTCTCGGATGGGTGGGACACGGTGCAGCGACAGGGTTGGCAAGCGCCGCTTTACTGGCAGATGGAAGACGGCGGGTGGTTTGCGCATACGCTTTCGGGATTTCGCAAACTTAATTTAGCCGAGCCGGTCTCTCACGTGAGTTTTTACGAAGCCGATGCCTTTGCGCGTTGGGCTGAGGCGAGACTGGCGACCGAGTTTGAATGGGAAGCGGTGGCTTCCGAACTGCCCATCGCCGGCAATTTTGTTGAAAACGGTTTTTTGCATCCGGTTCCCGCAACTCACAATTCAACCGATGCGCCACAGCAACTGTCTGGCGATGTGTGGGAGTGGACGGCGAGTCCATATTCCCCTTATCCGCGATTTCAGCCACGCAGTGGTTCGCTTGGCGAATACAACGGCAAATTCATGTGCAATCAAATGGTGTTAAGAGGCGGTTCGTGCGCCACCCCGCTTTCGCACATTCGCACAAGCTACCGCAATTTCTTTCAACCCGAAATGCGTTGGCAGTTCAGCGGCATCCGTCTGGCGCGCGATGTGAAATAAAATTCATTGGTGTAAATCGCTAGTCTGCACCGGTTTTCAAATCACACGTTGCAATTTCCTTTGGAGGTTGCCCTGACAATTGAATCCTCTCAAAGCTTCACCTGCCTAACCTGAAAGCGGCTTGTTTTTAGATGTATTTTTTGAAGCGTTACTAAAAAGGATATTGTTGTCCATTTGTCTTCATAGCGTAAAATTACCCTCAATCCCCAAGGTTCTCAGGCGCGAAATATCACCCGTAAGCCTGCGATAAGGTGTGTGAAATTACTCAAACAGGAAGTAATCAAGACCTGAAACTCCACAAATCGGTGCGGCATATTGATTGCACTGTCACCAGCCTTGAGTTCATAAATGCTCGATTATTTTAATTTATAAAGGGAGTTCATATGCAATATAAAAAGCTCTGGATAGCCTTCGCAATCGTCATCGTCATCTCCTTTGCCATCCTTGGTGGCTTCGGCTATAAGGCGATTCAGAATGCCCCGCCTATCCCGCAGCAAGTTGTCAAAGCGGATAACCGTGTCCTTTTTGAATTCAATGATATTCAAAACGGGCAAGGCGTGTGGCAATCGCTTGGCGGTCAGGAGGTCGGTTCCATCTGGGGGCATGGCGCTTATGTCGCCCCCGACTGGTCAGCCGATTACCTGCATCGCGAGTCGGTTTTTATGCTCGACAAGTGGGCAAAGCAGACCGGCGCAGAGAGTTTTGAATCTTTAAAGCCGGAAGAGCAGGCAGCGCTTCGGGCGCGGCTTGAAACCGAAATGCGCACCAATACTTATGACGGGGCGACCGGGCGCATTACCATAAGCAGCGAACGCGCCGAAGCGTTTGAAGCGTTGAATACCTACTACGCGAATATTTTTTCCCAGGGGCGTGACGAATATGCCATCCCGCGCGGCGCTTTGACCGATGCCACAAAAGCGCGGGAAATGACCGCATTTTTCTGGTGGACATCGTGGGCGGCTTCGACCAACCGCCCGGACTCAACGGTTTCCTACACCCAGAACTGGCCGCACGAACCCTTAGTCGGCAACAAAATCACCGGCTCGGCGGTGGTCTGGAGCGTGATTAGCTTCGTGCTCTTACTGGCGGGCGTCGGCGGCATGGTGTGGTATTTCGGTTCGCAGGAAAAAGAACCCGTGCATAGCGAGGTTCCGACAAAAGACCCGCTGCTTGGCTGGAAGATGTTGCCTTCGCAACGCGCCACGATGAAATATTTTTACACGGTGGCGGCGCTGATTATTGCGCAGGTCGGACTCGGCGCGATTGCTGCGCATTATGGCGTCGAAGGATCGGGGTTTTACGGCATTCCGCTCGACCAGTGGTTGCCTTATTCGGTGGCGCGCACCTGGCATACACAACTGGGACTTTTCTGGATAGCGACCTCCTGGCTTGCCACCGGGCTTTATGTTGCGCCGGCGGTCAGCGGTTATGAACCCAAAGGGCAAAAACTCCTGGTCAATCTTCTTTATGTAGCGGTGGTGTTGGTGGTCGTTGGCAGCCTCGGCGGCGAATGGCTCGGCATTAAACAATACCTGGGCAAATACTGGTTCTGGTTCGGCTCGCAAGGTTACGAATATGTTGACCTCGGACGCTTCTGGCAAATTCTGCTTTTTGTTGGACTGTTGTTCTGGCTCTTTTTAATGTGGCGGGCGCTCAAGCCTGCTTTGATGAAACGCAGCGAGAGCCGACCGCTGTTGATGCTCTTTTTAATCGCCAGCATTGCCATACCGCTTTTTTATGCGGCGGGCTTGATGTACGGGCAACGCAGCCATTTGCTGACCGCAGAATACTGGCGCTGGTGGGTGGTTCATCTGTGGGTCGAAGGTTTCTTTGAAGTTTTCGCAACCGTCGTGATTGCTTTTCTGTTCACGCGATTGAAATTGTTATCGGTGGCCACCGCGACGCGCAGCGTGCTGTTTTCGACGGTCATCTTTTTGTCGGGCGGGATTATCGGCACCTTCCATCACCTCTATTTTGCCGGGACGCCCGATTATGTGCTGGCATTGGGCGCGGTCTTCAGCGCGCTTGAAATCGTGCCGCTGGTGCTCATCGGTTTTGAAGCCTGGGAAAACATCAGATTGTCGCGCGTGAAAGCGTGGATGGCGACTTATCGTTGGCCCATTTATTTCTTTATCGCAGTAGCGTTCTGGAATTTCGTCGGCGCGGGGCTTTTCGGATTTCTCATCAACCCGCCGGTGGCGCTCTATTATATGCAGGGCTTGAATACCACGCCTGTGCATGGTCACACGGCGCTCTTTGGTGTGTATGGCATGCTGGGAATCGGACTGATGCTGTTCTGCCTGCGCGGTTTGAAATCGGCTCAGGTGTGGAAAGAATGGCCCCTCAAAGTGGCGTTTTGGACGATTAACGGCGGGCTTGCGGCAATGGTTTTATTTAGTCTCTTGCCCATCGGTTTAATGCAGACCTGGGCAGCGGTTGAAGTAGGGACATGGTATGCGCGTTCGGCGGAATTTTTACAGACCGGATTGATGAACAACTTGCGCTGGATGCGGGTGGTCGGCGATTCGCTGTTTGCCATCGGTATTGTGGCGCTTGGTTACTTCATCCTGGGTTTGGTTACGGGGCATTCGTTTACCAGACCTGAAAAAGTTACGGCAAGCGATGAGATTACCCCGGACCTATCGAAACCCAAGTTCGTTCCCGGTGATTAAAACAACTCCTTGATGTAGCAAAGCAAAAATAAAATTCCCTTTAGATTGAGGTTATTCGGCTGGCGTTTAAATCAAAAAAACGCCAGCCTTTTTTTAGTTTAATGTGACTATAAATTGTCGTCTGCGTCCTACGCTTGACCAATGCCGATTGCATTGGCATTGCCGTTTGAATTGGCAATCTGCAAATAAAAAAGCCACAGAGTCAGCGTTGCCTTGCGACTCTGTGGCTTGTGCAGTGTTTGATGTTAAGTGAAATTATTTTGCATTGACCGCGAGACTGGCTCTGCCGGACAAGCTGCTCACTACAGTGATGTTTTGCGGATTGGTTGCCCAGATGAACTTGCCTGCATATGACCCCGCGCCTTTGTTGATAAGTGACCCAATCAGTTCACCGGTAGCGGTCACATAAACATCGAGATTGGCGAATTGACTGGTGCTCGTAGCCTGCACGATGAGTTCACCTTTTGAAACCACATAATCGGCTTTTTGAATGGCGACAGTGTCTGTATCGGTCGGTTCAGGACCAAGCGCGAGCGTCGCGGTTTGGGTTGCCGGAAGCGGAATGCCATAGGTTGCCGAAATCGTCACGTTGGTAAAGGTGGTAACTACGCTGGTCTGTATCGTGAAGGTTGCAAAGGTCTGACCGGGATTCACCAATACGCTCGGCGGAACAATCGCCGCAGCATTGTTGCTCGATAGCGTAACCTGCGCGCCTTCTGCGGGGGCTGCGCCGTTCAAGGTAACCGTTCCCGTCACATTGGCGCCACCGACGATATTGTCAAAGGTGAGCGCGAGGGTTGATAAAAATAGCGGTGGTGTGACCGCCATTACTGCGGATTGCACGGTGTCACCAAAGCCCGCTTGAATGCTGACCAGATAAGTACGGGTGAATCCAGTGACACTCAAGAGACTGGTGGTCACAGGAAAACTGGCGCTGGTTTGACCTTCGGGAACGGTGACGCTCGCGGGCACGCTTATTGAAAATGGAATTGGATTGGTGCCCTGTTGCGTGATGTAATTTGCGACATTGACGGTTGCGCCGCCTGCCGGAGCTGGTTGATTGAGCGTTACCGTAGCTTGCGTTGATGCGCCGGCTCTGAGAACCACTTGACCGAGCGCCAGAGATTGCGCATAAATTTCAGCGCCTGTGCTTGGCACCCACATAATGGCGCGGGTATTTCCGCTCGTCGTAGTTGCTGTGCCGACGATGTTGCCCGCTGCATCAATGGCGTTGGCTGTCGAACTGATGTATCCAAATGGCAGAAACTGGTGCAAATCGACGGCGCTGGCTACGCTTCCAGACCAGACCATCGCGTGGTTGTTACCGGCTAAACCGGCGACTGCTTGGATGGCAAAACCAACTTGTTGTGTGCCGTTGGTGGCGTTTGCCTGTGATGCCGAAAAGCCCGCCGGGTGTAAATTCACGGCGCTGGCTGCTGTACCCGTCCAAAGCATGGCGCGGGCTGGAGAATAGGCATACCCTACCTGTTGACCACCGGCGACCCCTTTGGCTTCCGAAGTGCTGGAGTTTGGCGGATTCAAACTCACGGCGCTGGCTGCCGTACCTGTCCACACCACCGCAAACGGCCCGCTGAAAACATTGGGTCCCAAGACCTGTTGACCGTAACCAACCTGTTGCACACCGTCTGTGCCAAGTGCGCGCCCGGCGCCAAATCCTAAATCAAAAGGGGTGATGTCAACCGCGCTGGCGGCTGAGCCTGCCCACATAAAAGGGTGGATGACGGTTCGTGTGCCATCGCCGCCACCGCAAGCGCCCTTCTTTTCTACACATGCCACTCTCCAACGTCCCCAGCCGACTTGCTGATTGCCTGCAACTCCCGTAGCGATGGATTGCTCGGCGATGATGGGGTGCAAATTAATCTGGCTTTCGGGTGTGCCACTCCACAATACGGCGCGTCCGAAGGCGCTGCCAACCTGTTGCCCATCACTGGCAGCCAGAGCCGAGCCGATGCCTAAATCAATCATTTGATCGGCACTGCCTGACCAGATAACTGCGTGAGTTTCAGTCAGTGAAGGATCGCCGGGCACAGGGAAATTTGCCGTGCCAACCTGCGTCGTTCCTGAAATGCCCAAAGCCGTTGCCGCAGTTGCGCCCGCCGGCGTCAAATCAATTACCGTGTAATGTTGAAGTGGTGGTGGTGCTGCCTGCGCTGCAAAGGTGTTGAAAAGGGGATGAATGGAAAGAAAAGCTACCATGACCAATGCGATAAAAGTTGCGCCAAATCGTTTCATTTTTTCTCCTGAAGAAATTCAAATATTAAAATCGTGATTACATCCTGAATGGTCGTACAGAAAACTATTCGCCGTTTCGCGAATAGCGATTGAGCGATATAACGGTTGTGGATTTGCGCCGCGCGGGGAACCAAACGGTTTAAATCGAACCTGACCATGTGAGGAGTCGAGGAGCAGTAGAAAACAACTTGAATCAGTTCGCGCAAGCAATCACTTCACCTTTATCTGCTTGATGGTTAGCGAACCTTCAATGAATTGCTTTAATCAAGGAACTATGACTTCATACGCCTCGACAAATTTTGGGTATCTCGATTTCGTCCTTCGTTTTTCGTTACAGGCGAACAGTGTCAATCGGTTGGCGAAAAATACCTGGCTCGAAAAATTTTGACCCTGAGAAAATCCCGTTGATGAGAATGGCAGATACGAAATGGGAAAAACGCCGATTCTGATTGATGAACCTCGCGGTTTACCCATCCCTTCAATTCAACGTATAATCACCCATCGAAGCTCAGTGGATGTTCACACCTTTTTTATTCGGAGAAAATAACATGCGTAAAACCCGTGCAATCGCCTTTTTATTAATGGTGGTCATGATGCCGTTTGCGACATTGGCGCAATCCGGCGACGACCTCAATGCCCGCCTTCGCAAAGAGGGCATGGAGAATTCAAAAGTCATGCACACCATGCACTATTTCACAGATGTTTATGGCCCGCGCCTGACTGGTTCGCCCAATCACAAAGCCGCTGCCGAATGGGCAGTCAAGCAGATGAAAGAATGGGGATTTGATAATGCGCATCTCGAACCCTGGGATTTCGGTCATCCCGGCTGGTTGAATGAAAAATTATCGGCTCACGCGATTGCGCCGTTCAAAGATGCGCTGGTTTGCGAAGCCCTCGCCTGGACGCCGGGCACCAACGGCACGATCACCGCGCAAACCTATCATGTGGTTTTGCCCGAACGCCCGACGCAAGCCGAACTCACGGCTTTTTTTGAAAAAGAGAAAGCCAACGTCAAAGGCAAAATCGTTCTCGTAGGTAAAACCGCTGTGGTTCCGGTCAACATCACGCCGCCCGCCAAACGCATGAGTGATGAAGATGCCAAACGTCGCTTTGACCCGACTAATCCCAGCCCCAATCAATTCGGCAATCGTCCGCAGCAACAACCGCCCGACCCGACGAAACTCACGCCCGCGCAGGTCGCCGAACAGACCGATAAATTTTTACTCGATAATGGCGCAGTCATTCGCGTCAATGATGCGGGTCGTGAACATGGACAGATTCGCGCCTTCAATAACCGCACATTCGATGTCGCGAAAGTCGTGCCGACGGTGGTGATGCGTAATGAAGATTATGGTCGCATCACCCGCATTTTAGCGGACGGTACGCCTGTGACTTTGGAATTCAACATCGTCAATCGCCATTATCCCGAAGGCAAAACCTCTTATAACACGATTGGCGAAATTGCCGGTACGGATAAAAAAGATGAAGTGGTGATGCTTGGCGGGCATTTGGATTCGTGGCACTCGGCAACTGGCGCGACCGACAATGCAGCGGGTTGCGCGATTATGATGGAAGCGGCGCGCCTTTTGAAGGCGCTTGGCGTCAAACCGCGTCGCACGATTCGCGTGGCAATGTGGAGCGGCGAAGAACAGGGCTTGCTCGGTTCGCAGGCTTATGTGAAAGCGCATTTCGGTTCGTTTGAAAATCCCAAACCGGATTACGAAAAATTCGCAGGCTATTTCAACATCGATTCGGGAACCGGTCGCCCGCGCGGCGCTTCGGTATTTGGCCCGCCGGAAGCGGCGGCAATTTTACGCGACGCCTTGAAACCCTTTGAAGACTTTGGCGTGATGGGCGCAATTGCCTCCAAGAGTCGCGGACTTGGCGGTTCCGACCACACCTCGTTCAATCAGGCGGGGCTGCCAGGGATTGGTTTAGGTCAAGACCCGATTGAATACGGCTCGCACACCTGGCACACCAATCTCGATACTTACGAACGCATCATCGAAGACGATTTGAAAAAAGCGGCGATTATCGTTGCCGCGTCGGTTTATTATTTAGCAATGCGCGACGAAATGTTGCCGCGCTTCAAGAAAGAAGAGATGCCAGCTTTGCCGCAAACTCAACCGCCTGCGCAACCGGTTACGCCAACCCCTGTGCCTGCGGCAAAGCCCGCAACTGCGACCAAAAATCAGTAAGCAGTAGGCAGTAAGCAGTTTTGAGTTTTCAGAAACGAGCAAGCGATGAGTGAGAACTTCTCGCTTGCTCGTTTCGTTTACGACCTTACCGTACCCATTGAAAAAATCATTTGAGGAGAAATCATGAGCGAAGTCAGAAGAATCCAAGACCAGTTACGTCGGGCTTTTGAAGGTGAAGCCTGGCACGGCGATTCGATAATCCAATTACTCAAAGGCGTCACCGCCGAACAGGCTGCCGCAAAACCCATCAAGGGTGTGCATAGCATCTATGAAATCGTTTCGCACATTGCTTTCTGGGAAACCATTTCGCGTCGGCGCGTTGAAGGCGATGAAGGCAAAGTCGAAAACCTCGAAGAAGGTTGGGCATTTCCAAATGATGGCAGTGAAGCGGCGTGGCAGGCAGCGATTGAAAAACTTAAAATCAGCAACGAAGCCTTGCGCGAAACCATCGGTAAACTGAGTGATGAACAACTGAAAGAAAAAGCCGCCGGGCAAATCTATTCAATCTATTTTATGTTGCACGGTGTCATTCAACACGACCTCTATCACGCGGGACAAATCGCCGTTTTGAAAAAAGCCTTAACCGCATAGCGCTTTTAGCGTTCACCTGCCGTTCAAAGCAATAACAAAAAACTACTCAACATGGCGGTTGTGAAAATCAACCGCCAACCGCATACTGTTGGTTTAATATTTCGTGGCGGTTTCACGCCGCCTAATGAATTGCCAAAATAATAATTCGGAGGCTTGAAGAATATTCAATGAGTTCAGAACCCAATAAAATTATTTATTCAATGATTGGCGTAGGCAAATACTACGATAAAAAGCCTGTCTTAAAAGACATCTATCTCTCCTATTTTTACGGCGCGAAAATCGGCGTGATTGGACTCAACGGTTCGGGCAAAAGTTCGCTGCTTAAAATCCTTGCGGGCGTCGATAAAGAGTTCGTCGGTGAAACGGCAGTATCGCCGGGCTACACCATTGGCTATCTCGAACAGGAACCGCAACTCGACGAATCGAAAACCGTGCGCGACATCGTTGAAGAAGGCGTACAGGAAACCGTCGATTTGCTCAAAGAATACGACGACATCAATAACAAATTCGCCGAACCGATGAGCGATGATGAAATGAACGCGCTTTTGGAACGGCAAGGCGCTGTGCAGGATAAACTCGATGCCGCCAATGCCTGGGATTTGGATTCGCGTTTGGAGATGGCGATGGACGCTTTGAGATGTCCGCCGGGCGATACGTCAATCAAAGTTTTATCGGGCGGCGAACGTCGTCGCGTGGCGCTTTGTCGATTGCTGCTGAAACAGCCGGATATTTTATTGCTCGATGAACCGACCAACCATCTCGATGCCGAATCGGTCGCGTGGCTCGAACAACATTTGCAGAAATATCCCGGCACCGTCATTGCCGTCACCCACGATAGATATTTTTTGGATAATGTCGCGGGTTGGATTTTGGAACTAGACCGTGGGCAGGGCATCCCCTGGAAAGGCAATTACTCGTCGTGGCTTGAACAGAAACAGGAGCGACTCAGAAAAGAAGAAAAGGCGGAAAGCGACCGTCAAAAAACTTTGGAGCGCGAATTGGAATGGATTCGCATGGCACCCCGCGCGCGCCACGCGAAATCGAAAGCCCGCATCAATGCTTATGAAAATTTGTTGACTCAGGAATCCGAAAAACGCGGGCGCGAGTTGGAAATTTATATTCCGCCGGGTCCGCGACTCGGCAACGTCGTCATCGAAGCCGACAATGTGAGCAAAGCTTACGGCGAAAATCTGTTATTTGAAAAGATGAGTTTTCGTTTACCTCCCGGCGGCATCGTTGGTGTGATTGGCGCAAACGGCGCTGGCAAAACCACGCTTTTCAAACTCATCACCAATCAAGAACAACCCGATGGCGGCACGATTCGCATCGGCGAGACTGTGCAACTCGGCTACGTTGACCAGAGCCGCGCGCTTGATGGCAACAAAACTATCTGGGAAGAAATTTCCGGCGGACAAGACCTGATTGAACTCGGCAAACAACAGGTGAATTCGCGGGCTTATGTGGCGCGATTCAATTTTTCGGGAAGCGACCAGCAGAAAAAAGTCGGGATGCTTAGCGGCGGCGAACGCAATCGCGTGCATCTGGCGAAGATGCTCAAAGAGGGCGCAAATGTCTTGCTGCTCGATGAGCCAACCAACGATTTGGACGTTAATACCATGCGCGCTTTGGAAGAGGCTTTAGAAAATTTCGCCGGTTGCGCGGTGGTGATTTCACACGACCGCTGGTTTTTAGACCGCATCGCCACGCACATCTTAGCGTTTGAAGGCGACTCGCGCGTTGAATGGTTCGACGGCAATTATTCGGAATACGAAGCCGATAAAAAAATGCGCCTCGGGGAAGCCGCAGACCAACCGCACCGCATCAAATATCGGCAACTGACCAGGGACTGACGCATGAAGAGGTGAAGAGGTGAAACAAATCCCTTCTTCCCGGTTGGAGGTACGGTTGATGAATTTGAAAAAAAGTTTTTCGCAAAAATTTTTTAAACCGATGGTTAGTGCTTTAGTTGTTTTCAGTTTCATTTCCGGACTGGCTTGTCGCCAGAGTTCGGCGCGGGTTAATGGCAACACGGTTGCAATTGGTGGCGAACAGCAGAATGTTGCGGTTGTTGAATTGCCCATCGTCAAGCAAGTGATTGATGCGGCGATTGACCAGGTGAATTATACGAAATCTTACGACCCGGCTTATGTTCGCATCCCTTATCCGAATGGCGATGTGCCGATGGAAACCGGCGTCTGTTCGGATGTCGTGGTGCGAGCTTTTCGCAAGGTCGGGATTGATTTGCAAAAAGAAGTTCACCTAGACATGGCGAAAAATTTTTCGACCTATCCGAACAAGTGGGGACTCCGGCGTCCCGACACCAACATCGATCATCGCCGTGTTCCCAACCTGATGACCTATCTCAAACGCAAAGGCAAAGCGGTGGCGATGACCACCAACCCGCAAGACTATAAACCCGGCGATATTGTCGCCTGGGATTTGGGCGGCGGCATTACCCACATTGGACTCGTAACCAACCTGCGCGGCGAAGCGGGACGCTTTAAAATTGTTCACAACATCGGTTGGGGAACCAAAGTCGAAGACCGTTTGTTTGAATGGAAAATCATCGGACACTACAGATACTTTTAGGATATTCACCACAGAGACACCGAGACACAGAGAAAAACGATGAGGAGATGAAAAGATAGAGAAGATGGTTATACTACCTCTTCATCTTTTCATCTCCTCATCGTTTTTCTCTGTGTCTCGGTGTCTCTGTGGTTTATTATCTTTACCGTCTATGAGTGAAAAATTAGAGAAAATCGTCGAAAAATTACAGCTTGATAAAATCGAGCGGCATATCTTTTTATGTTGCGATCAGACGAAACCGAAATGTTGTGACCGGGAAACAAGCCTCCAGTCGTGGGATTATTTGAAAGCGCGTTTGAAAGAATTAAATCTCACGGGTGAAGGCGGGGTGTTTCGCACCAAAGCGAATTGTTTACAGGTTTGCGAAAAGGGGCCGATTGCCGTTGTTTACCCGGAAGGCGCCTGGTATCACTCCTGCGATACCGGCGCGCTGGAGCGCATCATTCAAGAGCATTTAATCGGCGGCAGAATGGTTGAAGAAAATTTGATTCTCACGCGCCCCTTGCCCGCCAGCGCAAAGGAATAGGTGAAAAGCATGAAACGGATTTTGGGATTTGTTTTGTTGTTATTGGTTGGCGTTTTCAATGCCGCCTGTTTTTCGATTGAGAAAGAAATTTTTTTGAATGCCGACGGCAGCGGGGAATTGGTTTTGCACATTTCCATGCCCGATATGCCGGATGACGTGAAATCGACTCCGGTCGGTGATAAAGACCCCGCCGCAGAGATTGAAAAATTCAAACGCGACATCATGACCAAACTGCCGCCTACGGTAAAACTCAAAGAAGCCAAGCAGGTCAAACAAAACGGCGTACTCGGTTTTTATGCGGTGTTGGAGTTCAAGCAATTGCGCGACACCGAAAAAATTCTCACCAGTTTCGGCGAAAGCGGTATTGAAGATTTCGCGAGCGGGCAATCCGAGTGGACTGTACAGTTTGATAAACAGGCTGACCATTCAAGCTATACCGAGCGGTTTTTCATCAATGTCGATGAGTCGAAAAAGACGACGCCACCGCCTGCAAAAAATTCTACATCGAGCGGCAAACCTTCGACGACCGGCAAACGCGCGACGCAAAAGCCCGCAACAGCGGACCCCAATATCTTTGGCGATTCCAAAGAATTTGAACAGAAAATGCAGATGCTGGCACTGGCGCTGGTGAAGATGCGTTTCGTTTTGCACGCGCCCTCGCCCATCAAAGCGACCAATGCCGATATTCTGTTGAAAGATAGAATTGCCGTGTGGAATTGTTCATTGCTAAACTTTGCAAAGGATAAAAAGCCGATTGAAATGAAGGCGACGTTTTAAAAATAACCAGGCTCTCCCAACCAACTCTCCTCACTTGCAGCACCGGCTGCCGCAATAAATTGATGTTTCATCAAACGAGGCTGTATGAAAAAAGTCGTTTTGTTTTCGTGCCTGATATTGATGGTGAGCTTGATGAATCCGCTTGCCGATGCAAATAAAATCAACGCGCAAGCGGTTGCGCCCGCTGCCACGCAGATTGAATTGGAACCTGTGGTCGGCGGATTGTCGCGCACGGTTTACATAACCCATTCGCGCGACGGCAGCAATCGTTTGTTTATTCTCGAACAGGCGGGGCGCATATTGGTTTTGCAACCGGGGGCTTCGACGCCAACCGTCTTTCTGAATATTTCTGCCAAAGTGCTTTCAACAGGGAATGAACAGGGGTTACTCGGACTGGCGTTTCATCCGGCTTATTCGCTCAATCGACGATTCTTCGTGAACTACACGCGACAAACCGACGGCGCAACCGTGATTGCCGAATATCAAGCGTCTGCCGCCGACGCGAATGTCGCCGACCTCACGGAAAAAGTTATTCTTACGGTTGCGCAACCTGCCGCCAATCACAATGGCGGGATGATTGAATTTGGACCCGACGGTTATCTCTATATTGCGATGGGCGATGGCGGGTCGGCTAATGACCCGAACAATCGCGCGCAAAGCATCGATGATTTACTCGGCAAAATTCTTCGCATAGACATTGACCAGCGCACCTTGCAAACCGAATACGCCTCGCCCGGCGATAATCCGTTTTTTGGCGCATTGCCGGGACGCGATGAAATCTGGGCTTATGGATTGCGCAACCCCTGGCGATTTTCTTTCGACAGGTTGACCGGTCAGTTGTATGCCGGGGATGTCGGGCAAGGCGCGATTGAAGAAGTGGACATCATTGCCAAAAACGGCAATTACGGCTGGCGGGTTTTTGAAGGCACACGTTGCACAGGACTTGGTCCCGCTTCGTGTATGACAAGCGGATTCATCCCGCCGATTTTTGAATACACGCACACCGGTGGGCGCTGTTCGGTGACCGGCGGTTATGTCTATCGCGGCATGCAATCAACGTTGCCACTGGGTTCCTATGTTTATGCAGATTTTTGTTCGGGCGAAATATTTCAGTGGGTGAACAACCAGCAGGAATTATTGCTGGATACCGGTTTGTTGATTTCATCGTTTGGCGAAGATGAAGCCGGAGAGATTTATGTGGTCGCGCTGAGCGGCGCGATTTATCGCATCAAGGGAACCGTTCAGCCGCCGCCGACCACCGAATTTACCATCACCCAGGCATTGGTGAGAAAACGCGGCGGCGGGAAAATCATTCAGCCCATCACGGTAAGAGCAAACGGCAAAAAATTTGAAGCCGTGGTTTTTGAAAATTCGGCATTTCCGATTGAAGCGTCGGTCGGCGCATCCATATTGGTTAATGGGGTTCAGTTGAATACCGAATACACTACATCGGACGCCGGTACGCCGATATTTGTCGGACGCCTAAGACGCGATATGCTGGCTGCGCCCGGCATTTTGAATATTGAGGTTGTAAGAGCCAACGGCACGCGCTCGAATCAACTCAAACTGGATGTGATAAATGAGTAGCGGTTTTTATTCGCGATATAGCCCCGCCAACCTCATGGCGTAAACCGCATGATGGATTTATTGGCAGTCGCAAATTTTTGCGCCGAATTCACATTGTCAGTTGTGAAGTTCGGAATTTACAATCAGTAATTCTTATTTCACCGTGGCAGGCATGAAATTGCAATCAGGAGTATATCGTTGTTTAAGTCCAAATTAATTATTACCGCACTAATTCTCGCTTTTTTTACCATTGCATCAATAACTTCAACTGTGCAAAGTCAGGTTGAACCGCGACCGGTTACAGTTGCCGGTGGCTTTGATTTTAATATTTTTGCCGACACAACCAATGTGCCTGAATTTGCTTTAGACCTGGGTACAGGACCTGTGACAATGGCTTTTGATGCACGTGGACGGCTATTTGTCTCTACATTATCAGGCAAAATTCTCTTGCTGCTTGATACCGACGACAACGGCAAAGTAGATCAGGTCAAAACCTTTGCCACAGGCATTTCATCGCCGCTCGGTCTGCTCTTTGGTCCCGATGGCGAGCTTTATGTCACTAGTAATATTTTGGGCGGTGACGGTCGTATTCTAAGGCTACGCGATACCAATGGCGATGATGTCGCGGATGAACAGACTATCATTTTAAGCGGGCTGCCAAGCAATGGCGACCATCAAACCAATCGTATGCGGTTTGGCGCAGACGGCTTGCTCTATTTCGGACAAGGGTCAGCCACCGATGCGGGAACCCCGAAACCGGGTTTTCCCGAAGAAGCGCCGCTCAATGGCACCATCTTGCGGTTCGATATTAAAGCGGCTAATCCGACGCCGGAGGTTTTCGCTACGGGACATCGCAATCCCTTCGGCATGGCTTTTCATCCGGTAAATGGCGAACTGTTCACCACCGATGCGGGTTCCGGTGAACTTTGTCAGTCCAATTGTACGGGCGAGGATACCTCGCCACCCGAAGAAATCAATTGGGTTGTGCAGGGCGGCAATTATGGTTTTCCGCTTTGCGAAGGGGTGCCCGACGCAAGAGCCGGTTGTGCGGGAGTGCGCGCGCCGATTCAACTATTCAACCGGCACAGCACCCCGACGGCGCTGGCTTTTTACACGGGTCAGCAGGCGGGCGATTACGCCAACCAGTTGCTCGTTACCTTATACAAACGTCTAGGCCCCGGACAGGGTGGTGATTTGCGCCGTTTGAAACTTGAAGGCGATAAAACCACAGGATTTCGCGTCATTGAAAATGAAATGGTCGCCGAATTCGGTATCATTGATCCAGGTGACGGGCCTTTGGATACTGTTATAGACCCGATAAGCGGCGATATTTATGTCGCCAGATTTGATTTTGTCCCTCACCGCAATCGCAATGAACATCATCACATCATCTATCGCATACATAAACTCGGCAGTGATGAATTGCCGTTTATCGGTGCGCCGAAAGGTTTAACGGCAAAGATTCCGGCACAGGGCGCGGCAAGCGTCCCGATTAATCTCGTCGGTCGCCATTTGAAATTGGGTGCGGTCATATTGGTTGATGGCGCGGCGGTCGCCACCGAGCAAAACGGGCTTTTCGATTTGAGTGCAACCGTCAATATTCCTGCGTCGGCAACTTCGGGCACACCAATCAATTTGCAGGTCAGAAATCCTGACGGCAGTTTATCGAATGTGCTGGTACTTAAAGTCGCGCGCGATGGGGTGATTGAACCGCCGCCGCCCGCGTCGCCGCACATTGAATCGTTTTTTGCCTATTTCAAAAAACCTGCGAATGTGCAAAACCCTGTACTGGTGGGCACCAAAGCGAAAAAATTATGGATGGTGGTTCGCGGCACCAACTTCGCAACCGGCGCAAAACTCCTGGTCAACAACATCGAACTTGAACTCGGCAGCGCCAGCGCCACCGAACTTGTCGGCAAATTCGCCAAGCCGCTGGTTGCCGCGCCCGGTCAGTTGAGTATTCAAGTTCGCAATCCCGATGGTCGAACCTCGAACATCGTCACCATGAATGTTGTCGCGCCTTAAATTTTTATAATGTGGTTGGCGATGTAAACCAAACAAAATTGCCAACCACATTTTGCGAGCTATCTGTCGAGATAAAAAACCGGAAAGCTGTGGACGGTTTGAAAGCCGCAGGACTCGTAGAGGTGCAAAGCGTTTTTATTGACAGCCGTCACGGCAAGCGACACCGTCTTGAAATTGAGAACCGCAAATTCTTTGAGCGCCGATTCAATCATGCGTCTGCCGATGCGCAAGCCTTGATATTCGGGACGCACGGAAATTTGACTGATGTGTCCGCGCCCGTCGGCAATTCTTGAAGCCGTCAGCAGTCCCAGAATTTTATTGCTCTTCTGGTCAATCGCGACCCGCGCAATGTGCGGCAGAAAATCGCCGCACCAGACGTGCTGAGTTAAGACCGCCAGCAAATCCGCGCAACCTTCCTCGGTGCAGTATTGATTGTTGATTCGACTGTCAACCGTGTCTTTGTAAGAACTTTGAATTACTTTAACAGAGGCGTTGAAATCTTCATCGCGCCACGCTCGTATGAAAATATCGGGCGCAGGATGCACAACTGAAGGGTTGGAATCGGCGCGAAACATTTTAAGCGGTTGATAATTGTCGAGCGCAATTGACATGTAATTTCTATCAAGCCGGGTGAAACCATAACCGGTTAAAAAGTCATGCGACGCTTGATTTTCAATGCTCAAACTCTGGCTTTCGATGCGACGGATACGCGGAAATTTTTCAAGGTAAGTGAGCACCGCTTCGGCTAAACGTTTATCAACGCCCAGCCCACGCCATTCTCTGGTAATAAAAATTTCGCCAATCGAACAGCGATTGCTTTCAATAACGTAGTAGATAAAGCCGATTGCGGCGTTGCCCGACATCGCAACATAACCCGATAAATCCCTGTCGCGCACCACCTGACGAATCAACTGACTGGCGTTGGTATAATTCCAGCCCAGCAAATCGAACCATTCCTGACACTGTTCATCAAAGAGCAGGTCAAGTTGAGCGAAATCGGCATCGACAAGCGGGATGAGTTGAATCTCTGAAGTTGTCAGCGGGGCGGTTGCCATATCAAAAGTAAAAAGGCAAAAGGCAAAAGGCAAAAGTACAGTGGAAACTAAATTTCTTGAGGTTCAGAGTTACGCCTTCAGGCGTGATGCACGGCAACTCACGCATAAATGCGTAACTCTGAACGCTAAAGGAATATCAACTAACTTAGTTTCCACTGTACTTAGTTTCCAATGTAAAAAGTAAAAAGTGATGAATAATTTTTACTTTTTACTTTTTACTTTTACCTTCTTCAGACCGCGCGGCTCGTGCTCTTTTCGCTTTCCATCATGGTGATGAACCGCTTGAATAAATACGAAGCGTCGTGCGGACCCGGCGCGGCTTCCGGGTGATACTGTACGCTGAATGCCGGATAATTTTTATGCCGCAAACCTTCGACTGTATGGTCATTCAAATTGATATGGGTAACTTCCGCGTCTTGCGGCAATGAATCCGCATCCACCGCAAAACCGTGATTCTGCGCGGTGATTTCGACGCGACCCGTGGTTAAATCTTTCACCGGTTGATTGCCACCGTGATGACCAAAAGGCAATTTATAGGTTTTGCCGCCAAACGCCAATCCCATCAATTGATGACCGAGACAGATGCCGAAAATCGGCAATCGCCCCAAAAGCTTTTGTAAATTCTTAATCACATTGGTGAGCGGTTCAGGGTCGCCGGGACCGTTCGATAACCAGAGTCCATCGGGTTTGAGCGCCAAAACGTCTTCGGCTGAGGTGTGCGCGGGGACCACGGTAACGCGACAACCGAGCGCGGCAAGCGAACGCAGGCTGTTATATTTCAACCCGAAATCAAACGCCACCACCTGAAAGCGCGGTTCAATAATATCCAGGTTCGGAGCGTGAATCAGTTTCGGTGAACCATAAACTTGCGGTTGGCAATCTGTCCATTCAAAAGGCGCTTCGCAGGTCACCACCGATGCCAGATCAAGACCGACCATTTCCGGTGCCGTGCGCGCTTTGGCGATGACGGCTTCTTCGTTTGTTGCGATGGTTGACAGGCAGCCGCGCATCGAACCGCGTTCGCGGATGTGCCGAACCAATGAGCGCGTGTCGATGTCGGAAATGCCCGGAATATTTTGACGGCGCAGATATTCATCGAGCGACACTTCGGCGCGCCAGTTCGACACCGTGCGCGAGAGTTCGCGAACAATCAAGCCTTCGGCAAAAATTTTGCGCGATTCGATGTCTGCTTCATTGATGCCGTAATTACCGATCAGCGGATAGGTCATGGTGACCATCTGTCCGCAATAGGAAGGGTCTGTAAGAATTTCCTGATAGCCGGTGATAGAGGTATTGAATACCACTTCACCGACGGTTTCGGTTGGCGCACCAAATCCGCGTCCGCGCCAGATGCGCCCGTCTTCCAGGGCTAAAATTGCTTGCATAATTGCTAGGTTACAGGCGAGAGGCGCAGTCGTGCAAGTAGGGAAGAGTAGGCAGTAGGCAGTAGGCGGTAGGCAGTTCACACATTTTTCTTTGTGATGTTCCCGGAATATTTATTTGCAGAAGGCATCAGGCTGGCATGGTTCTCAGCCATTCCTAAATAACTGCCTACCGCCTACTGCCTACTACCTACTTTTTTAATCAAGGGTTCCGGCGCGACCGAGCGGCCAGTAGCGAAACAACGCTTTGCCGTAAATATATTTTTCGGGAACCAACCCCCATTGGCGGCTGTCATTTGAAGCGTCGCGATTATCGCCCATCACGAAATAGTAATGCGGTTTGACGTAGGTTTCAGGAATGATGCGCGGGTGGGTGTTGTGGTCAGGCGAAAGATAGGGTTCATCTAGCGGACGATTGTCAATGAATAACTGCCCGCGTTGATCCATGCGAATGGTTTCGCCCGGTAGTCCGATAACCCGTTTGATAAACGATTGCGAAGGATTTTCGGGATACCAGAAGACGATAATTTCGCCGCGCTCAATCGGTTTGCTGTCTTCTTTCCAGGCTTGAATGAGGAAGGGAACTTTGTTGACGAAGATGCGCTCTTCGGATTCCAGGCGCGGTAACATCGAAGTGCCTTCGACCTTGACGGGCTGGACAATAAACACCACGATGAGAATCGCCATTAACGCTGCAAAGATAATATCGCGGGCGATGGATTTAACTTCCGCCCAGATGCTTGCGCCCATCGACAGTTCTTCTTCGGGCAGCGTCACTTCAATATCCGGGTCATCTTTTATATCTATGCCGGGGAATTCGTTAAAATTCATAAAACTCAAAAACGCCTTGCGACTGAAAAAGTTCAAAGAAGCTCGAAAACAGGGTACGTTCGCTAGCGGGCTTTGTCAATGCAGCGGGCTACCGGCGTTTGACTTACAAGCGAGCAATGAATAGCTTTTATGAGCAGATGAAAAACACAGAAATGGCTGAGGTGAAAAATAAGCGTTCCAGCGTTGATGAAAAAAACGGTAATGCCGATGCCACTACGGTTGCGCCTGAAAGCGTCAGGGCAAATTCTTCACCCCGCCGTCGTCGCGCCAGAGATAAATTTTCCTCAACCAACGAGGTCGAATTTCATCGCCGGTTATATGCTTTTGCCGATTTATCAAAATACAGTTGGCGCGCGCGTTTAAACATTTACCTTGCCGATTGGTTCTTTTATCTATTGATTCGACTGCTTTGCCCGACGCTGCGCTGGGAAACGCGCGGCATGGAACACCTCAAGGCAATTTATGCGAGCGGTCATCGGGCGATTTTTACCTTCTGGCATAGCTGTATATTTAGCGGCACGTGGTTCTGGCGCAATCGCAAAATTGTGGTGATGTCGAGCACCAGCAAAGACGGCGAATTCACTTCACGGTTGATTAAACGAGTTGGCTACGGGTCCTCAAGAGGTTCAGCGACGCGCGGAGCCGGGCGGTCGCTTGCGGAAATGTCTGAATGCCTGGCACGCGGTATCGATGTCGCCTTTCCGATTGATGGACCCAAAGGTCCTGCTTATGTAGCCAAACCCGGCGCGGTCACTTTGGCGCGACACACCGGCGCGGCAATATTTCTTTTTCATCATGTGGTGAAAGATTATTGGGAATTGCCAAGCTGGGATCGTTTGCAAATTCCTAAACCGTTTACGCGAGCCATCACTTTAATTGCCGAACCGATTTATGTATCGCGCCAGGCAAGCGTTGAAGAAGTCGAAGCCAAACAACGCGCCGTGCAAGCGACGCTTGATGAATTACGCCTTCAAGGCGAAAGCTGGCGAAATGGGCGTTGAACATTCCTGAGAAAATAAAAACGCTACAAAGGTGCAAGGCGTTTCTTTCGTCACTCACCCTCTGTAGCGTCTGGAGATGATGGTTCAATCGTTAGGTTGCAAGCATTACTCTTGCAGATGGGCTTCGAGAAACCACAGCGATTTATCCAATCCACGCGACACTTCGGTAAATAAATCCGCGGTATCGGCATCGCCCAACTCGGTTGAACGGTCAATTGCCGCTCTTGTGGTTGCGGCGAGATTTGCATAGCGTTCAACCAGTGCGGCGACGCTTTCCAAACTGCCAATGACCTCCGGGTATTCCGTCAAGCGCGACGCGCCCGCAGCCATTCTCGCGGTGCCCAGCGCTGTTCCGCCGAGCGCCGTGACCCGCTCGGCAATCGTATCGACATAACCGGTCAATTCGGTCGCCAGTTTATCGAATAATTCATGAAGTTGAAAAAAATCCCTGCCCTTGACGTTCCAATGGGCTTGTTTGGTTTGACTGTAAAGGTCGAAAGTATCTGCCAGTTGTTGATTCAATAACCCAACCAGTTGCTCACGATTTTCCAACGGAAGATCAATACTCGTTCGATACATAACACTCATTTTGAAACCTCCCTTATGCAATGCTCTATATTCCTTACTGCCGGCAATCGCGGCAAAAGCCGACGATTTCCAGCCGGTAATCGGTTACTTGAAAGCCGCGTTGCGGGCGCATCCGATCAAGCATATCGCTCACTTGGGTTGGCTCAACGTCCCACATTCGCCCGCACCGCAAACACCGCAGATGGTAATGATGATCGGTGCGTTTATCGTAACGCGACGACCCGTCGCCATACGTCCATTTCGCTGCTGCGCCCGATTCGACAAGCGCTTCAAGGTTCTTGTAAACCGTCGCCAGAGAGATTTTCGGCAGTTTCGCCTTGACCGCCAGGAATACCTCTTCGGCGGTCGGATGATGGGCAACCTGTTGCAGATAATCGAACACAATCGCCCGCTGTTCGGTAAACTGATAACCCTTGGCGCTCAGGGTCGAACGCAACTGCTGTCTGGCGCGCTCCGTTTCGGATGACTTTCCTCTGGCTCTTGTTGACACCTGTTTGACTCCTTCAAGCAACGATTGCATTGTAGCATTCGGTGAAAACAAAATCAATAATTATTATTATTTTTATTTTATAGAAATCGCTGATGAGAAGCGGTCGGTCGGATTGGCGAGGTGGCAGCTATTCGTGGCAGAAGCCGCGTTGGGCAGCGCGGGCGAAATCCGCCAGATGGCGCACCAGGGGGTGGTCTTGCGCGGCGAGTTCGGCGAGCGCGTCTTCAAGCGATAGACCGGCGCGCAACAGTGTGCGATAGGCGCGTTTGAGTTCATGCAGGTCGCTTGCCGCAAAGCCTGCGCGCCGAAGCCCTACGACGTTTAAGCCGCTGGCGCGTCCGGGTACGCCATCTGTAATGACAAACGGTAGACAGTCCTGAACGATTTTTGAGTTGCCACCAAGCATCGCCAGCCTGCCGATGCGAGAGAACTGATGAATGACCACGCCGCCGGAAATAAATACCTGGTCTTCGATGGTGATGTGACCGGCGAGCGCAACGTTATTGGCGATGATGACGCGACTGCCCAACTGGCAATCGTGTGCCACATGCGCATAAGCCATAATAAAGCAATCCGAGCCAACGACGGTTGCCGCCCCGGCTTTTGAAGCGCGATGCATGGTAACGCCTTCGCGTATGCGATTGCAGTCGCCCACTTTCAGGAAACTTTCGCAATCCGTGAAACGCAAATCCTGCGGTTCGCCGCCTAAAATTGCGCCTTCATAAATGACATTGCCAGTGCCGAGTTGGGTGAATCGTTTAATCACCGCGTGGGCGCGAATTTCCGTATCCTCACCGATTTCTGTGTCGGATTCGATGATCGCATAAGCGCCAACGCGAACATTGTTTCCCAGTTTGGCGTCAGGGTTGATGATGGCTGTCGGATGGATATTCATAAATTTCAGATTCAAGAATATGACAATCAAGCGTAGAAAAATCAACGCGCGGTAAGCGACAAACTTTATCGGCTTTGTTACACTCTAAGCGAATCGCACAGCGAACCTGAGCCGCAATAAGAAATTCCACGAATCGAGTTTTCACTCAATAATTTTTGAAAGTCATCAGGAGAGCTATAAATGATGCAAAACGCTGCGAATGAAAAGAGCCGCTCAAAGAAATGGGGCTGGCTGGTCGTGATGTTGATTGCCCTTTCTGCTCTGGCGATAGTGGTGATTCCGGCGCTGATCATCCAACCCTTCAAAGGGCAGACCGCGCGCGGAGTGGAAATTTCTTACCTGCTTAAACGCTGGTCGCCAATTGTCACTTTGATTGCGGCAGCAAGTGTGCTGGCGTTTGCCGTCTGGCTCTGGCGCGCATCGCGGCGCTGGTGGAGCAAAGCGCTGTTAATTTTTCCGGTGTTTCTGGTTTTACTTGCCGCCTGGTTTGCCCGGCAGAACCATTTTGAATGGATGTTCAATCCCATCCGCGAGGTCGCTTACACCGGGGCGAACGCCGCAGATTTCATCGAAGAGAGCGACAAAGTTTTAGCGGTTGAAGTAAACCACGATGCCGTCGCGTTTCCGGTTCGCCAACTGGCATATCATCATGTAGTCAACGCCGTGGTCGGCGATACGCCGCTGGTAGCCACTTACTGAACGCTCTGCCACACCGGTCTGGTGTGGGAAGCGCAAATCGATAATCGCCGGCTGACCTTTCGGCTTTCCGGCATCAATAATCAGAACTTCATCATGCGTGATGAAGAGACCGGCAGTTGGTGGCAACAGGTCACTGGCGAAGCGATTCAGGGACCGCTCAAAGGTCGTCGCCTGGCGCAGGTCTTTCATGATGAAATCTCTTTTTCGACCTGGAAAACTGAAAAGCCCGAGGGCAAAGTTTTAGCGCCTGATTCGAGCAACGTGAAACGTTATGCCGGTAAAGATTGGGAAGCGCAGATTGACAAAATGCCTGTGACCACGGCTGCAAAACTTGATGACACTTTAGCGCCGCGTGCGCTCATCATCGGCATTGAAGTAAACGGTGAGGCGCGCGCCTATCCGCTCGACCAGTTGCAAAAACAACCGGTGGTACTCGATACGCTGGGCAACACGCCTTTAATGATGGTTTTGGACGCAGATAAAAAATCGGCGCGCGCCTTTGAACGAGCGATTGCAGGGCGGACGCTGGAATTTTTTGCCAAGACGGATACGCGGCTTGTGCGATTGATTGATGCGGAAACCGCCAGCGAATGGGATTTTTCCGGCAAATGCGTGAGCGGCGCGATGCTCGGCAAACAACTCAAAAAGATTTATGCGCTGAGCGATTACTGGTTCGACTGGCAAACTTATCATCCGAATACCTCTATCTATTCAGCCGATGGGTTGAAGTGATAACTCGTTTCACCTTGAACTAGCCTTGCGAGGCGGACGCATTAACTTTATCGAAAGCCTTGAATCTTCTGCCTTAATCACTCCATCGGCGGAAAATACTGTTGCCCTTTGTTTGGCGGTGGCTTATTCTCAAGAAGCCTGTAACCGGGTTTACGTCAAAAACTCCTGCCCCTTAGTCTTGGCACGAATCCCCTGCCAAGCGATTTTCTTGCAGCCGTCCCCGCGCTCATCAGGAGATAGGAATGAGTTATTTCGACCTTCCGCCGATTCTGGACAAAATGTTAGCTGTGGCGGATAACATCTCGGATTTAAACTTCTCTACAGGGCGTCCGCCCCAGGTTGAAGTCAACGGTAAACTGGTCACGGTTGACATCAAAGGACTCAGAAGCCTTTCACCTTACCAGACCGAAATCATTGCCATGGCATTGATGGAAGGCAACTTTGAAGCGGCGCGGCGCTTGCACCAGACCGGCTCGGCTGACCTCAGCTACGCGATTCCTTCAAAAGTCCGTTTTCGCGTCAATATTTTCAAACAACGCGGCTATATCTCAATCGTCATGCGGGTCATTCCAACCAATGTCCCGACCATTGAAAGTCTGGAACTCCCAACCCAGCTTGGCGAAATCTCGCATATTAAAAACGGCATCGTGTTGCTGACCGGTCCTACGGGTTCAGGTAAATCTTCGACACTTGCGGCAATCATCGACAAAATCAATAACGAATACAGCTATCATATCGTCACCATCGAAGACCCGATAGAGTTTCTGCACACCCATAAAAAATCGACCATCAATCAACGCGAACTCGGAACCGACACGCCGGCATTTGCTTTGGGCTTGCGCGCGGCTTTGCGGCAAGCGCCCAAAGTTATTCTGGTCGGTGAAATGCGCGATATGGAAACTACGGAAATTGCCCTTGAGGCTTCAGAAACCGGACATCTGGTGTTATCGACATTGCATACGACAGACGCATCGAAAACCGTCAACCGCATCATCGGGATTTATCCGAAATCCGAAGAACACGTGATTCGCACACGGTTGTCGCAGGCTTTCCGCTACATCATTTCGCAACGCCTGTTGCCGCGCGCCGATGGGATGGGACGCATTGCCGCGGTTGAAATTTTGAAATCGACACCGCGTACCCGCGAATATATTGAACAGGGTGAATCGCAGGGCAAATCTCTGCTTGATGCGATGGAAGACGGCGAGATTGATGGCATGCAGCATTTCGACAAAGTCATCGAACGCATGATTCGCAGCGGAACCCTTACCCAGGAAGTCGGCATTGCTTTTGCCACCAATCCGTCAAATCTCTTATTGAGACTTTCGGGACTCGGAACATCCGAAGACATGAAAGGCGTGCGCGATGATGCGGCTTATCGTCCGACGAAAGAGATTGATTCGTTGATCCGAACCCGTATGGCAGGAACGCTGCATCGAAATTGATTGACCGTCATCGGTCAGTAGTCATTGACTGGTTTGGCTTTTTTCATACAACCAATGACCAATGACAAAATGGAGTTGAAAAAATGATAGCCAATTGTCCGAATTGCGCCATGAGTTTGAGTTTTGAAGATGACCGGTTGCCGACCGAACCGTTCAATGTGATGTGTCCGCGCTGTCGTCAATCGGTGACTATCATGCCGCCGCCCAAAGAAGAGCCAAAACTTCCCGGCACGGCGCAAAAAATGGAAGCCGTCGCTACTGGAACTCACACCATCAAATCCGCCGACCCATTACAAACGCTTGCCGAATTGCTGGTGGCGAATTTAAAACAGAAGGAGACGACTGCTGATGTCAACCCGCTCACCCGTCGCCGCATTCTGGTTTGCGTCGATGATGCGCAATTGCGCGAAAAACTGCGCGCCGCGCTCGACCCGAAATACTACCAACTCTTTTCATCCAACACCGCGCCCGAAGCCATTGAAGCCTTTCTCGAATCGCGCATTGAAATCATTATTCTCGGCCCAAGCTTTGACGCGCCCAATCAAGGCAGCGCCGCCGTCATGCAGTATGTCAATAACCTGACGCCGCAGGTGCGCCGCCGCACCTATGTCATTTTGCTGTCATCGCAACTGCGCACTATGGATACCTATTTAGCTTTTGCGAATGGGGTGAATTTAACTTTACACCCCGATGACATCAGCTCTGCGCAAGCGGTCTTTGAACGCAGTCTGCGCGATTTCAATGAACTCTATCGCCCGTACAACACCGCTGCCGGTGCCAATCCTTTTTAAAGGTAGAAGGCAAAAGTAAAAAGGCAAAAATGTTTTCGCCGTTACTTGCTCGATAAATTGCAACTCAGCATAACGAAATTGATTTTGCCTTTTAAACCTGTTTGACCGCGCGCCAATTTCCCGATAAGCTAAGACCAATTCAATACGCGCCCGTAGCTCAGCTGGATAGAGCGTCAGACTTCGGATCTGAAAGTCGGGAGTTCAAATCTCTCCGGGCGCGCTTTTGCAAACCACTGAATCAAAAATATGAAGCGATGTAGTACTTGCAAAATTGAAAAGTCACTTGATGAGTTTGGTTGGAAAAATAAGGGTAAAACCAAGCGACGTTCTGTTTGTCGAGAATGCATGAGGATTTTTATTAAAAATCACTACTACAAAAATATTTCTTACTACATAGAAAAAGCGAAACGGCAAACTCAAGCAACCCGAAAGAAAAACTACGAAAAACTGCTGGCATATTTATTATCACCCCCTTGCGTAGATTGTGGTGAAACCGACCCTATCGTTTTGGAATTTGACCATCTTCAAAAAGAAAGTAAGCTATCGGAAGTCTCCCGGCTCATAAGTGACCTTAGACCTTGGCGAATTATTGAAGTAGAGATTAATAAGCGCGAAGTTCGTTGTGCGAATTGTCATCGAAGAAAAACTGCCATAGAGCAAAATTGGAACCTTTACCGGCTAACCCGCAAAATACCTATATTTTCTGAATAACCTTCTTTTAGGATATATCTGGGTCAGCCAATGCAATTACCTGCTTCTCTCAAAGCCGCTATTGAAACTGAAATTACCCGCGTTAAACCTGAGGCTTTAGCGCAAGCCGCTTTGGCAATCTCCAACGCCTATCGTACCAATACTGATTTTAAAAAGTCATTATTTACCTCTGATGCTTATCGCGCCGCTTATCTTGCGACCCGCATGCCTGCAACCTTTGCCAGCATCCGCGCGGTCTTTGCCGAAATCAAAAATCGTTTGCCGCAAATCGAATTAACCAGCCTGCTTGATTTGGGCGCGGGCGCGGGCACAACCATGTGGGCTGCCGGTGAAATGTTTCCATCGCTCAAATCAATTACCAATCTTGAACGCGATAAAGGGTTGATTGAAATTGGAAAACGTTTAGCTCAAGCATCCGAACATCCGGCAATCGCTTCAGCGCATTGGCTAGCGGCTGACTTGCAGAGCAATGTTGACCTCGCGCCACACGATATGGTGGTGATGTCTTATTCGCTTGGCGAAATGAGTCAAACGGCGCGACTCATTCAAAAAGCCTGGGAAGCGGCTGAAAAATTAATCGTGGTGATTGAACCGGGAACCGTGCGCGGCTTTCAGCACATGCTTGCCGCAAGAGACGCCTTCATCAAATCGGGTGCGCACATCATTGCGCCTTGTCCGCATCAACTTGTTTGTCCGATGGCTGAAAACGACTGGTGCCATTTTGCCGCCCGTGTTGAACGCGCGGCATTTCATCGTCGCGCCAAAGGGGCAATCCTGAATTATGAAGATGAAAAATTTTCTTATGTGGTCGCCGCAACGTTCGATTGCCAACCCGTCACCGCGCGCATCATTCGCCATCCGTTCATTCAAAAAGGGCACATCCAATTTGAGCTTTGCACGAACACAGGTTTACAACAGTTGACGGTTTCAAAGAAAAATCAAAACGCTTTTCGCCGCGCTCGCAAATCCGCCTGGGGAGATGCGTGGAAGCAAATTGCAGATGAGGTTGATGAGCGGGAAATTGATGAACGCGGTTAAAGCGATAATACAATGAATTACAAACCTTCCTCGAAATATCAATCGGCACATCATCAATAGACATTCCCGGCGGATGCTCTAAACGGTAATGCTTCTCAACTACAAATGATGCCCATCAATTATCCGCATCAATCCGCCGCATCCGCCGGGAAATGCAACTTTGCTGGTGTGCCATTGATTTTCCGTAAACCGTTTCGCGGCTTGAAAAATTAAAATTCCCGCACCTGCACAAACGGTTTACCAACCCGATACAACTTCACACCAGTTGTTTTTTAATCGGCAAATCGCGAAGGCGTTTTCCGGTCGCCGCAAAAACCGCGTTGCAAATTGCCGGAGCAATCGGCGGCACCCCCGGTTCGCCTACGCCTGCCGGCGCGGCATCGCTTTCAACAATGTGAACATGCGTGGCATAGGGCGCTTGATTGATGCGCGCCACCGGATAGCCATCGAAATTCGATTGTTGAATGCGCCCGTCTTTTGCAGTCATTTCACCCATCAAGGCGATGCTTGTGCCAAACACTGCCGCGCCTTCAAACTGCGCTTTCACGCGTTCGGGATTGATGACCCGCCCGGTATCAATGGCAATATCCACGCGCGGAATTTTAATTTCGCCTTTGTTCACTTCGACATCAACGACGACGGCAACATAAGTCAGGAAGCTACGATGCGCGGCAATGCCGAGCGCCCGTCCGGCTGCGGGTTTTTTATTCGCCCAGCCCGATTTTTGCGCGGCAATGTCAATCACGTTTTTCAGTCGCGCCGTATCGAAAGCGAATTTCGGATTTTCCCGCGAAGGTTGTTTCATGCCCTCTTTATTGAAATCAATGACACGCGGCTTGCCGATTAACTCCATCAAATATTCCACGCGGTCGCGCCCTGCGGCGGCTGCAAGTTCATCGGTAAACGATTGCACCGCGAAAGCGTGATAGATATTGGCAACCGAACGCATCCAGCCAATGCGCGTGTGCGATTTGGCTGCCCCGTTTTCAACGCGCAGATTGGCAATCGGATAGGGAATGTCCGTCCATCCCATACTGAGTTGAAACCCGCCATACTCTTCTGCGGGGTTAAACAACATGGCAATCGGCGGAAAAGCACTGCGTTGCAACCAGGCGGTTGGCAGGCCTATGTCATCGACAGCCGCTTTCATATAAAGCCCGGCGGGCGAATGGTAATAATCGAATTGTAAATCGTCTTCGCGACTCCAGACGATTTTCACAGGTTTGCCGACCTGTTTTGAGAGCAACGCGGCTTCGGCAACATAATCGGGTTTTGATTTACGCCCGAATCCGCCACCAAGCAGCGTCACATTGCAAATCACCTCGTTTTTATTAATCTTCAAAGCCTGCGCCACGGTGTCTTGTACGGCTTGCGGGTTTTGCGTCGCTGCCCAGATCACCGCTTTACCGTCTTTGAATTCGGCGACCGCTGCGGGCGGTTCCATCGGCGCGTGCGCGAGCATTGGCGTGTAGTAACTGGCTTCGAGAGTTTTGCCGCCTTTACTGAATTCCGCATCAACGTTGCCCACTTCGCGCACCACACGACCGGGTTTTTGCGCGGTCTCCAGCAAAGTCTTTTTATAAGCCGATGATTCATATGCGCTGTTGGGACTTTCCGTCCATTCAACTTTGAGTTGTTCGCGTCCCTGTAGTGCCGCCCAGGTGTTACTCGCCACCACAGCAACGCCACCCAGGGCTTTGAACCCCATCGGCGGTTGCGCGTGTTCGAGGACAACCACCTGTTGCACGCCTTTTACTTTTTTGGCGGCGGCATCGTCATAGCTTTTCATGGCGCTGCCGAGCACTGGCGGACGCGCCACCGTTGCATAAACCATGCCGGGCATCTGCGCGTCGATGCCGAAAACGCCTTTGCCGGTAACTAAATCTTTACGGTCAACCATCGCCACATCTTTGCCGATGTAGCGAAACTCTTTCGGCGTTTTATAACGCAAGGTGTTGGCGGCTGGCGTTTTCAATGTGGCGGCGGTGGCGACGAGTTCGCCGTACCCGAGTTTGCGCCCGGTTTTGCTATGCACAACAAAATGTTGCTGTCCCTGACACTCTTCAGCGGGAACATTCCATTTCGATGCTGCCGCCTGTTCAAGCATCGCGCGAGCCGTCGCGCCTGCGGTGCGCATCGCATCATAAAAATCGCGCACCGAACACGACCCGTCAGTATTTTGCGAACCGTATTTGCTATCGCCTATCGCCTGCACGACGCGCACGCGATGCCAATCGGCTTCGAGTTCATCGGCGACAATCATCGGCAAACAGGTGCGCGCCCCGGTTCCCATTTCGGAACGATGGGCGACGATGGCGACCGTGCCGTCGGGTTCAATGCCTAAATAGACGCTCGGTTGCCAGGCGTTTGCGGTCGCGGGTTTTTGTATGCCTTGCGCAGAGCCTGGTGTGAGACGTGCAGCGACGACGAAAGCGCCCGCCGCGAAAGCCTGACCAATAAATTGGCGACGCGATACATTGGTGATTTTCATGCCTTCACCCCCGATGCCATTTTGATTGCCTGACGAATGCGTTGATAGGTGCCGCACCGACAAATATTGCCGCGCATATTTTCATCAATGTCTTTGTCCGTCGGCTTGGGTTTGATTTTAAGCAAGGCTGCGGCTTGCATGATTTGTCCGCTCTGACAATAACCGCATTGCGGCACGTTGCAGGCTTGCCAGGCTGTTTGCAGCGGATGTTCGCTTTTGGCAGCAAGCCCTTCAATGGTGGTGACAATTTTTCCGGCAACCGCGCTCATCGGCGTTGAACAACTGCGTATGGCTTTGCCGTTCAGATGCACCGTGCAAGCGCCGCACAGTCCCATGCCGCAACCGAATTTGGTGCCGGTCAAATTTAATTCATCGCGCAAATACCAGAGCAGCGGCATCTCAGGGTCGCCATCAAATCGTCTGGCTTTGCCGTTCACTGTTAATTGAATCATCGCTCTCCTCTTCCTTTGCTTGGCTTAAATAATTGGGCGCGGTTAATCGGCAATGCAATAAACACACGTTGAAAGGTCTTTTGCAATCCCGATTAACCGCGCTGTAGGTTTGTCGTTAAATAAAGTACGCACCGAGGCGCGAGAACACAAGGCAGTTTTTCAAATCAGACGAATGAGTAGTCATATGATTTCAGATTGACCTTATGAAATTGATGCTCACCAGCGAAAGTGAACGGTTGTCTTCGGATTAGACGGATTAGGCGGATAGAATCGAAATCCGCCTAATCCGAAGACGCGCTTTGCTTAGTTGCGATTAGCTGGGGTTCGACTTAATCGCGTTTGGCAACACCTTTCGCGCCGAGTTCTTTTAACAACTCCTGCACGGCGGTTTCAATTTGCCGGTCGCGCCCTGCAAGGTTATCTTCCGGCGTATTTTCGACCAGGATGTCCGGTTTGACGCCGTAATTTTCCATGTTGGTGCGATTTTTATCGGCAAGAAAAACTCCGACCCCCGGCGTGCGCACAGTCGAACCGTCAATCAATGAATAACTGCCGGTGCCGATAACTGCGCCCATCGTCGGCGTGCCGATGACTTTGCCAAGCCCCAGGGCGCGAAAACCCGCCGGGAACATTTCGGCATTCGACGCCGAACGCCAGTTCTGCAAAACCGCTTTGGGCCCGAAATAACCCGCAAACGGTCTGCCGGTCGGCTCGGTGCCGCGCGGTTGCCAGATTTGATATTCGCGTTGCACTAAAATGGCGAGCAATTCCTGTTCGATATTGCCGCCGCCGTTGAAGCGTTGGTCAATAATCAACGCCTCTTTGTTGCGATTTTCGCGAATCTCTTTTTCAAATCGGCGCAGGCTCGGTTGATTCATCGCTTGAATGTGCAGATAGCCGATGCGCCCGTTCGATAATTTATCAACCATAGCGCGACGATCTTTAACCCAACGCTCGTAACGCAACTGGCTGAATTGTCCCGCAGGAATCGGGTCAATGCGGGCTTTCCACGCGCCTTGTTCCGTTGGTTTATCATTGAGCATCACTTCAACTTTGCGATTGAGTCGCGTGTTGTTGAGCATCGCCCAATAGTTATCTCCGGCTTTCACGCTCTTGCCATTGATACTGATGAGATAATCGCCCGCCTTTACTTTCACCCAATCTTTATCGGCGGGACCCTCCTGGTAAACATAACTCACTTTGTAACGCCCGGCGGCGGCATCGGCTTCAAAGTCCAAGCCAAGATGCACGGTTGCAACTGCGCCGTCGCGTCCGCCCGGCGCGGGCGCTGCGCCGGTGTGCGAAGCGTTCAACTCGCCAATCATTTCGTTGATGATGTTCAAGAGTTCCTGCCGGTCGCCGACGAATTCCACCAGCGGTTGATATTTGCTCTTCATGGCGTCCCAGTTTTTGCCGTGCATCTGCGGGTCATAAAACCTGTATTTCATGGTGCGCCAGGCATCATCGAACATCTCAGCCCACTCGGCAGGCTTATCAATTTTAACTTTGGCAGTAAAGGTCACGCGCCGACGTCCGCCCGCGCCGCCAAAAGGCGAGGCGGTTTGTGCGGTGTTTGCACCGCCGCCCTGCGCCGCAAGCGTCACGGAGTAGACCGATTGACCTTCTCTGAAAAACAGCGTGCGTCCATCGCGTGTAATCGCCAGTCCCGAAATGCCGCCGCCAAATCCGCCAAATCCGCCGCGCCCGCCGCCATCGCCAGCGCCCGGCGCTTGCCCTGCGGTGATGCGCGTCAGTCTGCGACCGTCGTCTTGGATTGAGTAAACCACAGGCGTTGAACCCAGCCCTGCGGGTTCGGTGGTGACAAAAACAATCGTGCGACTGTCGGGCGAAGTCGTGTAGTTGAATGCGCCGAAAGGCATGCGCGTGACCTGTCGGGTGCGGCGTTTGAGACCTTCCCAATCGACCTTGATTTCTTTCGGCGGCTGGTTGTTGCGTTGCGCTTGCGCGCGTTGCATGGCTTCAGGAGGAGCATCGGCATCGGGGCGTTCTTCGGGGTCATTGGGGTCGCGCTCTTCGCGTTCAAGCGCCACCACATAAATTTGCGCGGAACTGCCAAAGCCTCCACCGCCGCCACCTTCGTTGCGCGCGAAGTAGAGTTTTTTGCCGTCGTGTGAAAATTGCGGATTCACATCGGCGTAAGAATCAAATGTCACTTTGCGCTCTTCGCCGCCACTTGCGGAAATTAAATAAACATCATTGGTGCGCGTCTGGTCAGCTTTTGAATAAGCGATCCATTTACCATCAGGCGACCACGCCGGTTGACTGATGTTGCCGAATTTCGACTGGGTGAGTTCGACTGTCTGTTTGGCATCAAGGTTGTATTTTCTGAGTTTGTTGTCCGATGCATTGAAAGCAATCTCTTTGGAATTAGGCGACCACGCGAAGGAAAATTTCAGGCTGTCGAAATCGCTGATTTTCTGCGGGTCGTCCGAGCCATCGCTTGCGGCAACGTAAAGTTCTTCGCGCCCGCTCTGGTCAGAGATAAAGGCAATCCACTTTCCATCGGGCGAATACTGCGGGTCTTTGTCGCGCCACGGACTATCGGTAATCTGTTTCAAATCGCCTTCATCGGTTGGGGCAGTGAAAATCTCGCCGTGAATCGAAAAGGCGATGCGGCGACTCGAAGGCGCGAGGTCGTAATCATCAACCTGTGAATTGAAATCGCGATACTCGGCAAGATTTTCCTGAGTCTCGGCGGCGATGTCGATTTTAATCGGCGTCACTTTCTTCGACGCGACCTCGAGTTTCCAGATGCCGAAGTCATGTTCAAAAACAATCGTCTTGCCATCGGCGCTCATTCCCGGAAAGCGCACATCGCCGGTTTTGAAGGTCGTCACCTGTTCGGCTTTGCCGCCGGTTTCATTGATGCGATAGATGTTCGTCAGCCCTGTGCCTTCGCGGTCGCTGACGAAATAGATGAAACCGTTGGCGCTCCACATGGGCCACGAATCCAAGCCGTCGAAATCGGTAAGGTCAGTGAATTTTTTCGCGGCAATATCCATCACCGTCACGTCCGTTTGATAGGAGCCGCGATAATATTTGCGCCAGTAAACCTGACCCTTGCGATTGATGGCGAGTTTTTTGCCATCGGGCGAATAGCAGGCGTAAATGCCGATGTCCGAACCTGCGCTTTGCGGCAATCCGCCATCAAGACTGACAGTGTAGAGTTTGCCGAGAAAATCTTCGCCGCGTTGCGAGGCAAATAAAATATTTTTTGAATCGGGCGACCAACCCAGCACTGTGTCATCTGCGGAATGCGTAGTCAGTTGTTTCACTGCGCCGCCTTCGACGGGAATGATGAAGACATCCATATTGCCGTTGCGGTCACTTGAGAAGGCAATCCATTTACCATCCGGCGAAAAACGCGGATAGGCATCGCGGGCTTTATTGACCGTAAGCCGTCGCACATTCTGTCCGTTTTCATCAGCCGTCCAGATGTCTGCAAGATAGGTGAAGGCGACGCGCCCCTGATGATAATGCGGATAGCGCGCCAGTTTCGCTTCGCGGCTGAAAGCCGGGACTGCTGAGAGAGCGATGAATGAAAAAGCAAACGCCAAGAGTTTTTTCATGAGAAGACTCCTCCAAAAGTTTTGGGTTTAGAAACGGCTTATTTGCGCATGAAACCGGACGGCATGACCGCTTCCAGACCAATAATTTTTCTCTAGCTGAGTTTTTATGTATTGCTGAACGGCTATGACGTTTTCTGAGATGATGCGGTTACAATAGCCTTTATCTTCGGATTTTTATGGCGCTCAGTAATGAAGCGACTTCGACATGCAGACGGCGCGCAGCCGTTTCATAGTTGTCGGAACGGTATTCATTAACATCAAAGAAACCTTTGCCGACTTTTTCGCCGCGCAATTTGAGTTCGGCAAGCGACGAAAAACCTGTGATGCGCACGCCGACATTGTCGGGCACGAAAATTTCAATATCGCCAAACAGGGAATAGGCGCTGATATGAGTTTCGCCCGGCGGCAGCGGTGCGCCGGTTAAATCCACTTTGACATTACCAAACACTGCCATCGCTTTGTGGTCGGCAAGATCTTTAAAATCGTTGGCAATTGCGGCTTGACTGAAAAAGCCCACGGTGATGCCGCCGCGCGCCTGACCGATTCGCGCGGGAGTTGCCGTACCGGAGTGATTGATTTCATCAGGCAAAGGTTCACCGATGGCTTGGGATACGCCTGAAAGGTTGGTTCCGCACTTTCGACAAAATTTTCCGTACTCGTTTTGCGTGCCGCATTTCGGACAAAACATCTTCGCCTCCCCTTATCTTCACGTGGCTATGCTACTGGTATATTTTGCGAGTGACAAGCGACGACGGGATTTGCACAGGCTGACAAATGGTTTGCTGGAATCGGGCTGAATGAACCAATCTTTTCAGCTATAATGGCGTCGCTATCAGGCATAAGGAGGTTTCCATCCCCGTGAAATCCCGCACAACATTTTTGTTGCTCATTTTATTTATCCCTTCACTGACCGTTGCACAGAATCCTAATAATATGATTCGCGGTAAAGTGCGCTCGACCAATGGCACGCCGGTAAACCATGCGATTGTCGAATTGCACGACAACAGCGGCGCCATCATCAGTCAAACGGTGACGCGCAACGATGGCGATTTCGCTTTTTCACGCATCGTGCCCTCGGAATATGAAGTCGTGGTTACGGTGAGCGGTTATGATTCGTCTGCGCAAAGAGTCGTATTTACTCAACCCGACCGCTCCAATTTTTTTGAAGTCGTCACCATCGAAGTGATTCTCAAACCCAGGACGGATACCACGCTTCCGGTGATTGGAACACGCTTTGTCCAGGAGGTTCCCAAGCCCGCGCGCGCCGCTTTTGAAAAAGCCATGGAACAGTTGCGCGATAACAAAGCACAAGAAGCCATCGCTTTGTTGCGCGAAGCCGTGAATAATTTTAATGATTATTTCGACGCCAATTTTATGCTCGCCCGCGAACTCTTTCGCGCCGGCGAAGACCAGGCGGCTTTGGAAGCCATCGAACGCGCCCGCCGTGTCAATGAACGCGAAGGCGGCGTCTATCATCTCTTCGGACTGATTATGCTCCGCCAGCGCAAATTCGTGGTCGCGGAATTTGCTTTTCGCGAAGCCAGTAATCTTAAACCCAATCAACCGCTCTTTCATTTCTTCAGAGCCAGAGCTTTGATTGAAATTGCCATTTATACCAAAGACGAAAAAGAGAAGATTGAAGATTTGGCGCTCGCTGAAAAAGAGTTGAATCAGGCGTGGGATTTGAGCGAAAAGAAATTGAATGAGGTGTATCTGCAACGCGCTCGCATCTTTTTGCGACGCAATGACAAAGCCGCCGCGATTAAAGAGTTCGAGGCTTTTTTAAAAGCCGAACCCAATGCCGCGAATGCCGCCACGGTTCGCCAGGCGATTGATAATTTGCGCGCCAATAAATGAGCGGGAATTTTGCAGTTGAACGGGTTGTTGGTTTAGACCTGAAGTTCGGAAGATTTTTCTATCAAAAAAGCCGGAACACTGAAGTATGAATTGCCTCCGGCTTTAGCTGGAGGACAATGATAAAGCAATAAACAGGCTTTAGCCAAAATCGAGAATTGGGCTAAAGCCTGCCCATCAGCAACCTTTTCACCCCCTGCTAAAGCTGACGGCAATTCATCAGCTCAAGCCAGAGGCGATTCATTTTCTCAGCTAAAGATGGCAATTCATCAAGAAGATTTAGCGAATATCTTTCGCTATAAAACTCAACAGCCTTCATTCACTTCTGCCGCTTAATCCATGCGACAATGTCATCAATGACGTACTTTGCGATGTTGCCTTCTTTGGCGTAATTTGACGGCGCGGCTTTTTCTTCGGTTTCAATGAACAGGTGATAGAGTTTCGCATAGCTTTTGAACTCGACATCTTTTCTTGCGCCGAGCGCCGCTTTCCAATTCTCAAAATCTTTCAAGGTTACCTGATAATCTTTTTCGCCCTGTAAAATCAACATGGGCTGTTTCAGATTCTTGGCTTCTTCGGGTGGATTGTAACCGCGCAAATCGAGCCAGTAACTTCCCGGAACCCCAAGCAACAAGCCTTTATCGCCGGGCTTTAAAGTGGCATCTTTCACTTTGGCGACCTGCGCTTTAACAATCTCGAGTTGCTGTTGCGCTTGCGGAGAAACATTACCTTCAAGCGACGCGATATAGGTCATCTGTTCGAGAATGGTATCTTCCAGAGGGCGGGTCAGCCCGGCAAGCGAAATCAATCCGGCGATGCTGGCATCCCCTTTGGCAATGCGCGGCAATAGCATTCCGCCGAGACTGTGACCGAGCACGAATATTTTTTTCGCATCGATTTTTTCATTAGTCTTCAACAGTGCGACAGCCGCCAGCGCATCATCTACAGCCTCTTCTTTGACGGTGACGCTTTCGGCAATCGCCACAAGTTTTGCCGCGTGTGCTTTGGTGCGTTTTTCGTAGCGCAAGACGGCAATCCCTTGCGAAGCCAGACCCCAGGCAAGGTCACGAAAGGGTTTATTTTGAAAAATCGTTTCGTCGCGGTCGTGCGGTCCAGACCCATGCACCAAAACGATTGCCACAAACTTGCCTTCGCCTTTCGGCAACGTGAGGGTTGCCGAAAGCGCCCATTCGCCCGCGCCGACCGTTACCTCTTTTTCGATAAATGAATCGAGGTTGGCATAATCGGGTTTTTTGAATGCCGAAGCGGGTTTTGCGGGCGGCGGCGTGCTTGCCGGTAAAAAGAATAGACCGCTAATCTGTTTTTGTCCGTTGAACACCACTTTGACATCGACGGCAAACAACGCGAATTCGCAGGACACCACCACGGCATCGAACTCTGCGGCTTTCTCTTTGCGCACGCCGTATTGATTTTTGAACGCGCCGACCTGCCCGATGACCGCTTTCCAGGTTTCGCGCAATTTATCTTCGGGTGAAACCCGTTTCATGGTGTCATCAAAATTTTTCACCACACTTGCGAAATCTTCTTTGACCAGTGAAGCGACCAGTTGTTTGGCGATTTCGGTGAGTTCATCCGAAGCCGCAGGTTGTTGAGCAAAAGCCTTCGATGAATGAGCGATGAGGGCAAAAATTAAAATCAGCGAACCGAATAATTTTTTCATGTCTTGAATCATAGGAGCGAATTCGCCGGCGGGCAATACGGACAAGCTTTGCATGGACTTCGCGCGGGCTTTGTAATTGGTGTAAAGTGATTCGGAGCGAACCTTTGAAATTTATGTTGTGGTTTCAAAATTATGCGTATAGGAATTTGTATTATCCTGACTCTCAGTCTCCTGCTTTCTGCTTTGGCGCAGCAAGATGACAAACCCATCAAACTACAGACCGACCTCGTCGCCATCGATGTGACCATCACCGACAAAGACGGCAATTTCCTGCGTAATCTCAAACGCGAAGATTTTGTGATTTACGAAGACAACGAACCGCAGAAAGTCGAGTTTTTTGAAGCCAATGAAAAAGCCGCCTTCACGCGCCCGCTCGCCGTGGTCTTTGCCTTTGATATTTCCGGCAGCATTACCCCCGAAGAAATAGACCGTCAGCGACAGGCGACGGAAAAGTTCATGAGTCTGGTACAACGCGAATCGGTCTATTCGGTGGTTGCGTTTAACAATGAAATTCGCGTGTTGCAGGATTTCAGCAATGATGCCAATAAAATTTCTCAGGCATTCAGAAAAATCAAAGATACTTCGGGTTCAACGCGCATTTTTGCGACCATCGGTCGGGCAGTTGAAATGCTCAAAAAAGTGCCGCGCTATCGCGGCGCGCGACGTTTGCGTCGCGTTGTAGTGATTGTGACTGATGGTTATGACAACGTAGACCCGACAGAGCAAACTGAATTGATTCAAAGCGCAAATGATGCCGAAGTGACGGTCTATTCAATTACCCTGCCATCTTATCCGGCGGGCGGCAATCAACCGCGTATCATGACTTTGCTCGATGTGTCGCGGGTTGTGCCTTCGACCGGCGGCGCAGATTTTTCCGCCGACGTCAGCGATTTCACGCCGGTCTTCAAAGCCATTGCCGAAGAGATTCAATCGGGCTACACCGTCGCCTATTACCCGTCCGAAAAATCGCGCAATGACGGTCGCGCGCATCAACTTCGCGTCGAAGTAAAAAAGACTGGCGCCATTGTTCGCGCCAGCCGCAGTAGTTTTCAATCGGCGAAGTGAAAGCGCCGTGTGAAGGCAAAAGGCAAGAGTGAAAACGGTTTTAATTCCGCCAAGGGGCGTTACTAAGACATTGACGCCGAGCAGCACATCAACCAATTTACTGTGCGCTTTTCTACTTTTGCCTTTTGCCTTTTAACTTTTGCCTTTCGCACTAAAACCGTGTGCTATATCTCAAATACACTCCGCGTCCCGGCGCATCCAATCCCGAACTGATGCCGCGATAATTTCTATCGCCGATGTTTTCAAAATCAATCATCACTTCGTGACGTTCAGCGATACGAAACCCGCCGCGCGCGTTGAAAGTGATGTAACCCGGGATGGCTGTGTAAAGCGATGACGAATTGACGCCGACGCCGAGTACACGGTTTTGAATTTGCGCTAAGGTTTCGCCCGTCGCATTCAAACGGTCATCGGCATTGCCGGCAATACCATCGGGTCCCGCATTCACCAGTCCGCGCGCCCTTGCGCCGTTGTTGAAGAAATTGGCGATGCTTGAGCGCGAACGCCCTGCGCCTGTGCGACGGTCACCTAAATCAAGCGACGAAAGTCGCGTCTGCCGGTCAACCGCGTGAACATACGGTTCAAACCAGAATTTGCTTCCCGATGGCGCATAACGCAGTTTCAAATAGAAATCGGCGGGTGGCGTTCCGCCTTCGATATTCGGCGGCAGCCCCGAACGTTTGTCTTCGGCGTGAATGTAGGTGAAAGCCGTCGATGCCGACCAGTGAGCGGCAAGCTTCACTTCCAATGTATGCTCGAATCCATAGAGTCTGACATCATCGAAATTGGCGCGCACCAACACAGGGGTTGCCGAGGCTACGGGAACGAAGACCGTACCATTGGCGAGTTGTTGAGTGATGGTCTGGTCGCCCAGTCTTAAACCGACTGCGCCCTGCGGTAAAATGAGCGCCTGTTTTTGAATGTTGTCGGAGATGTCATTGATGAAGAAAGCGAAGTCGGTATCGAAGCGTTGATTGCGATAGCGCGCGCCGAAATCGTAAGTCAAATTGCTTTCGGGTTTGAGTTGTTCGACCGGAAGCCCTGACGACACGGCGCTGCTTGCCGCAGAGGTTCCGACAAACCCACCAAGCCCTGCAACATCGGGCGCGGCGATTTCAAAACCATCACCCGTAAGTCCGAGCGTGCCTAAATCGGTGATGTGCGGCGCGCGCAAACCTCTGGCGATATTAAAAACAAAATTCAAGCCTTCAACGGGCGAGATGACCGCGCCTGCGCGAAAGGTGACGGCGTCTATGTCGAATGAATCATCGGGCCATAACCGTCTGCCATTGACCACAGGCGAATTGGCGGCGCGTGAATCATAAGCGTATCTGCTGTAGCGCACACTGCCAATCAATCGCAATTTGCTGCTGATGACATCGAAGACATCCTGCGCGTAGACGCCGCCGCTTTTGAACTCGGCATCATCGGGCACGCGCCCGCGCCTTAAAGTCGAAACCTGGGTTACGGGATTGACGCCGAATGATGGCGCGTTGATACCTTCGCTATAAAATTCACCGCCGAGCAAAAAGTTATTGCGCGAACCGATTTGTTTATTGGCGAAAGCCTGAAGCCCATGCACATTGGTGCGTTCATACTCGTGATTGATCGACGCATTGCGATTGCCGTTGCCGCCTTGATTGACGCGCTCTTCGCGTTGCGAGTTGAATGAATATCCCGCAGAAAAGCTATCGAACCAGCCAAAATTCATGCGGTTATAACGCACATAAAACAGGTCAAGCATGAAGTTGCGCAGGTCAGCAATCAAATTGCCATCGCCGCCAAGCAACTGATCCCAACGTTTGCCGCCATCAATCTGGCTGCGAATATAGCTGGTGATAAACTGGTCTTTGGTGGTTGGCGAAAAATTCATTTTCAACATGCCGCCATATTGCGTAAACGCAGTATCGGGTATGCGGTCATCAATCACCAGATCGGAACTCAGGTTGAAAAAGCGCGTCACCGCATTGTGCGAATCGCGTTCATGCCCGGTGCGCAAATTATTGACGCGATGTCCCGCGAAATTCGCCAGGAGTCCGAAATGTCTGGTTGAATAACCGGTCGTCAGGCTTGAACCGAAACTGGCATCGGCGGTGTTGCCAAACAGGCTCAAACGACTTTCGCTTTGCGGGGTTTCGGTAAGCGCAGGGGTGCGCGTCAGATATTGAATGCTGCCGCCGAGCGCGTCGCTGCCGTATTGCGCGCTGTTGGGTCCGCGCAATACTTCGGTGGCTTGCAGGTTCGAGACATCAATCAGATTGAAAAACGAACTGACGCCGCCGCGCTGCGCCGCGTTTGAATAACGCACACCGTCAATGAAGGCATTGACTTTGTTGCCGACCAGTCCGCGAATGAAGACGCCGGAAACCGTCGGGCTGGTGCGTTGCAAATGCAAGCCTGCCTCTTCGGTGAAAATTTGCGCGGTGACCGCTTTGGCGCGTTCGGCAATCACCTCTTCGTTGATGACGTTGACCTGTTGGGTGGTGTTTTCGACGCTTTCGACGAGTCCGGTGTTAGCGGTTACGGTGACGGTTTCGGCATCGATTCGCGGTTCGAGCGTCACCGATACTTCGGCGGTTGACAGTCGCGTGTTGATGGCTTCGCGACGGTCTGCGAAACCTTTGGCGCTGACGATGAGCAAATAATTGCCTTCGGGAATATCATCGAAATTGAAACGACCCTGAGTGTCGGTTTTTGTGGAAGCGACGGTTGCCTGCTGCGCAGTGAGCAACACGACGTTGGCATCAACAATGGCATCGCCGCGGGAATCTTTTACGCTGCCGGTTAATTTTGTAATTGTGGTGGCGAAGGTGGGATTCACCAAAGTGACGAAAGTGAGCAGTAGGATTGAAAGCGCCGCGAAAGTTTTATGCAAAGCGCTCATCAGGGATTTACTCATGCTCTTCTCCTAAGATTGATATTATTGTTGCTAATTTCCTGAATCTTATGACTGCTGAAAAAAAGCCGTATTCAATGTTTCTTGTTGCAGCATTGAATACGGCAACCGAATAGTGGAGGACATCGAAAACAACTTCATCAAAATTCAAAATTTACGTTTATGGGTATCCAGGGCTTCGATGTTGAGCACCGGATGAACTTCGTACCATTCGCGGCCTTCTTCGGCATCGTAACGACTGACGCCATAGACCCGCACGCGCGAACCGACAGTTGGCGGTTCAAGGTGAATCGGGCTGATGATTTCGCAAACGATAAACGGCGACGGACGCTCGATGTCTTCGACCAGCTTGAATACCAAATCACCGTCTTCGGGACTGATTTTCACTTCACTGACGTAGCCTTCGGCGACCACGTGCGACGCTTTGTTGCTTTCCATCTCGCTGATATTGACCGGGTGATATTCATCGCGGTCAAACTGTCCGAAAATGCGCGCGGCATAAATTTCTTGCGGTTCGCGGGCTTGAATGATTAAAGCGAGACTCAGTCCGACAACCATCAGCGCAAGGATGATGACGGCAAACCAGGGTGAAAGAAAAAATTCGCGGCGGATGGTGAACCGGCGTTTAGGTAAACCCGCAGGCGTCCCGGCGGATTGATTGTCGAGGGCTGCGGCAATCGCTGCCCAGTTATCGCGCGGCGGTTGGCGGCGGGCGAGTTTTGCGGCGAAGCGTTGCCCGTCACGCAGTCGCGCCACCTGCGCGCGACACCAGTTGCAATCCAGCAGATGGTCTTCGAGTTGTTTGGTTTTTGCCGGATTCAACTCGTCGTCTATGTAAAACGGAAAATTTTTATGTATATCAAAACGTAAGCATCTCATATTGGATAACTCCTTCGATGCTTGAATGAAACAACCCGCCAAATGAGTTGTTCAACCTGCACATCCTTAGCTTCTTTACCATTCGTTTTCTCAAACGAGAGAGGCAGCGTTCTCCACTTTATAAAATTTTTCTAAGCGGTCTGAGCCGCGATTCGAGATGGCTTAGGGCGCGACTGAGGCGCGAGGCGACGGTTCCCGCAGAACACTCAAGCACCTCGGCAATCGCTTCGTAAGAAAGCCCTTCGATATATTTCAAGACCACCACGGCGCGCAGTTTCGGGGAAAGCTCCATTACCGCTTGGGTAATGATTTCCTGCCGCTCGTTGCGTTGGTGTTCAACGTCCGGGGGTAAATGCCAGTCCAATTCCTGACCGCTTCCCAGTATGGCATCAAGCGGCACATATTCCGGGTTGCTGCGTCGCGAATGGTTCAAACATTCATTGAGGGCGATGCGGTAAATCCAGGTCGAAAGCGCCGATTCAAAACGAAAACCCGCGAGGGCGCGAAAGATTTTTAAAAATATGGTCTGAGTTAAATCTTCGGCAAAGACCGTATCGCCGATGGAATAAGCGACCAGATTAAAAACCCGTTCGTTATAGCGTTTATAAATGGCGCGCTCCGCCGCGCGGTCGCCTGCTTGCGCCGCCGTGACCAGTTCACGTTCTGATAGTTGCGTATCGCTCAAATTCATGGAGATAAAAAAGCAACCTCGAATATATTAGACACCGGCGAAAATATTTTCTTCCCTGGTTTAATAAAAATCATGAGAGCAAAAGCGCCGGGAAGCAAACCGGTTTATTGACGACACCCCGAAATTATTGCTGCGGTGGGTTAAGTGGTTGACGACGTCGGCGGGCAATAGTAGTGTTGGCTTGCGTCGAACGAAATTTGGCAATCGTGCCTGAAAGAGTCCCATAAATGACCAGTAAAGTTTATAAAGTGACCTTGACCCTGCCGGATTTAGCCGCCGCTCATGCCGAGCAGGAAGTGAGAGTTGAAACCACCAGTTGGACAACTGCCATCAAACTCGCCTGCGATGAAATCAGCCGCCGCCCGCATGTGCGCGGCAAACATATCAAATCTGCCAAACTGTTTTTCAGCCAGGTCGGCACCAGTGATAATCTGCCCGCCGAAAAAAAGACTAAGCCGGCAAAGAAAGCCAAGGCTTCCGCTGCTCAGGGCGCGCTGTTTGATAAATGATTTGCGCGCCTTATCCGTTTGGTGACCAATCACCACCCGAAATATTTTTCCGGCGATTTGCATTCTTTTTTTCACCGCTTGCGTCTGTTTGAGTTGATGAAGTCCCGCTTCATCAAATTATGTAGTGACCATCTGTCACTATGAAAAGCTGTACGAGCAGGCGTTTAGATTTTAAATGCCGCTCCTGCCCGCCGGTGATGACGATATTGTCAAAGCGTTCGCTTTTGCTTTGCACCTCACCCGCATCGTTTGCAACGGCAAAATTTAAGGAGACACGATTATGCCAAACGGACACCGAATTGATATAAAACGCCTGGAAAAGAAGGTCACGGATTTAAGTGACGCGCTGGCAAAACTCAGTAGCAAAGAGGATTTCAAAAAGTTGATTTTGATACTCAGAAGACCGGGTTGGACGACGCCTGCCGAATACATCTTCGCTTCGTCAATCGTTGAAGCGATGACCGCACAGGCGAAAGCCCTCGACAAATTAAAAGGCGATTTACTGAAAGGCAGCGACGCGGTCGGACGCGGCTGATTTTTTTAACTGTCAGTGTAACTAAAAGGGCAGGGAACTCACCCTGCCCGAACATTCGATGATTTTTGAAATACCATTTCTGGAAATCTCAGAACTTAAAATCGTAATATGCCAAGACTCGATAGTATTCATAGTGCTGTAAAAAATGCATTGGTAAAAGATGGCTGGCTGATTACTGCCGACCCGTACAAAATTAGATATGAAGAAATAACGCTTTATGCAGATTTAGCAGCAGAAAAACCGATTGTCGCCATGCGCAGCGGGCAAAAGATACTGGTTGAAGTGAAGAGCCTTGTCGGACTATCGAAATTACAGGATTTGAAGGAAGCACTTGGGCAATACGATATTTACTTTTACCTGATGCAAGAGACCGAACCGGAGCGCAAACTCTATGTTGCGGTCAGCGAAACAGCCTACAAAGATTTCTTCAATCGTAAAGCGATACAGCTTATAATCAACCGACATAGGCTTCCGCTTATCGTTGTGGATATAGATACAGAGGAGATTGTTACATGGATAAATTGAATCATTACCGCAACCTGATAAAAACGATTCTTGGTCAATTTGTCGAATGGGACAAACGCCAACCGACACCCGGCGAAGAGACCGTTTTGATTGCCGATGATGAGCGCAACCATTATGTCCTGATGACCGTCGGCTGGGTAAACAACCAGCGTGTGTTGAATATGCGCGTCTATGTGCGCCTGCACGATGAAAAATTCTGGATAGAAGAAGATTGGACAGAAGACGGCATCGCCGCCGACCTGCTGCGCGAAGGCGTCCCCAAAGAAGATATTGTTTTAGCCTTCCACGACCCCGAAACCCGCAAACACACAGACTTCGCCGCTGCTTGACGCGGAAATTGGATTTTTAGATGTCTTGTTTTTAAGATGGAATGAACGAAAATGAAATTTAAAAATTGCGGTAAGCATTAGTTGGCGGAATTTCAATTGAGTTGCTGTTTAGCTGTTAATGCGATAATCTGCGCAAGCCAAATTTTATTTGCAATACTTCTAATACAGTGGAACCTAAATTTCTTGAGGTTGAGAGTTACGCATTTATGCGTGAATCGCTCTTCTCTCACGCCTGAAGGCGTTACTCTGAACTCTGAAAAATATCAACTTACTTAGGTTCCAATGTACTAACAGTTTTCATCAATAAATATTAAAGTTGGAATGTAATATAGGATTCCAAAGTAATAAGCACTCTAATAGTTAAAGCCCAAAGGAAATTGACTGCGTGATTAAGAAAAATAAGAAGAAGGAAGTTCCTTTATTCCTCAGAGGTAGGCATTTTTCGGCAAGGGATTTGAAAGTCATAAATCGATGTGTTCAAAAATATTTTGATAAAGGGCGTACATACATCTCAAAGGTGATTTGTGAGAAATTAAACTGGAAGCAACCTAATGGGTGGTTAAAGGATCGAGCATGTAGAGATGTATTACTGCAATTAAATGAAAAAGGAGTAATTGAGCTGCCTCCTGCTCGCACAAGGTTAAAAAAAAGGTGTGTGTTACAACAAGAAAAAAGAGTTTGGCATAATATTGATGTAGCGTCACCTATAATTGATTACCCAGATAAAATTGATTTGGAACTTGCTAAGGGAAATAAAGCTGAAAAAATCTGGAATGAAATGGTTAAGGAATATCATTATCTGGGTCACAAAGTGCTAGTTGGAAGATGTATGAAATATTTAGTTAAAACAGGTGAAACAATTTTAGGGGCTGTGTCCTTTTCTTCTCCTGCCTGGCAGTTAGAACCTAGAGATGCAATCCTCCAAAAGTTAGAAGTTCCCCTAGGAGATATACGTGATTTAGTTATCAATAATAGCCGCTTCCTTATACTTCCTAATGTAAATGTTCCAAACCTGGCATCTACTGTTTTGTCTGTATCTACCCAAAAAATCGTGAATGATTGGAAGGATTATTACTCTATTACGCCGCTAATCGTAGAAACTTTTGTTCAGCCATCTTTATACAATGGTACTTGTTATAAAGCAGCCAATTGGCTGCAAATTGGAATGACGAAGGGGTATGCAAAAGCGGGCACCTCTTACCATAATAGCCAAGAGCCTAAGAAGATTTTTATATATGGGCTTAGTAAAAAAGTACGACGTAAAATCCATCAAATTATAAACGACCAAGAGGACAAGGGATCATAGAGAGGAATAAATGAGTTCTCAAGACGCGCTTCAACGAGCGAGACAATTTATATCTGCACAGAATGGTGTTATTGCCCCATTGAATATTTCAGAGGAAGAATTGAACCCAACTGGGCAGGATGATTTATCATTTCAAGCCTATCCCTTGGAATCTATGGAGTCGTGTTATCGAGTTAATTTCAATTATCCAGAGGATTCTACTTGTAGTGAATTTTCTTTTTTTGAAGATGGGAAGCAGAGAACTGTACAGATAGGCTTCATCCCCACAATTATTGGTAACAACCAAGTATTACTTCCGGTGCATTTCTTTGTTGTGGCTTCCGTAATCTTACGAAGAGAAAACCATGAACTCAAAGTTTGGAATCGTCCAGAGATCGAGCAGGGTATATTTGTGGAAAGGTCGCTAGTACCTGATCAACAAAGGTTACAAGAATTTGAACGTATGGGACTTAATGTAGTCGGAATACCTGCACAAGGTGGGGACTACTATGATTTAAAAAGACGGGCATTACAAGAGGCGAAGAAAAGGCGACTTGAAATAGAAGATCGTTTGATTGCTGTGTGGAGGCTGAGTGATGAAGCCCAAAATAGTTTTCTCGTAGTTGATGGTACTTTAATGAATTTTCGTAATGAAGAAAATGTTGAGAAATGTGTTGGCGTTAGTAAGTCTTTCGGCTCACGGTATTTTGAGGTGAGCGATCATAACCGAATAATGCGAATGACCGAATTTGAGCGTTCCTGGACGTTTCGCTTTCACTCTCCAGAGAATGAAGCGGATGATCTTCGGCAGGGCAGAAGAGAAAGAATAAGCTGGTATCTTCGTTTAAGAGACAAGCAAAATGCTGATCCTGAATTTGGACTTGTACGAGTTGAAATTAGCCAGAGGCATGCAGAGAGAGCATCTGAATACGCTGAAAGATTTTCTCGCTCTTTGCTCTCAGATCGCTTACCTACATCATATCCTGCACCAAGATGGGATAAACATCTTTACCCGGTTTGTGCCTGTGAGAACTATCTTGCAAGCATTATGCCTTCAATATCAACTATCAATGCTGCTATGAAAGGATAAGACCTATGCCCGATTCATTAGAAAGAGAAGTAGAAATAGAGAAGGGAGGGGTTCCCGAAGAAAATGCTCAAGAGGAAAATGTTGAATCTGCTGATCCGATTAATATAGAGAATTTCTTAAATGTAAGTTATGGGGTTATTGGACGCACTGTATCAACCAAATCAGAACCCAACACTTCGAGCAAATTTCACTTTTGGGTTGCTGATAGAGAAGAGGCGATAGGCAGAATAGAAATTGGTAATATCGTCGCTGCTTTTTCCGATGATCGGAATGACATTACCTTTGGTACAGTGACCGAAATGCGATCATACAGTGATATTGATAGCTTTATCGCTGATTATTTGAGTCATAATTTTGGCGAAGCAACAGTGGAAGTTCCAACTGATATTTCGGAAGTAGTTGTCGTAATTTGTGATGTCATGCGAAATGTTTCTTCAACAACTAAACCTGTAGGTCGCTCACGAGTTTACTTCCCCAGTAAGTTAGGAATCCAGCTTGCTTATGGAATATTGAATGAGAGAGGAGAAAATATTTTTAGCGGGGCACCTATTCCAATAGGAGTTTTTGAAAATGGCGATGGAACAGTGGCACCAATAAGTGTTGATGAAGATTTTCTCGTGGGACCTGAAGGAGCGCATTTGAATGTTTCTGGTATCTCTGGGTTGGCATCAAAAACATCTGCCATTGAATTTGCTATTAAGTCACTTCTTACAAATACCTCAAAGAGATTGGCTATAGTAATGTTCAATGTAAAGAGTAAGGATTTGCTTTATATAGACCAACCTAATCCAAGGAGTGAACAAGATGAACTGTCTCAAAAAATTTATCATTCGCTGAACATCCCTGTTCAACCTTTTATTGGTACTCGTTTTTTTGCACCATCAAATCCGCAAAACCCTAATGGTACACAAAGCCTAAGAGAACTTGCTACGCAGCGCTTTCAGTGGGATTTGACTATGATGTACAGAGATATTCCAACTTTATTTAATTCATTTGATTGGGATGACAAAATGGAGGGTGTTTGGTTTGTAATTCAAGATGAAATTGAACGAGGAAATCTTTTAACTTATGCTCAGATGTTGACTTGGATTGATAGACAAATCGCCCAAGCCGGTCAACAACAGTGGATTCGCGGCAATCATATTGCAACTTGGAACAAAATGCGCTCTCACCTTCAACGCTTCCCTAGAACTTATGGAGGTCTGATTGCATCAGCAGGGCAAGGGCTTGATATACCTTGGAATGATTTGAGAGAAGGCAGCATTTACGTTGTGGACATTCAGATGTTAAATGATCGTGGACAGAAGCTTGTTTTCGGGCGTTCAATGAGAGCTATTAGTGATTTACTCGAAGCAGGGGAAGATAATTTAGATGCAGTGGTTGTCTTTGTTGATGAATTAAATAAATTTGCTCCATCAGGTCAGGTGCGGACACCATTGAAGGATCGCCTTATAGATATAACTGCGCGTGGTCGCAGCCTTGGTCTGATCTTATTTGGAGCCGAACAGTTTGCTTCATCCGTAGATAAAGAAATTATTGAAAACAGTTCTACTTATTTCTTTGGAAGAACAGAAAACAATGAGCTACGCACACCAAATTACAGCGCGTTTAGTAATGAGGTGAAAACCAAACTAACGATGCTTCCTCAAGGACAGTTGTTAGTGAAGTTTGCAAAGTTTCCACAACCAATTTTTGTGAAATTTCCATTCCCTCCTTGTCTACCTGGAGATCAATATAATAGAGGACAGTGAAAAGTTAATTTGATTGACATTCAGTTTTATCACTTCAACTTCCGGTCAAAAAAGTCTGCCGAGGCGTGATAGACCCGCAGCCAGTTTTCGTGGCGCAGGAAATCATGCACATCGTCGGGGAAAACGATTTGCTCGAATTCGATATTGCGTTCGCGCAGGCGGCGCGCCAACTCCACCGTTTGTGAAAAAGCCACATTGCGGTCATCATCGCCGTGAATCAACAGCACCGGCGATTTCCATTTATCGACAGATGAAATCGGCGACGACTCTTTGCCGATTCTCAAGGCTTCGGCATTCCCCGTTGCCCAGGGCGACCGACCGACGCGCGCTGTCCAATCATGCACGCCGTGAATGTCTACGCCTGCCGCGAAAATATCGGAATTGCGCGCCAGCCCCATCGCCGTTAAAAATCCGCCATACGAGCCGCCCCAAAGCCCTATGCGTCGCGCATCCACATCCGGGCGCGATTGCAGATATTTTGCCGCCGCCACCACATCCTGATACTCGGTAGCGCCGCGCTGCCCGCGACCCTTAGCCTCACGAAACCGGCGACCATAGCCGATTCCAGCCCGGTAGTTCACCGAAATCACCGTGTAGCCGCGACTCGCCAAATACTGATTCATCGCATAGGAATTGTGATAGTAATAACCGTAATGCCAACCGAGCAGCATCTGTCGCATGGGTCCGCCATGCATGAAGACGACGCCCGGCGTTTTGCCCGTCGCGCCTTTCGCTTTGAACAACTGACAATGTACATCGACGCCATCGGCGGCTTTGACGATGACCGGTTCGGAAATCACCAATGCCGCCGACGGAAAATCTTTCGGCAAGGCATCGGGCGCAACCGGCTGCATATTCGCGCCGTCAAGGTTTGCGATATTAGGCAAAAACGGGTCGCGCGCCGTCGAACGTAAACAGGCGATGCGCCGCCCGCCGTCAACCATCGCCGGATACATCTCTATGCTTTCGCCTCTGGTGATGGCTTGCGGTTTACCATCGCTGGTACTCACGCGCCACAAATGACGACGGTCAATGTCACCGGCATTCGCCGCAACTACCATAAACGCGCGGTCGGGTGAGAACGCCACATTTTCAACTTCATAATCGCCGGGCGTGAGTTTTACCGCTTCGCCGCCTTGCGAAGAGATGGAATAAAGATGCGCCCAGCCGTCCATCTCCGAAGCAAAGACAAGGCGGTCATTTGCTGCCCATTGAAATTGATTGTTGCCCATCGGCAAGCGCGAAAATGAATCAAGCTCGGTCGTGCCCGATTGCCAAATCTCCCGTCCTTTGCCGCTCGCTAAGTCAACCACGCGAATCGACCAGGGCACGAGCCGTTCACTGTCTTTTGAAAAGGTGTCGATGACATTAAAGAGTCGAATATAGGCAATGCGTTTGCCATCCGTAGACCAGCGCGGTTCGATGTCGCGGTCTACACTGGGTTCTAAAAATCGTATGCGCTCGGCACGCGGGTCAAAGATGGCGATGAAACTATGGTCGCCGCGCGAAGAGACAAACGCGAGTTGCGTGCCGTCTGGCGACCACTGAGGTGAAGAAACTTGCCCGCGAATCTCAAACATCTTTTTCGGCTCGTCTTTGTTGGTGATGGTATCGAGAATTTTTCTGGCGGGGTTTGTGGCAATCGGCGCTGACCACAGGTGGTTTTCATAAGCGAAAATCACCCGGTCGCTTTTCGGGGAAAACATCGGCGCGGAGCCAGCTCCGTAACGCGCCACCTGTCCGTTGCGGGTGTTGACGGTATAGACCTCCTGGGTTGCGCCGCGCGGGTCGCTGGTGGGATTGGGTATATCGCCTTCACTGTTCGGGTCGCCGCCGCGCACATAAGCGATGGTGTTGCCATCGGGTGAAAAAACCGGTTCGGTGATTTCCTGTCCGTCGTCTTCGGTATAGCGTGTCAGTTGTCTGCCTTTGAAAGCGGGCGCTTCGGCAATCCAGATGTTACGTTTGCCCTCAGCGTCAAACACCCAGGCGATTTTGTTGCCGTCGGGCGAGGCAATCAAATCGGAAGGGAAGGGCGAACTCATCACCTGTTCAAGCGTGAAACCATTTGCAGTTGATGCTTGCGTTTGCCGGTTGAATGATGAGGTGATGAGCGCAAGCAGCGCGAGCCATAAAAAGACCAATTGCAGACGACGAAGCCGGTTCATAAATCCTCCGAATCAATTTTGAAATTAACCACTGTGGAATGGGCTTGGTTATATGCTTTGCAGGAATGACTGTCAAGCGAGGCGAATGCAGATGCAAGCGTTAGGTGGCAAGGCGCTCGGAATGTCAGAGACTTTCCGCACAGCAAAGCGGCACAGCCGCAAACCGACGACCAAATACTGCGCGTCACTAAATTCCTCAAGCTAATCGGGTCGTTGTTTTCTGATGAAATAGGTATAGACCGCATTGGTGCGTGGTTCATAATCAACCGCTGTCCAGATGACCAGCCGATCCAGATCGGGAGTGCTCCGTAACCGGTCATAGACGACAATTTTCGGACGTTCGGCTTTCAGGCGTTCAAACCAACCTTGAAACCCCCCGGCTTCGATCTGGTCGAGGTAGCGGTCTTTGCCTCTATCAAGCAGAAAATATTTGCTGGCGTTGGTTAAACCGGAAAGCGCGAGCACATCCGTGCGTCCGTATACAAAAATTTTATCGCCCGGTTGCAATTGCGAAACGATGTCGGCAACTGCCGCATCCTGGTCTTGCAGGATTGGTGAAGTTACTTTGTAAACAAGCGCCTGACTCAGGCTTTGAACTAAACAAAAAGCGATGACCGCAAAGCTTGCCCAATTCACCAGACGCCGACGCATCGTGACCAGGCGGTCATTCAAAAGACCGGTGAAAAGCCCTTCAATTGCGTAAACCATAGTCAGCGCCGCAAGGATAGCCACAAACGGCAACAGCGGAATGAGGTCTGGGACGCTTTGAATATTAATCATGCAAAATGCGAAATAGACCAGTGGCACAATCAACAACGCATGAATTTTCGCGGCATCAAGCCAGTAGCCGCGCCCGCCTTGAAGGCTGCGTCGCACTTCGCGCCCGATGAAAAAGAGCAATCCCGCGGCGGCGAGGTAAAAGAAGAGGTTGACGATTTTGAAATATTGATTCAACAGTTTGCCAAAGTGCTTGAAAAAATTTCCCGTGGCGCGTATCTCCTCCGCCGCATAGATGGTCGCATTGAAATGAATATTCCACAGGTAAAAATCTTTGAGTGCTCCCGCCAATAAAAAGTAAACCAGCAGGATGGCTAAAGGCAGCATGGCGCCGCCGATTACTTTCAGAATTTTCCTATCGCGCCAGTTGGTTAAATACCCTGAAAATGCCAGCCCTGCCGCGCCGACAAATAAAAGTCCCGGTTGCCAGCACAACGCCGATAACATGCCCCAGACGCCTGCGGCAAACGGACGGTCTTTTTTCATCGCCCACAAACTAATCAACCCGAACAACACCATAGGGGTTTTCGGTTGAATCCCACCCACATTGAGGGTTGCCAACGGCGTGAAACCGAGCAGGATGCTTGCGGCAAGCCAGGCGACTTTGCGGTTGCGGAAAAAATCAAGCGCCACCAGAAAAGCGAAGGCGACGGTAAGCGCCGCAAGCAGCATAAACACCAGACGAATCGCCAGAATGTCGCGCAGTCCGAACAGCTTGCCGAGTAGAATTGCCGCCGCGCCGATGTATGCCGACAGCGGGCTTTTGATATTGACCACATCTTTGTAAGGGACGCCGCCGCGCGCAATCACTTGAGCGAAATAATCCCAGTTGGCGCGGTCGCCGCCGCTCGATTGTTGCCAGAATTGAAACTGCAAATAGAACACGAAGGCTATCGCAAAGATTATCCAAAACCACAGCCGTCGCTTCGTATCGTCAAGATTTTCCTCAGTCGCAAAACTTGTGCTTGAGGTTTGCGTTGCGCCGCCGGTGTCGGGCGTGGCTTCTTCGACTTGTGTAACTGTCATTTTTTTCATTGCCGGATTCTGGTGTGTGGGGTTGTTGGACAACCGATGGTTTACTACGAAAACACCGCTTCATTGTGGTGTCGCTTTTTTCTGTTTCAAAATTTCGATACGCGCTTTTGCCTGTTCAATGGCGCCGGGTTCAGGCGATTGCCCGATAAATAGTTGCCATTCGGCAATCGCCTCCGACAGGTTCGCCATTTTTTCATAAACCACGGCGAGTTCGCGATGACAGTCAGCACAATTGCCGCCCGCTCGGGCAATCGCGGTTAAAAGCTTGAGTCGCGCTTTGCGCAATTTGCCTTTTTGCGAAAGCGCGCGGGCAATGTCAATCAATTCATCGGCGCTGCGTTTCGCTTTCGGATTAAGCATTCGCAGATCAGCCATGATTTTAAACGAAGCCGCTTGCGGGTCGCTTTCCCCACGCGCCCGCGCCAGAACTGACGCCACTTCCGGTGACGTGTGATACAACTCCAGGGCGATCTCTGCTTCCTGCTGCGCCTGCGCTTTTTCGCCGCGAGCTAAATAGGCTTCCGCCATCAACCAGCGGGTTTGAAAATTGTTCGGGTCCCATTTGACCGCTTCGCTTGCCGCTGAGTACAACCTGTCTGGGTCGCCCGCCGTCAATGCCAGCAGCGCCAGCAGTGAATAATTCAAATCCGGGGTGTTGGTATGCCTGAGCGATTTTTCCGTGTGGAGAATCGCTTGATTGAGCGCCTCTTTTCTCACCGCTTCAAGATTGCCGCCGGTTGGCTGGGCGCTTGCCAACTGTCTCGCGTAACTATCAAGGGTACGGGCATAGAGAAAATCGTAAGCGCCCGTAGGCATAGGGCTACTGGTTACCCGTTCGCCCTGTTTGGTCAGCGTTTGAAAGTTGCCGGAAACCGCAGGCGCAAACAATCCTTTGAAAGCGACCTCCGCATCAATCAAACCCGCGCTGTACCAGAGCGCCGCGATAAACAGCAGGCTTGCCACGCCGGTCATTGTATAAGCCGCCAGACCGCGAACTCCAAACGCATTCATCTTTTCAACCGGCGGGTTTTTATCTTTTACCGGCTCGGCTTGATGCGCCGGGGCTGCGGCTTGGCGGTCACGCGCAGGTCGCCTGGTGAAATTTTCAATAACCACAGCGAGCGCAATGAAGGTGAAAAAATATAAGCCCGTAGAAATTTGATTGAAGATAAAAATATTATGCGTCAACACGCTGGCGAAAGCCGCCAGCAACCCTGTAGTAATGGTTCGCCACCTGGGCGAATTGCTTTGCCGTCGCGCCCGCGCAAAATATATCAACGTCGAGATGATGAGCGTTAGATACAAAATAAAACCGGCGATGCCATACGCCACAGCGTTTTCGATATAGGCATTATGAGGGTTTTCATTATTTTGTTTGGGCGACAGTTGCGCCAGTTCTTTCGATTTGTATGCCAGAAAGGCTTTGCGAAAGCCTTCGCTGCCGCAGCCGATGAGCGCATGGGCAGGAATCATTTTTATTGAATCGCGCCACAACAGTAGTCGCCCGCTTGACGAAAAGCCTTCTTGCCGCAAAGCCTGCACCCGTTCGGCGACGCTGCGCGCCGCGGGACTGAACACCACGACAACGGCAACTACGATGAGGCTTGCCGAAACGCCCGCAAGGGTTCGCAGCAAAAGTTTGCGGTCAACGAAAATTTTGGTTTGGATAATCTCTTGAAATTCCAGAAAGAGAAAGATCGCTGTGCCCATCAGTAAACCAACCCACGCGCCTCTGGTGCCGCTGGCAATAATCGCCACCAGTGAAAGCATCGCGCCCGCAAGCGCCAGCCATCGCGCTTTGCCGTTTGTGGCAATACCAAACGCAACAGCGAGCGGCAGCGTGTAGAGCAGAAAGTTCCCCAGGTAATTGGAATGCCCCAGCGTCGCGCACACCCGCGTGACTTCACCCATTGCCGACGCAAAGGTGTAAACGCTTGTCGGCACGAATGGCTCCAAGCCGAAAAACTGCAGGGTTGCATAGAGAGCAACCAGACTGCCGCTGCTCATCATTGTCCATAGACAGACAAGCAGGCGTTTTTCACTTTCATTGATGGCGATCATCACCCCGACAGCGACAACCAAAAAACCGAGTTGGGTGAGCACACCGAGAAAATTGCTGCTGGTGCCAAACCACGCCACCAGCGGCGCAACCCCTAAGGTCGAGGACACCATCATCACCAGGAAATAGAGCGCCAGCAATTTCATTTGCCTTGATTTCAGCAACGGTAAATAGCTGTGAATGGGGTGAGCAGTGGAGGTTTGCGGAAGGGCGAGGCATAAGAGAATTGCCGCTGCGCCGACGATTAAGAGAACGAATTTGGGTAAAGCATAAATCGCTTGAATAGCGGTGCTGAAGGCGAGGGGAATTAAAAATAACAGCGCCATAACTGTCCAAAAGATGGCTTTGTGCAAAGGATTGTCGTAAGAAATTTTCTTCGCATTACCCCGCCTGGATTTTTCTTTCATGCGCCCTCGCCTTGATTTAAAAATTTCGATTTATGCAATGAAGAGAGAACCACGCTAACCTGACTAAACCAACGTCAACCACCGATTGAATATTGGATTGGCTGGTTATATGCGTTGCGCGAGGTGGTGTCAAGTGAGGCGCGCGCAAGTTTAATCGTTTCAGATGGAGGGAAGATGATTTATCGCTTTGAGTCAGGAGTTATGATCAACTCCTGACTCAAAGCGATGTCCGCCAATCGCAGGGCATGGTGCGCCGTAAACATTTTATCGCCGGTCTGGGCGAGTCAGCCGACCGATGCCATCGCCGTGCTGAGCCATCTCGCAAGGCGCGCCGGCAGTCAATTTTGCGCTGCCAACCTGACGGCGTATTACTGCTGTTCGGGTTTTTCCCGGAGGGCTTTCAAGCGGCGCATCGATTCAGGGTCTTTCGCCCAGTCGATGCTTTTTTCTTCCGGTTGTCCGAAAGCTTCAGGATGAAGAAAGTGCCCGCGTTCGCTTTCTGCCTTATCCGCTTCAACAGGACTGCGATATTTATTGGCATAAGCATCGCGCCGAATGCCGGTGACTTGCCAGGAAACTTTCATGCCCGGCGTGCCGCCCGCGATTTTGAAGCGGTTGTTGGTCACCTCTTCAGCGATATAGAGCGGCGCAAAACCGCCGATGCCGGTCAGTTGATAACGAAAGTCTTTGTTGAGCGCCTCAAACCATTCGGGCAAGGTCACAATGGCTTCGCCGTTGGTATCAAGCGCCGCCACACCATCATAAATATTTTTCATATCGGGCGATTCCACAGAGGTGTGGTAGAGGTATTTGTTTTCGGGGTCGAGCGGATGATCAATTTTGAAATTCTTCTGGGCGGCGCTGATGGATGTCGTCACTAATACCCCGCCGATGAATTGACCTGCGAGTCCGCCGCTGGCGTTATTGACGCCGCGAATCGCAGGCGCGTTGATGGTATTGGTGGTGCCAACCACGCCGATGCCGGTGCTGCTGGTGCCCTGAACACCCGTACCATTCGTTGTAGAACTACCCTTAACACCAGTGCCGCTGGCAGTAACCTTACCTTCGATGGCATCGCCCGCGCCGGTTGCGGATATGACGGTGCCGAAATCACTGTTGGTTATCGAAAAAAGTGTGGCGAGGGTGTTGGCGCTGGCGGTAAACGGCAAAGTTACCGTACCGGCAGGTCCCGCTGGACCCGTGTCGCCTTTATCGCCTTTGTCGCCTTTCGTGCCTTGCGCCCCCGTCAACCCAATTGGTCCCTGTAGTCCGGTATCGCCTTTATCTCCCTTGTCGCCTTTCAGCCCTTGAATGCCCTGTGCGCCGGTATCGCCTTTCTGAGCCAACAGCGCCCAGTCCGCGCCTTCAATCGGCGGGATATTGAGGTTTGCTTGTCTGGCAATCCATGCCGAGCCGTTGAATGAAACCGCATCATCCGTAAGGTAATTGGTCGCCGCATTCCACGCGCCGCGCCAGTTCAAGCCTTTATCGCCTTTGAGTCCTTGTGCGCCGGTGTCCCCTTTGTCGCCCTTGTCGCCTTTTGGTCATTGCACCCCCGGATCGCCTTTATCGCCTTTATCGCCCTTGACGCCTTGCACCCCTGGGTCGCCTTTATCGCCTTTGTCGCCTTTGGGTCCGGTGGCGAAATCAACAAAAGAGATGGCGCTGATGGCTGGATTCATATCACTATAACGCCCGCCGCCTTTTGCCGCCGGTCCTTGGGCGACGATTCTTCCTGACCCTATGGTCGCCGGCGCTGTGAGCCTGAGTTTGATGGCAAAACTTTCGCCTGCTCGAAACGGCTTGGTCGCTCCTTGATAGGTGATGGTCAACTGATTGGTTGCCGTCAACACCACGGCGAAGTCACCGGCACTCAGGGATGTCGAATTGACCAGTGCCGGACTGTCAATCGTAAGGTCGCTTCCCGAAGCCTGACCAAAGGTAAACGTAAAGCTATCGCCGTTGATAATGCTTGCCGTCGAAAGCGGATTGCCATTAGTAACCGTGATGCAGAAGGACGATGGTTGTCCGATGGGAAACAGGGGCGGCGCAATGCTCACCACAGGCAAAATGGTCGTCGAAGTTTGTGCCATTACGAGGCACGAAAGCCCAAGGGTGATACTGAGAAGAAAGGCAAGGATTCGTCGGTTTCTTTTCATAAACTCTCCTGAATAAAATTCCGTGAGATAGCGTTGAACTATTCAAAAAGGCTTGCTGGCTCAAGATTTTTTCGGGAACCTGTGCGCTGGTAAAGCTCTCGCCGGGCAAACTCATCGGCGCAGGCTTGCAGCGTAGAAAGCCTGCACCGGCGCGCATCAATGGCGGGTGAGGGTGTTGCCGAACATATTTGCCGCCCACACATTCACGCCATCAAAGACCAGCGCCGTCGGCCCGTCGCCCGTCGCAAAGGTGCCGAGATTAGCGCCATCGCTGGCGCGCAATTTGGTCAGGTTATCGCTGCCAAGATTGCTAACCCAGATGCTGACGCCATCAAAAACCACAGCAGATGGGCCATTGATGGCATTAAAACTTCCGAGATTGACGCCGTCGCTGGCGCGGAATTTGATCACCTTGTTACCAATATAATTCGCCACCCAGAGGTTCGCGCCGTCGAAAGCCAGCGCCACAGGCGCGCTGACAATTCCGGTGCTGAAACTGCCGAGGTTTGTACCATCGCTTGCTCTTAACTTGGTCACAGTGCGAGCTGTGCTGTTGGCAACCCAGATGTTTGCCCCATCAAAAGCCAGCGCTTCCGGCTGTCCGCCTAAACTGAAAGCGCCGAGATTGACGCCATCGCTGGCTCGCAGTTTCGTGACCGAGCCGGAGGCGTTTGCCACCCAGATGTTTGCCCCGTCAAAAGCCAGCCCTGTCGGACTGCTCCCGGCATTGTAAGTGCCGAGTTTCGCGCCGTCGCTCGCCCGCAATTTGGTTACCGTATTCGTCCAGTAATTCGCTACCCAGATATTGATGCCATCGAATGCCAAGGTATCCGGAGAGGTGTTGGAGGCGGGTTGACCGATGTCTGTAAAGGTATTCAAAAGCGCGCCGTCGCTGGCTCTGAACTTCATTACATTGTTGCTGCCAAAGTTCGCCACCCAGAGGTTCGCGCCGTCAAAGACCAGCGATTGCGGTTGGTTTCCTGTTATGAACGAGGAGCCGAGTTGATTGGCTTCGTACCAGCGCAGCATCGCGATTTGCAAAGGATTTAAGGACGCACCGGGTGCGCCGTTTGTGCCCGGCGCACCCGGTGCGCCTTGGTCGCCTTTATCGCCTTGGTCTCCCTTGTCGCCTTTGTCACCTTTAAATCCCTGTAGCCCCATATCGCCCTTATCGCCCTTGTCGCCTTTATCACCCTTATCGCCTTTATCACCCTTGTCCCCTTTATCGCCTTTGACGCCTTGTGCGCCGGTGTCGCCCTTATCGCCTTTATCGCCTTGGTCGCCCTTGTCGCCTTTATCGCCTTTATCGCCTTTGGGTCCGGTGGCGAAGTCAACAAAAGAGATTTGCGTATACGCCGGAACCATATCGTTGAAAGCCGGTTTGAGATTGCTGCCTTCAACCGTGATGCGACCGTTGCCGATTTGGCTCGGCGTAAAGAACGAAACCTTTACGCCGAAACTGTCGCCGGGTTTGAACAGTTTACCGGCTCCCACATAGGTAATCGTCAGTTGATTATTCTCGTGGTTAATCGTCAATCCGAAATCGCCCGGTGTGAAGGTTGTCGAGTTGACCAGTACAGGGCTTTCAATTTGTAGATTGCTGACAAAATCAAAAGTAATTTTGAACGACTGTCCGCTTTGCAGGCTTTTAGCGGAAGCCGGATTGCCGTTGGTGATGCTGATTATCGCATAACCGGTTTCATTAATCGGAAAGGTCGCGGGCAGCACCGTAACCACAGGCGTGATGTTGGTATTGGTTTGCGCCGTTATGGCAAGCGGCGACCAGACAATCATGCAGGTGAGCAGCAGAGCGAGACTCGTGTTCTTCAATTGGGGATTCATAAGCGTTCTCCTTAGAGATAATTGAAGTGCCGTTTTGCTGAGGGTTGGGGGCAAGACCTCTTCAGGAAGCCGCAAGGATGTCGCGGATTTCCAGGAGATTCTCTTTCAGCACATAGCGGCTGGCTCCGGCGAGGCGGGCGGCTTCGCGCAACTCCGCATCGTCGTAATTGGTGACCATAATGATTCGCGCTTCAGGAAAGGCAGCTTTGATTTCGCGCGTCGCTTGAATGCCGCCGACTGCCGCCATCTTGATGTCCATCAATACCCAATCGGGCTGATGTTGACGATAGGCAGCAAGCGCGCGCGCGCCGTCCTCGCACTCGCGAATCTCTGCAAGGTCTTTGACGATGCTGCGAATCACCCGGCGCATATTGGCATTGTCTTCCACGATCAGCAGCATCATATTTGCCATCCTGTCTCAACTTTGACAGCTGGCAGTATCGGTGATCGGCGGGCAAAAATGAATAGAGGGCGTTACACGATTTTGCTGTGAGAAGACACACTTTTTTCTGTGTGATTTCTCACGGGTGGTTAGCAGTAGGCAGTAGATAGTAGGCAGTTTGAAGGACAGAGGAATCAGCGAGCAGGCAGATTTATAGTTGAGAAACTGAAAAGCAAGTAATAGCTATTGTAAGTCTGTACCACTGCCTACTGCCTACTATCTCATCTAAATTTTCGATCTGTTTTCAACCGCGAATTTGAGCAGCGCGTTGCTGCCGTGAAGATTGAGTTTCTGGCAGATGTTGGAGCGGTGATTATCCACCGTGCGGTAATGTATGTGGAGTTCTGCGGCAATCTCTTTGCTGCTCTGGTAATCGGCAATCAGTTTGAGAATTCTTCTCTCGGTAGGCGTCAGGCTGTTCAATCCCGGATGCTGCTCGACCAATTGCGCGGCATGCTGGCTGCGATTTAAGAGAAACCCGGAAAGCTGCGGGCTGATGTAAGGACGACCGGCGGCAACCGACCGTATGCTTGCGGTGATGTCGCTCGCGGCGCTCTCTTTCAAAACGTAACCCTTCGCGCCCAAATCCATCGCCGTGTTAAACATGGTTTCATCGTTGAACATGGTCAGAAAAATCACTGCGACCGCAAGTTTTTCTTTTTTGATGGCGCGCAGAAAATCAAAGCCCCCACTGCCCGGCATATGGACATCAACAACGGCGACATCCGGCTTTTCCTGGCGCACAAATGCCAGTGCCGCGTCGCCGTCCGTGGCTTCGCCGATAACCAGCAAATCGCTTTCGGCTTCGATTACCTGCCGCAACCCTTTGCGAAAGACCGGGTGGTCGTCGGCAATCAATATGCGAATGTTAGCTTTCGTCATGGCTTTTCTCTACGCTTAATCGAACTTCGATGGTCGTCCCTTGACCCACCATTGAATGCACCGCGAATCTGCCGCCAAGCATACGGGCGCGCTCCTGCATTCCCGTCAACCCAAACCCTTTGCCGCTGAGCGCAGACTCTATGCCTTTGCCGTCATCGCGAATCTCCAACAACACATTGTCAATATCGCGGCGGATAATGACAAAGGCGCGAGTGGCTTCGGAATGGCGCGCGATGTTGTTGATGGCTTCCTGCACGATGCGATAGATGCCGATTTCCGCTTCTTTGGAAAAGAGATGATCAATCGGGTCGATCTCGCTTTCAAAAGCTATTGTCGAAGCCGCCGCCATGCGCTTGACCATCGCTTTCAAGGCTTCCGTGAGTCCCACTTCATCCAACAGATGCGGGCGGAGATTATAAGCAATTTCGCGGACTTCGCCTATCGCCTGCGTTGCTGCCGTGGCAATCTCTTCAAACTCTTCGCGTCCGCTTTCTTTTTTCTGCGCGGCATTCAATCCAAGCATCGCCCAGTTTTTAATCACCAGAAGATTTTGCCCCAGTGAATCATGCAACTCTGCGGCAATGCGTTTGCGCTCCTGCTCCTGCGAAGCGATGAGTTGCCGCGAAAAAGCTTCCTGCGCGGCGTGCGCCCGCTTGAGCGTCAGGACGCGCCAGCGATAAATGAAAAACGTGAGCGCCGCAAGCACCGCAAGCATCAACAAAGTGAATCGCCAGGTGCGCCAGAACGGCGGCAAGACCGTGATGTGCAGACGCACAGCTTCTTCGCTCCACACGCCATCGCTGTTTGCCGCCATCACCGCGAAGCTATAACTGCCGGGCGGCAGATACGGATAATACGCCGCGCGCCGGTTTCCGGCTTCCACCCAGTCGCGGTCAAGCCCTTCCATCTTGTAACGAAAATGCATGAACTCAGGCTTGATAAAACTGAGTCCGGTGTAATGAATCTCCAGATTCTCTTTGCCCGGCGCGATATTCACATCCCCGTTGAAACTTGCGCTCTCGCGGTCAACTCTCACCGCTTCAATCATCACCGAAGGCGGCAACGGGTTGAGCGAAAGATGGGCAACATCAATCACCGCAGCCCCGCCCTGCGTCGCTATCCACAATCTGCCTTGCCGGTCGCGTATGCCTGATGGTTGCCGCCCGCCGTTGCATTCGGTATTGAGCAGACCGTCCTCTTTGCCATAGGAAACACAGGTGAGCGCGTGAATTTTTCCATCGGCGAAATCGTTGAGTTGGGCGCGACCGACACGATAGATGCCGCGATTCGAGCCAATCCAGAAATTGCCGCGCTCGTCATCCAGTATCTGGAATGCGCCGTTGCTAAACAGTCCATCGGCGGTGGTGTAGCGCGTCAAGCGCCCGTCTTTGAAACGATTCAAGCCGCCATCATAAGTGCCAATCCACATCACCCCTTCGCGGTCTTCGTAAATCGTTCGCACGCGATTGCTCGATAATCCATCGGCTTCCGTTAGCGAGATAAATTTGCCATCCTGCAAGCGACTTAAACCGCCATAAGTGGCAAACCACAACTGCCCGTTGCGGTCTTCGTGAATCCATTTCACATCATCGCTCGGTAGACCGTCTTTCGTCGTGTAGTGGGTGAAACTTTGGTTCGCATAACGCAGCAACCCTTTGTCGGAGCCGAACCACAGCGCGCCCTGTCTGTCCTGATGAATTGCCCAGACGCTGTAGTTATGCGGCGGCAGCGGCAAGCGATTGGTAAGGCTGGTGAAGCGCCCATTCTGCATAAAACTCAGACCGGCAACCGCGCCTATCCACAAACGCCCCTCGCGGTCTTCATACAACGATGTGACGTTGTAATTCTGAAGTCCGTTTTTGTCGGTATAAACGGTGAACTTGCCTTCATAAAAACGATTGAGACCCAATCCGCCAAGCCATATCGCGCCTGCGCGGTCTTCGTAAATCGGATAGACGCTGTCGGCATTCAAACCGTCTTTGGTTGAGTAAACCGAAATCATCCGGCGGCTCAAGCGATTGATGCCGCGATTGCCTGTGCCAATCCACAGCGTCCCTTCGCGGTCCTGGTAAAGCGACAAGATGACATTGTCGGAAAGCCCGTCGGCGGTGGTGTAAACCTTGAATTGACCATCGCGATAACGCCACAACCCCGCGCCCGCCGTGCCAATCCACAGCGTCCCTTCACGGTCTTCGAGCAGAGTTCTGAGGTTTGCTTTAGGCAATGAGGAAGGTATCGGCAACGTGGTAAACTGTCCGGCTGCAAACTGCGTCAACTGTCCGGTCGTTGTGCCCAGCCATAAACGACCGTCGCGGCTTTCGATTATCGAAGACACATCTTTGAAATCACCCGTAACAGATACCGTCTTGCCATCTTTGAGTTGATGCAACTTGGATGAATCGCAAAACCACAGCGCGCCGGAAGGCGCAGCATAGATGGGGTTGACCGGTGAGACCTGCGCAGACAGCGAATCGGCAACAAAGCGTTCGCCATTCCAACGGCTCAGTCCTTCGACAGTGCGCACCAGCAAGTGCTGATTGGCATCAAGCCAGAGCGCGCGCGCCAGGTCTGAACTCAAGCCCTCGCGGGTTGTGTAGGTGGTGAACCATCCGTCTTTGTAGCGCGTCACGCCACTGTCTTCGGTAGCCAGCCACAACGCGCCCTCGCGGTCTTCGAGTAAACCGACGAAGCGATTGCTGAGGATGCCGGGCGTGTTGCCCTTATCGAAAATCGTAAAACGCACCCCGTCGTAACGCACCACGCCGTCAAGCGTGGTAAACCATAAATACCCGTCTGTAGTTTGCGCGATGGCGTTGACGGAATTTTGCGGCAAGCCGGAATCGGTCGTCCACGAATCAAAGCGATATTGCCCCAAGGTCAGGCTTGAGAACAGCGTCAGCACACCGCACACCAATGCGAGGCGTAGAATGCGCTGTAACCGAAAATAAGCCCTCATCGCTTTCTATCAGGGGTCTTCAACCTGGCGTCTCTTTGTCAGAGAAGGACGCAGACTTACCAAAGGGGCGTGAAATGCAATTTACAAAGGAGCACGATATTCGACTTTCAATCGTGCAATGAATATTTCTTCAACAGATTGCGGGCAATGATCAGCCGCTGCAATTCATTGGTGCCGCCACCGATAATTAAAAGCGGCGCGTCGCGGTAGTAACGTTCAACCGGAAAATCTTTCGCATAACCGTTGCCGCCTAAAATGCGCATGGCTTCAAGAGAACATTCCTGCGCGGTTTCTGTGGCAAAGAGTTTTGCCATTCCGGCTTCAAGGTCGCACCGTTCGCCTTTGTCCTTTTTTTCTGCCGCCGAATAAATCAACAGTCTCGAGGCTTCAATCCGGGTTGCCATGTCCGCGAGTTTGATTTGAATGGTTTGATGTTCGCAAATCGCTTTACCGAAAGTGCGCCGCTGTTGGGCATATTTAATCGCCTCTTCAAAGGCGGCGCGCGCCACGCCAAGCCCGCGCGCCGCGACATTCAACCGTTCGGCTTCAAGTCCGGTCATTACCTGCTTAAATCCTTGACCCTCCTTGCCGCCGATTAAATTTGCTTGCGGCACGCGAAAATCTTCAAAGAGCAATTCGCAGGTCTCCAGACTTTTATAGCCGAGTTTATCGATGTCGCGACTCACCGTAAGTCCGGCTTCACCTTTTTCACCGATAAAGGCGCTCATTCCTGCATAAGCCGGTTCAACGTCCTTATCGGTTTTCGCAAGAATCAACAGGAGTTCGGCGCGTCGCCCGTTGGTAATCCACATCTTCGAGCCGTTGATGAAATAATCATTGCCGCGTCGTTCGGCGGTGGTCTTGATGGCTTGTAAATCGGTTCCGGCGTGCGGCTCCGATAGACAAATCGCGCCGCGTTTATCGCCGCGCGCCATCACCGGCAAATATTTTTGTTTCTGCTCCTCGGTGCCAAATCGCGCAATTACATCAGCCATCACCGTATGGGTGCCAAGTATCCCTGCAAGTCCCATCCACACGCGGGAGATTTCTTCAAAAATCATGGCAAATACGGTGTAACTCAAATCCAAGCCGCCATAAGCTTCGGGAATGTTTGCGCCAAAGAGTCCGAGTTGTTTCATGCCTTCGACGATTGCCTCCGGGTACTGGTTGCGATGTTCCATTTCGGTGGCAACCGGCGCGACTTCGTTCTCTAAAAATTTTTTAACCGTGGCGATGATGAGTTGTTCTTCTTCGTTCAACAGATAAGCCATTTTGATTCTCTCCTTGAACGGGCGCAATCATAGCATGGCTTTGAAGTTTGAAAGAAGTGTAACAACTTCTCTTGAAAATATGCGTCATTGATTCCCATAATGAGTGGGAACTTTTTTGCACCCGGCCTACCTGGATTACCCGTTTATATCAATGGAGCACACAATGAATCATCGTTTACCCGCAGGTGAATTTTTCGGTCAGCAATCGCCAGCTTTCGAGGTGATGGGTTTTCGCCTGACGGAAAGCCGTTATTCATCAGGGTTGAAATTGCCTCAGCATTCGCACGAACTGGCAAAGTTCTGCTTTGTGATTTCCGGCAATTACCTTGAAACCATCGGTCGGTATACACACACGCGCCGCCCCTTGACGCTTACCTTTCACCCGCCCGATACCACGCACGCCGAAGCCCATAACACCAACGGTCATCATTTCCTCGTGGAAATTGACCGGCGCTGGCTTGATTACGCGCGTGAATACAGCGCGATGCTTGACTCGCCGGTCGAAGCAACAAATGCTCCCCCGGTGCGCATTGCCACGCAACTTTATAATGAATTTCACCACCTCGATAAAGTTTCACCGCTCGCGGTTCAAGGCTTGATGCTTGAACTGCTGGCGGAAACCTCGCGGCGTTTATCGAATGAGACAACTTGCAAACCGCCACGCTGGTTGACGCAAGTCAAGGAAGAACTGCACGAACGCTTTCAGGAGAATTTATCGCTTGATGAACTGGCTGGGTCTGCGGGGGTTCACGCGGTTCATCTGGCGCGCAGCTTTCGGAAATTTCATCACTGCACCATAGGCGATTATGTGCGCGAACTGCGTATTGAATATGCTTCACGACAACTTTCATACACCGATAAGCCGCTTGCAGAGATTGCCGCACTGGCGGGGTTTGCCGACCAGAGCCATTTTTCGCGCCTGTTTAAACGCCAAACCGGGATGTTGCCGAAAGCCTATCGCAATACCTTCCGCCTCGGTTAATCGCCTTCCAAAAAGGTTAATCACCTTCAAGACAGCAAAGAGCACACATGTTATGGTTGAGCCGAATGCCTGAATTCAGGCATCTCTTTTTCTGAAAGGATTCATTTGCATGAAACGATTCATGAGTTGCTCGAACAGATTGGTTGCGCGGGCGCAATGTCTGGCAGTGGTCTTCGTTCTGATGTCAGGTATCCCGACAAACGGCGACGCGCAAACCTCGACATCACTTCCTCCCGACACCATAAAAAAGCTTGAAACGATTGTTGAAAGCGAAAAGGCAAAGCTTGGCATTCCCGGTCTTGCCATCGCGATTGCCGTCGATAACCGCATTCAATACGCCGGAAGTTTCGGTTTGGCAGATATTGAAAATCAGGTTCCGGTGAAAAACACCACGGCTTTTCGCACCGCATCTATCGCCAAAACGTTTACGGCGACGGCGGTGATGCAACTCGTCGAACAGGGCAAAATCGACCTTGACGCGCCGATTCAAAAATATTGCCCGGCGTTTCCCGAAAAAAATCAGCCCATCACCGCGCGCCTTTTGCTTACCCATCAAAGCGGCATCCGTCATTACAAAAATCGTTTGGAATCGGCAAGCACGACCCATTATTCGTCCATCACTGAATCATTGAATGCTTTCAAAGATGAGCCATTGTTATTTGAACCGGGCGCGAAGTACAGCTATACGACTTATGGCTATAGCGTTCTCGGCTGTGCGATTGAAGGCGCATCGGGAATGAAATACGAAGACTATATGAACAGGTTTGTGTTTCAACCCGCCGGTATGCAGCACACGCGGGTTGACAATCATTTTGTCATCATTGCAGACCGCGCGCGGGGTTATATCAAAGCGCAACCTTCAACGATTCCCCTGTTGCCGGATGACATCAAGACGCAGGCGAAAGCCGGGATGATTTTGAATGCCAATCTGCTCGACACCAGCGTCAAGATTGCCGGCGGCGGACAGCTTTCAACCGCAATGGATTTAGCGAAATTCGCTATCGCTGTAAACACCGACAAATTGATGAAACGCGCCACCCGTGAACAGATGTGGAAGGCATACCGCGCCAAAGACGAAAAACCGACCGGCTATGGTTTCGGCTGGAGTATTGCGGAAACGGGCAATCTGCGTCTGGTGCTGAATAACGGCAATCAAGCCGGAGCCAAATGCGAACTCTGGCTCTTTCCCGATAAAGGCGTGGTCATTGCAGTCATGACCAATCTTTCGGATTCCAATTTGAGGGATATGCTCAAAAACATTCAAGATCTATTGCTCGGTTTTGCAACTCAGCAATAAAGGCGAGATGGCGCATTTGAGCTATCGAAGTTCGGGTATCGATTATCGCTTGCATAAAGCTGAGCGTGAATAACAACTTGAGGTGAAATGATGAGGGTGTATGCAATCGGGGTGCGAATCGGTTTTGCTTTGCTGGTGGTCGCCAGTCTCGGCGTTTACGCGAACGCGCAGAAAGCCGGGGATGTAAAACTTGAACCTTATGTTTTTGAATCCGCGAGCCAACAGAAAGTTGATGCGGAACTTGGCAGGTTATACGTCCCGGAAAATCGCCGCAATCCTCAAAGTCGTTTGATTGAACTCGCTTTTGTGCGCTTCAAAAGCACCAACGCCAATCCCGGTTCGCCGATTGTGTACCTGGCAGGCGGACCCGGTGGCTCAGGCATCGGTGCGGCGCGTGGCACAAGGTTTCCGTTGTTTATGGCGCTGCGCGAAATTGCCGATGTCATCGCGCTTGACCAGCGCGGCGTCGGCATGTCCAAGCCAAACCTGGGTTGTCGCGAAACCGTTGATTTATCGCTTGAACAGACGACAAATCGCGAGGGTTTGTTAAGCGTTTTTAGAAAGGCTTCAAGAGAATGCGCCGAACGGTTGCGCAAAACGGGCGTTGATCTGGCAGGTTATAACACTCTGGAGAGCGCCGATGATCTCGAAGATTTGCGTAAAGCTTTAGGCGCAAAAAAAATCAGTTTGTGGGCAATCAGTTACGGCACACATCTTTCGCTTGCCACGATTAAACGCCACGAAAAGCGCCTTGACCGGGTGATGCTGGCGGGCACAGAGGCGCTCAATCAAACGATTAAATTGCCGGGCAACATTCAAAAACATCTCGAACACATTGACCGCCTGGTTAAAGCGGATACGAGTTTAAGTAAAGAGATTCCCGATTTTCTTGGTTTGATGAAAGAGGTCTTGGCGCACGTTGAACGCGAACCGGTAACGGTTGAAGTCACCGACCCGCGCACCGGGCAAAAAACTAAAGTGACGATTAATAAATTCGTTTTACAGATTCTGACGACCAACTCATTTGGCGGCGAAGAACATTTATTGCCGCAACGGTTCTATGCGATGTCGAAAGGCGATTATTCACTGGCAGCGCAAGGCTGGTGGCGATTTATCAGGAGCTTATCGAGCATCGGTTCGGCGATGAGTTATATGATGGATTGTTATTCGGGCGTCTCACCGCAACGCCGCCAGCAAATCAAACGCGAAGCGAAAAAGGCTTTGCTTGAAGAGGTGATTGATTTGCCGCACCCTTATGTTTGCGATGCCTGGGGCAGTCCCGATTTGGGCGAAAGGTTTCGCCAAAATCCGCAAGCGAAAATTCCTGTTCTGTTTATCAGCGGCACGTTTGACGCGCGAACGCCTGTCGGCAATGCCGAAGAAGCGCGTCGCGGTTTTCCCAACAGTCAGCATTTGATTATCGAAGGCGCAGTGCATAGTGACCCGCTGTTTTTATCGTCGCCACAAATTAAAGAGGTGATGCTGGAATTTATGAAAGGGCAAAAACTTTCGACCACGCGCATCCAGCTTGCGCCACTCAAATTCGCGCCGCTTGAAGTAAAAAAATGAACGCCGTTGTATTTGAGCAGCCTGTCGGTTAGCAAAGATACTTTGCGAGACCGGTTATCGGAAAAGCGGTTCAGGCAAAGTGGGGAAGGACTTCACCGAGAATGCAGAGATTTCAACTATCCATCGCATCCGTGTTTTTCGCTTGTTTGAGAGCGACGGGAGTCTTCTCGGGTTGATTAATTAATTCGGTGGTGCCTTCGGTAACCGATGGCGGTTGCGGCGCGAGCGCCAATTGGTCTGGCGGCGGCGGCAAAACAACAGGCTCTTGCATCTGCGTGACTCGTTGCAATCCGGGTTGAATCTCCTGCGGTATCGTCTGGTTGATGGTTTTATGCAGGCGGCGCAATCCATAAGCCAAAATCACCGCACCCAACAATTCACCGGCGCCAAAGAGAATCCAGCCAACTGCTAACGCTTTGAGACTGCCGAGAAAGATTAACGGTAAGGCAACCAGCAAGGTCAAAAATACAAATAAAAGCCCCATGACAATTTCAATTTGCGAGGCGCTCAGTCCCGCCGTAAGCCGCATCACTTCAAGTTCGGCAGGAAGTTTGGTAAGGGCGATGGGGGTGCCGCAGGCGCGACAGAATCGCACCGCGCCAAGGTTTTCGGTTTCGCAAGCCGGACAGATGGTTTTGTTAATCGGCGCAGTGGCGAGGGCGATGATCGCATCGGCTTCGCGTTCAAGCGCCAGCATATCGCCTTTGTTGAAGATGTATGCCACTTCATAGTCAAAGGTCGCCAGCGTCGAGGCTGGGCTGATGGCTTTCAAGGCAATGGTTAAACGGGCATCATATTCGAGGATGTTGGCAATCCACATATTTTTTTGTTCGGGACGTTTCGCTTGTAGCGGATTGTCGCTGATGACAATATAGTTGAAATCTTCCAGAACATCCGAAAGCCTTTGTCGCACCGTTTCAATATTGCCCGGGATGACCTTCCTGAAATGGTGTTCTGCGTATGCCCCTGTGCCGGTGCTCATCTTGACCTCAGCTTGATTGATGAATTCCTATTCAACTACGCCTGAAAGTCGCAGTTTGTTTCTTCGCACGCAAGAAGAACGGACGAACGCAAATTAGGGATGACCGAGTGCGATGATTGAGCAGGTGAAGGAGCCGGGATTGCCGCCGAGGTTATGCGCCAGCCCGAGTTTCATATCTTTCACTTGTCGTTCACCGGCTTTACCTAACAGTTGATGGTAAATTTCATACAGCATCCGCAGTCCGCTTGCGCCAATCGGATGACCGAATGATTTCAACCCGCCATCGGTATTAATCGGGGTGTCGCCTTGCAAGGTGAAGGCTCCGGCATCAACCTCGGCTTTGGCTTTGCCGGGTTCCGCAAGTCCCAAATCTTCGTAGATGATTAACTCGGTTATGGAAAAACAATCGTGGACTTCTGCCATGCTGATTTCTTTACGCGGGTCGCGGATACCGAGTTGGTCATAGACTTGACGGGCTGCCGCTTTGGTTTCAGGAAAACTGGTGAAGTTGAAAGCGGTATCGAGTTTTCCGGTGCCGGGACCGACCGCAAGTCCCATCGCTTTAATGGTCACAAAATCTTTTTTGAAGCGCGACGCAAGCTCCGTGCGGGTAATAATCGCTGCGGCTGCGCCATCCGTGGTCGGGCAACAGTCAAACAGACCGAGCGGCGAAGCAATCATCGGCGCGCGCATCACCTGTTCAAGCGAAACCTCTTTTTGAAAATGGGCTTTTTTATTGCGCGCTCCGTTGTAATGATTTTTGACGGAAATTTTTGCAAGCGTCTCTTTGTCCGCGCCATAGTCGTGAAAGTAGCGATTGGCGGAAAGCGCAAATGCTCCGGGCGCGGTGTTGCCCGCGCCAATCACGCTTGACGGCGCGCCCGGAAGTCCCGAATAACCGGAATCTTTCAGCTTTTCAAAACCAACGACGAGAACCAAATCATACGCCCCGGCGGCGACGGCAAAGGCGGCGTTACGAAGCGCGTCTTGACCTGTGGCGCACATATTTTCAACGCGGGTGACAGGAATGTATTGCAGCTTTAAAGGTTTTGAAAGGGTTTGTCCGCTCACGCCCGAAGTCAGCGTGCCAACCCATGCGGCTTCGATTTGCGGGGGGGCAATGCCTGCATCTGCAAAGGCTTCAAATGCCGCTTCAACAATTAAATCGTCGGCGGCTTTGTCCCAGTGTTCGCCGAATTTCGTGCAGCCCATGCCGATGATGGCTACGCGGTCATTGAGGTTTTTCATAAACGCTCCTTTGCTTTGCAAGGTTCAGGTAACCAAGTGATAACAAATCATCATTCATAAGTCTAGCGCCTCTGGTTCAGTCTGTCGTTGCTGATGAATTGCGAAACGCGCATAGTCATAAAATAACCACAGAGACACCGAGGCACAGAGAAGAAGAAAGGGAGAAAGGGAGAAGGGGAGAAAGGGAGAAGGGGAGAAAGGGAGAATTTGCACCGCCCGATTCCTCTCGCCTGTTCCTATTCATTTTTCTCTGTGCCTCGGTGTCTCTGTGGTTCATCATTTCTTTCCGCCTGCTTGAAGTTTCGCGCCTGCCTGCCTTAGTATTCGCCTCACGAAACAGTGGGCAATTAAACCAATATAAACGATGGGAGAGTAATGATGTCTGAATTGAAACCAGAAAATCCGCAAACCAAAGTCAATCGCCGGGATTTCGTCAAAACCGCTGTGGCTGCGAGCGCGGCGATGACGATTTTAAAAGATGCCCGTTCGGTTTATGGCACCCCTGCCAATGGGCATATTCAATTCGGCTTGATTGGCAGCGGCGGACGCGGGCGCGACATTTTGAAATGGGCGATGGATACCGGCAAAGACGCCGCAACCCCTGCACGCGCTTTGGCGGTGTCGGATGTCTACGCCAAACGCCTCAGACTCGCCAAGGAATTCGTGATGAAAGAGTACGGCGAAGGCAGCGCCTGCGACACCTACATGGATTATCGCGAGTTGTTGGAGCGCAAAGATATTGATGCGGTGTTAATCGCGACGCCTGACCACTGGCATGCCAGGATGGCAATTGACGCGCTCGAACGCGGTAAAGATGTTTACCTTGAAAAACCCATGACCAAAACCGTCGATGAAGCGCGCAAGATTTATGAGAAGGTTCAAGAGACTAAACGAGTCTTGCAGGTCGGTTCACAAACCACCAGTTCAGACCAGTGGTGGAAAGTTCGCAAAGCGATTAAAGACGGCATGATTGGCAAACTCATCATGAGCCAAGGCTCTTTCCATCGCAATTCAACGAATGGCGAATGGAACTGGCCGATTGATAAAAACGCGGGACCCGATAAATCGGGCGATGATTTTATTGATTGGAAGATGTGGCTTGGCGATGCGCCGAAACGCCCCTTTGATGCCGACCGCTTCTTTCGTTTCAGAAAATACTGGGACTATTCGGGCGGCATTGCAACCGACCTGTTCTATCACGTAATGGCTCCGATGCAGATTTGCTGGGGCGAACCGCAATTTCCTTATCGCGTCACCGGCAGCGGCGGCATCTATGTTTTCAAAGATGAACGCGAAGTGCCCGATACCTTCACGATGACTGCCGATTACGCGCAAGGTCACTGCGTGGTGATTAGTTCATCGATGGCAAATGACACGCATATACCGGGGCTACTGCGCGGGCACGAAGGCACGATTTTGATTAATCCGAACGGGCAGTTTGAAGCGCGCGTCAGTAAAATCACCATCACCCCGCAACGCGCTTTTCAAAAACAGTTTGCCGAGAAATACGGGCAGAACGAAGTGGTCTGGGAATGCGAAAACAGCGAATCGCACATGGCGAATTTCCTGCGCTGCGTCAAGAGTCGCGAAACGCCCAGACTCGATGCGCTCACCGGCTACAAGACCATGACGGCAATCGCCATGAGCGTTGAGTCATATCGGCAAGGTCGCGTCCTGTATTTCGACGAGAAGAAACAGAAAGTCGTCAAAAACGCGCCGCGAGCGTAAATGTATTTATAAGAATTATGTAGTGTGAAATTATTCTCTGACTTTCACACTACATAATTAATCTGTTGAAAAAGCCAATGCCACTTTATCCATACAATAAAAAGACTGACGACATTACCTTACCGCCTGAGGCTGAAAAAGAGATTCGCGATTTGGTTAGAAGCGGAAATAAAATCGAAGCCATGCGTCGGGTGATGGAGTTAACTGGCGCAGGTTTGAAAGTCTCGAAAGACTATGTTGATCGCTTTGAAACCCCTCGATATAAATTTTGGGAAAAATAAATAATCCCCATGCCTGCTTATCAATTCCACATCTTTGCCGATGACTTTCAAATCAACCTGAAAGATGAGCGGTTTGCCAGGGATATAATTGATTGGAATAACAAAGCGATTGAAAATCTTTTTGCCGTTGGCGAGCGAATGATGACGATGGGAACGGCGCGCAATATGACACTTCCCGTCACCGTTGAAGTTCGTGATGATACGCCGCCCGATGATTTTGAAAATTGGGATCAGGTCAACGAAGACAGCATTGAAATTCCGTCAGATTGCCTGATCATTCGCGGCTGCACGGATGCTTCGGATACCGCGCCAAAAATTTTAAAGCGAAGAATGAAACGACAACTTGATGGTTCGCTGATTCAATAAATCAATGATTGAAATCCGCCCGTTACATCCCAGTGAAAGCCGCGCCGCGCGTCGCGTGATGGCTGAGGTCTGCAATGAAATCTGGCAGTTTCATCAAACCGCCGAGGAGATGGAAGAAGAATTCGAGGCGATGGATGAATTCATAGACATCAATGAACTCGAAACTTATTACTATGATAACGGCGGAATATTTTTAGCCATCGTTGATGATGATGAAGTCGTCGGCACCGGAGCAATCAAGCGCCTCAGCGAAGATATTTGCGAACTTAAACGCATGTGGATTTTAAAAGCTTATCGCGCCCAAGGCTGGGGCAAGCAAATTGCCGATGCCCTGTTGCAGTTTGCCGAAGCCGCAGGCTACGAGCGCATCTGGCTTGAAGTTTATGACCCGCCCGTGCAGCAACGCGCCGTTGAATTTTATGAACGACTGGGCTTTCGCGAAATTCCGCCCTACAGAGAAAGCCCGGCGAAACTGTATATGGAAAAATTGCTTTGAGAAATGCGCCATCGGGATTTTTACCATAGGTCACACTGCCGACAGCCATATTGCGTGATGTTTTCAAAAATTCGGATTACAAAATTTTGGTCGAGAGACAATGACGCGGCGCATTGATGAATGAAACAGCGCAGGCGCAACGTCGGAAAATTTTTTCAGCTTATTTGAATGTCCAGCCAACGACAATGAAGAGAAAGCCGACGGCTATTGCCACGGGCGGCACAAAGTAAATGTAACGAGTTTGCGGATGGCTTAATTTCATCTCCCTAAGCGAGAGACCCAGCGCGATGCCCAACAAACAGACTGCCACCACTACACTTGTCAACGGTGATAAGAGGGACGCAGGCATCGCAATGGTTTTGTTTGCCAACCCCTGGAGCGTGTCTAAACCGTTGGGGTCTTTCACGGCATAAGGTAGAAAACCTGCCCAGGAAACGAACTTCGCCAATCCTTTAGCCATATGTCCAGCCGATACCACGACCGCCATCGGCAAAGCGAGTTTGCGCCAAGCCAAACGAAGAGACGTACGGTTGTCAAAAACTTTCACTATCGAACCCGTTACCAGCCACAGCGCCAGAGGAACAACACCGAGCGCCCAGAAACCTTCCAGATAACCCGTAAGCCATTCCACACCGATTTGCTGACTCAACCAGTGCGGAGCGGTTAAAAAGACTTTTTCAGCCGCAGGCCATTCAGTAAATAGTTCCCAGATGACAAAGCCGGATACCAGCATCACAAAAACCGTCGTCGGCAAATTTGCTAAAGGCTCGCGCGTGTCAGCCGAATGAAACGGCCAGCGCAGCAACAATCGCATATTGTCCGGCTCGCAGGACTTGATACATTGTGTGCAAATGAGGCACTCGCGATTGCTATTTAGTTTTGGTGGATTGAGCAGACTTGGGCAACTGCGCGCATCAAGATTATTGCGGTTGGAAGCGATGAGGCAACCTTTGCTTGTACAGGTTCGACAGGTCTCAGAATCGGCACGAACCGCAAGCATACCGCCTTGCCCGTAAACCGACAGCAATTGCCCAACCGGACAAAAGCCGCGACAAAAGGCTCTGTCTCTAAAGAACAAGCTGGTAATAAAAGCCATGACCAGCAGCCCAAGCAGAAACAATGCGGTGTAAGCGGGGACGCGATGGATGTCAGCCCCGGCTACCAATAATTGGATGAGGGCATACAAAGCGACAATTACCGCGCCCGAAGTAACCCAGCGGCGCAGCGGTCGCTGCCTGATGCCAATTCGTCGCCCCAGTCTTTCACTGAAATTGCTTACCAATTCGAGCGGACAGATTGAGCACCAGACACGTCCGAAAATCACTGCCACCCAAACCATTGCGGGCCACCATAACCCCCAAACCAGCAAGGTGACAAGATGCGTTTTAGCAAATAGCTTTTCATTGACTCCCGCAGGAGCAAACCGTTCCCAACCTAAAATGATAAGGCTTGCAAAAACCAATAGCATTGCTGCCTGAAAGATGTAGGGAAACCCGCGCCATAAAATCAACTGGCGAATTCCTAAGAGGCGCAAAAGGTCAAAGCCTGCGGTCTTTTTTTCGGTTACTGTGGACATCGAACCACTAGCTCCGCAAAGAAGCGTTTTGTTTTGCAGTTTAATTTTTTCGGTTACTGTGGACATCAAGCCACCCCTTTATAGATTTGCAAAAAAAATTATAGGCAAGATTTAGCAAAGGGTGTGCCAGCCGGTTTAACCCTCAGCAGACAATAAACGGGCAGGCAAATGATGGGGAGGGAGAAAAATCCCCCACTGACTGTGTGAAAAATCGCTTAAACCTCTCTGTGACGATCAAGTGCGCCGGTCGGGTTATTTCCGGGAGTTTGCTACTGAATGACGCTAAACCGGAATCCAGCAGCTTGGTACACGATACATTAAGAATAAGCCCGGTTTATCGGCATTTTTTCAACATCGAGTGTGCCAATGTCTTGATTTCTGGTTTAGACGAACTGAGATTGCCGGAACCTCCGCGGCTATATGAATGGCGGAATATTGTTTTGCATTGGCGAGACCGTCAGGTGCGAATCGACTTCAATGGCAACCCTGATTCCACAAAGCAATATGTGAAGCAGAAATAATTTGCGCTTCAGTCGGTTTTTTCTTCGCGTCTACGGTCAGGACAATTTATTCAGTTCGTTGGCTATCCCAGTCGCCCGTAAAGTAACCAGCCGATGATGGTGCCGCCGAGAACCAGCCAGGCAGAGTTCACACGAAAACGCAAAAGTAAACCGGCGCTTAAAATTGCCAGAGCAAGGGTCGGAATATCCACCAGCGCCGCGCCTCCGAGTTGATAGGTTACGACCACCATCAATGCCAGAGATGCCGCGTTGACGCCGTCTAAAAAGGCGCTGGCGATTTTCGATTGACGTAGGCGTGGCACCAACGGGCCGCTCACTGCCACAAAGAAAAACGCCGGAAGAAAAATCCCTACCGTGGCAATCAACGCGCCCATGCCGCCGCCGAGTACATAACCAATAAACGTCGCCGTTGTGAACACCGGTCCCGGTGTCACCTGTCCGACGGCGACGGCATCCAAAAGCTGAGATTCGCTTAACCAGCGCCAACGCTCGACCAGATCAGCGCGAATGAACGCCAGCAACACATAGCCGCTGCCATAGAGCACCGCGCCGACCTTGAGAAAGAAGAGAAACAGATGCCATAACCCGAATGCTGCGCCGTTGGTCAGGTCTGAGGACGTAGCAGTTTGCCCGACCACCGCCAAAGGAATCGCAGAAAAAAAGGCAGACAAATTGTGGGTTGCTTCTTTGATTCGTTCAATAAATTTTTTGCCAAAGCCGACAACCATTCCGGCAGCAAGTAAAAGCAGCAATTCATTGACGCCGAAAAAATTCAAGACCGCAACCACCAAAGCGATAATCGCAAGCCACGGGGTTTTAATCGCGCTGCGCCCCAGTCTCCAGAGCGCCTGCAAAACCACTGCGATAATCACCGGCTTGACGCCGTAGAGAATGCCGGAAACTTGCGGCAGCGAACCGTAGCGCACATAGCTCCAGGCAAACGCCGTAACGATCAACGCCGCCGGAAGAATGAAACAACTGCCCGCAATCACAAGCCCGGGCCAACCCGCTTGCCTGTGCCCGATGTGAATTGCCATCTCGGTTGAATTAGGTCCGGGAATCAAATTGGTCGCGCCGAGCAGGTCAACAAATTCTTCGCGCGTCAGCCAGCGCCGCCGCCGCACCACTTCGTCTTCCATCATGGCAATGTGCGCCGCCGGGCCGCCAAAGGCGATAGTTCCCAATTTGAGAAAAAGCCTGGCGAGTTCTGTAAGCGATGTCCGTTTGGGCGTGGAAGTTGTCGCTTCCGATTTTTTGGCTTCGGTCATGAGTTATCGCGCCGCTTTGCAAGGCGAGCATCCAGAGACCACACGCCCGCACCAACAATGAGCAGGAAGATGATGCTGAGGAACATTGCATAATCGGTGCGTCCTTCGTGGGCGGTTGTCCAGAATCCCTTTTCCGGCAACATCGCCAGTTTGGTTGTGGCAATGGCAACCGAGATGATGATCAACAAGGGAACCAGTGCCAGGCGAGTAAACAGTCCTAAAAGAACCAGCGTGCCGCAAAGAATTTCAAAGGTGCCAACCAGAGGTCCAAAAAAATCTGGATTGGGGATGCCGATTTTTGCAAACCGCCCCACTCCAAGTTCACTGGCGAAGAGAAATTTCTGTATGCCTTCCGAGAGAAAAACTGCGCCAACCATCAGCCGGATGATTATCACGGCAGCAGGCGCATCGGTGTTAATGATTTTTTGATAAAGAGACATCGCTATACCTTTCGAGCCGTTCATCAATCATTGGAAATTGTTAGCGCGATGGCAGCGGCGCAGTAAATTGCGAGAGATCGGCAAGCCCGAGCGCGGTTTCGATTTCGCGGATTTGTTTTACTGCATCATCAAACCCGTCTTCGCCAAATTGTTCATGTTCGATGTCTTCAAACTTCTCACTCATCTCATCAAGTTGAGCGGCTGACAAGGTCTGCTTCCACGCCGGAAATACAAGCGTATCTTCTCTGGCAGCGTGCGCGCGATACATACGCACCAATGCATCCATTGCCTGCGCCAGTTGTCCGGCATTTGCAATGCCCAGCTTGGCGCTTTGAGTTAGCGAAAGAATGTAATCGGTGATTTCGCGTCCACGCTGATGCTGCGTGATGAGAATGTCTGCAAGGCTCCCCGCTTCTGCGCCAGCTTTTTTAACGGCGGGGAAGATGAAGGTTTCTTCCAATTTCTTCTCGTGGTAGTCTTCACCAAAAGCGCGAAATAACTTTGCGGTTTTTTGCAACGCTTCAGGAGGAACGGTTGCCGGGTTACTGCGTAGTTTCGCGGCGGCTTCCGAATAAACCAGTAATGCCCGGCGCAGGATGCCATGCTCGCGCATCAAATCCTCAGTTGCCGTAACTTCTCCCGGTTTTTCGCTTTCGGCTGTTTTAGAGGACGATGGCTTGCCGAGTTGCGCCGATGCATTTGAATTTCCCGCGTTTTGACAACCGGTTAAGATGACGCCCATACTTACGGTCGTTGTCAGGCGAAGAAAATTGCGTTTACTAGCGTCCGTTTTGCAGGTCATTTTGTTACCCCTTTTCTGGTTTTCTTATTCCTTGCTGTGGTCGGAGAGTCGGTCTCAAAAAGTTCTCCGAACAACTCTTTTACTTTGATTTTCGCCGTTTTGATTACCTTTTGCCCCTTGGATGTAGCCCGGTAAAAACGGCGCGCTTCTTTTCCTTCACGCGCCTCATAGGATTTGAGATAGCCCTTCTTTTCCATCGCATGGAGTATCGGATAGAGCGTCCCCGGACTCAGCGTATAGCCATGACGCCCTAACTCCCTGATAATCCCGACCCCATAGATTGCTTCTTCACAGGCATGATGAAGAATATGCAGGCGTATAAATCCCGAATAAAGTTCCTTATCTTTCATGAGTTTTTCAAGTACCGCTTTTCGTTATCGAAATCCGATATTGTAAAAACTAATCTCATTGCCCGAAGAAATCAAGGGCGTGAGATAAGGGGCATAATGGGTTGAAAGGTTGACCAAGCAATCTTTCGAGATTAAATATCTCTGCGCCTTGTCCAATATCACAACCTTCCATACAATTCCCGCGACCGATAAAATCAATTTCAAGAAAGCCACATGCAATGACCGAAACATTCACACACGAAGAACTCGTCGCCCTTAAACCTTATGTCAGTAATACCGAACGCCCGGTTTTCGTTGTCCAGAACCTTCCCGAAGAAGTCGTCGCCGTCCTCTTTGCTTATTACAGTCGCAGCAAAGAATCGCTCCGCCGCAACCTGTTAAAACTCCTGGTTGATAAAGACCTCGATATGACAACCCAGGTTGTCGTCGAAGAAGATGACGGCGAAAAATTATCGCTTGCCAAAGAAAAGGCTAAACAATTTCACGAAAAATGGGTGGTCGGTTATGGGCATGCCTGTTATGACGAAGCCACCGATGTGTTGACCGAAGACGGGTGGTGCGCGTGGAAGGAAGTTGCTGCCAGTTGGAATCAGGGTAAACCTTTCCGTTTAGCTTCATTGAATCCTGAGACAGGTTTTCTTGAGTACCTGTCGCCGACAAAAATTATTGCTGAACCGCATGTCGGACCCATGTATCGCGTATCTAGCAAATCGGTTGATTTATGTGTTACCCCCAACCATAAAATGTGGGTTTGTACGACACGCACAAGAGAAGGGAGGAAGAAACAACATTATGAGTTGATTGAGGCTAAGGATTTAGATGGGGTTCCCTGTGCCTATCAACTCTCTGCCAAGTGGCAAGGTAGTGAACCGGAGACCATCTATTTGGGCGAGCGCGAAGTAAAGGCTCGCGCCTTGCTAAAATTCACAGGTTTTTTTATTGGTGACGGCTATCATGATGTGCGCTACCACGATGCCGTGCAGTTTCATATTCGTAAGCCAAGAAAAATTGAGTTTCTAAAACAGGTTTGCGCTCAGTGTGGCTTTGAAATTGCTGAGCATAAAAACGACAAATATTATGTGAAGCATGCAGAACTGGGAGATTTCCTACAGCAGTGTTATGACGAGCAAGGCAGAAAAATTATCCCGAAACATATTTTGAGTTATAGCACAAACCTGCTCCACGGTTTAATGGAAGGATTGGTCAATTCGGATGGTCACGAAGATGATGGCGGACATCTTTTATACTCAACAACCAGCAAACCTTTGCAGGAACAGTTTTATGAATTAGCTCTGAAACTCGGCTGGGCGGCATTCATCAATCCCCCGGATTCTTCAACGAAGGTTTATACGATTCACCTTAATCGTACGCGACTCAAGCCGGAAGTAAACAAAGTTGCTTATCGAAAGCAAGATACTTGGGATGATTATAAAGGCATGGTTTATTGCGCCGAGTTGCCGCGTCACCATACGCTCTATGTACGACGCAATGGACGAGCGGTTTGGTCAGGCAATTCAGTTGCCGAACATGCCATCGCGCACATCGCCATCGAAGACGTTTCGATTGTCACCAGCAAAATCATTGAAGACAATCGCCTCGCCAGTTACACCGAAAAATCGACGCGCTACGTGGTGTTTGACGAAGAGAAATATTACAAAGCGCCGGAACTTGCGGGCACCGCTTATGCGGAGCTTTATCGTGAAACCGTCAGCGCCATGATGAAAGCTTATGCGAAGTTGACGCCGCAATGTATTGAAGAAATCAAAAAGCGCGTGCCGAAAAAAGAGACCCAGACCAATGCCGGTTACAACACCGCCTGCAAAGCCAAAGCCTGCGACATTCTGCGCTACATTTTACCGGCGGCGACCTTTACCAATATTGGACTCACCATCAACGGTCGCGCGCTTGAACATATGATTACCAAAATGCTGTCGCACCCTTTACGAGAAGCGCGCGAATTCGGCGCGTCGCTTAAACGCGAAGCCGAAACCATCATTCCGACGCTGTTGAAATATGCCGATTACAACGCCTTCATCGATGAAACCAATCGTGAGATGCAACTGATGGTCAGTGATTTGATGAAAGCAAAAGACCCGGGTTCAACAACCGAAGCGACGCCGACCGCTAATCGCGCGACGCTGGTGCATTATGATGAGCAAGCAGAAGACAAATTGATTGCCGCGATTTTATATGAATACTCGCAAACCGATTTAGCGACGGTGAATGCGCGGGTCAGCGAGATGAGTCGCGAAGCCAAAGAGCAGGTCATTGATGAATACTTGAAGCGGCGCGGCAAATGGGACGAACCGTTGCGGGCGCTGGAACAGGTTTACTATACCTTTGACATTCTGGTTGATTACGGCGCGTTTCGCGATATTCAACGCCATCGCATGGCAACGCAGACCAATCAATTGCTCACCAATGCGCATGGTTTTGAAACGCCGCCGGAAATTAACGAATACGGCTACGCGAAAATTTATACCGAACTGGTTGAGCGGGGAAGCCTGGCGTTTGAAAAAATCAGCAAGGATTTTCCGTATGTGGCGCAATATGCGTTGCCACTGGCATTTCGCAAGCGCGCCATGTTTACCTGGAATCTGCGTTCGCTCAACCATTTCATCAGTCTGCGTTCAGCCAGGCAGGGACATATCTCTTATCGCGACATCGCGCAACAGGTTTACCGGGAAATCGCCCGCGTGCATCCCTTGCTTGCCAAATACATTCGCGTCGATTTGCAGGAATATGCGCTTGCGAGAGCGTAAGGACAGGATTCAGGATTTCGTTTTCATTAAGTTGCATCGCTTTTAAATTAATTTCAGGCAGTTGGTTTTGTATGGGAGAGAAAGCTATGCCCGTTGTGTTTGTTCATGGTGTTCCTGATACGCATCGCGTCTGGCATCAGGTGATTGCTCGCCTCCATCGCCGTGATGTCGTGACCTTGTCGCTTCCGGGTTTCGATAGCCCCTTGCCGGATGGCTTCGATGCCAGCAAAGAAGCTTATCTTGAATGGTTGTTAAAAGCATTGAGCGCCTTGCCTAAGCCCATCGATGTTGTCGGGCATGATTGGGGGGCGCTACTGGTGATGCGCGCGGTTTCGGTGCAACCGGACATTGCGCGCAGTTGGGCTTTGGGTGGCGCGTCCATTGATGCCGGGTATGTCTGGCATCAGATGGCGCAACTCTGGCAGACCCCCGGCGTCGGTGAGCAGGTGATGCGCGGTATGACACCTGAAGTCATTCAGGCGGCGCTCGTAAGCGCCAGTGTGCCGGATGCCGATGCCGCCGAGGCTGCCCAGTATATTGATGCTACAATGAAAGATTGCATTCTTAAACTCTACCGTTCAGCCATTCAAGTCGGAGCCGAATGGCAAGCTGAGCTTGCGCATGTCGAAGCGCCGGGACTGGTTTTATGGGGCGAGAAAGACCCTTATGTGACGCCGGATTTCGGCGCGCGTATGGCAGAACGCACCCACGCCCGGTTTATTTCATTTCCGAATTGTTCACATTGGTGGCAACTTGAACGACCCGACGAAGTCGCTGCCGGGTTGCAACAATTCTGGGCAACCCTGTCTTCATCATCATAGAGAAAGGAGAGTGTAACCCATGAATGGAAAACGAAACTTATTTGCTCGTCGGGAATTTTTTGGCAGTATGGTTGCCGGGGCAATGGGGACGGCGGCTCTGTGGGTGCCGGGTGTTTTCGCAGAGCAGTTGACACAGACCCCGCGACAAACCGAAGGCCCGTTTTATCCCGACCGTATGCCGTTGGATACCGATAACGATTTGTTAATGATTAATGACGCCATCACACCGGCAGTCGGCGCGATTACTTACCTGAGCGGGCGCATTCTTGACCGGCGCGGCGAACCCATTCGCGGCGCGGTTGTCGAAATCTGGCAAGTCGATAACCACGGCGCATACCTGCACACCGGCAGCGTCAATCGCGACAAACGCGACGCGAATTTTCAAGGGTTCGGGCGATTCGTGACCGGCTCAAGTGGCGATTATTATTTCCGCACCATCAAACCGGTGGCTTATCCGGGTCGCGCGCCGCATATACACTTTGCCGTCAAAGTGAAAGGGCAGGAAAAATTCACCACCCAATGCTATATCAAAGGCGAACCCCAGAATGAACGCGATGGTATTCTCCGAAACATTCGCGATGCGAAGGCGCGCGCCTCCGTCATCGTGGATTTCGCGCCGCTCAAACAATCGCGTATTGGTGAACTAGCCGCGCGTTTTGATATGGTGCTGGGGTTTACGCCGCCAAGTTGATATTGAAGATGATGGGTGACGGCTGCAAAAAAGAGACGTGAACGAGATGCTCGAACTGCCGATTAAACTACTGGATGAAGCGATGCCGTTGCCGCGTTATCAACGCGCAGGCGATGCCGGATTTGATTTGCACAGTCGCATTGATTTCGTTTTGAATGCGGGCGAACGCGCGGTGATTCCCACAGGAATTGCGCTGGCGATTCCCGTGGGTTTTGCGGGATTGGTGTTGCCGCGTAGCGGGCTTGCCGCCCGTCATGGTATTGCTCTGGTGAACGCGCCTGGACTGATTGATTCGGGTTATCGCGGCGAGATTGCGGTCATCATTTTGAACACCGATAAACGCGAACCGTTTCACATCAAACGCGGTGACCGCATTGCGCAACTGGTGATTCAGCGCGTCGAAGCCGTGCAGCTTTTGCGGGTTGACGAACTCGATGACACCCAGCGCGGCGCGGGCGGCTTTGGCAGCACCGGAAAAGAGTCTTGAATCTCGTCGGCGAAGCGTTTATGTTGAGCGTGTTGCGCCATTCATCTCTGCTCCTGCAACTTCGTCTTTCAGTTTGTGTACTCGTTTGCAATGCCTGAGTATAGCGGGTTTTCATAGAGCAATGATTACAGGTTTCAATACAGACGTTCGTTTCGACAATCAAATTTATCATGTGCAGACCGAAGACCGTGGGACGAAAGATAATCCTGTCCTTGAATCATTGGTTTATATCAACGGCGCAATTATTGCCAAAAAACTCACACCCTATGCGGAGATGTTGAAAGATGGCGCAACCGATTCGGCTATCGCATCGCTACTCAAACGACAACATCAAGTCATTATCGCTGCCATCAAAGCCGGACGGGTTGAAGATTTAATCAAACATTCAAACGGTCAGGCGCAGGATTTGGAGAAGGTTTTAGAGCCGCTGCCGCGACCCTTGCCAAAATCCGAACCGGAAAAAGAGAGACTGACCAAAGTGTCTGCGAGTCGCACCGGACAATTGCCGAAACCCGCGTCGCTTCCGAGCGGCAAATCTTCGGGCGCGCTTGGTAAAACCTCGGGCACGCTAAAATCCGGCAAACTGCCGAATCTTGCAGCCAAACTCGATTCGCAGCCCTTGAACACTGCGCCGGCGCAACCCGTGCAACGCAAACGGACGGGACCGTTGAAAACCGGCAGCCTCAACCTCGATGATTTGATTTCCGATTATCTCAAACGCAGTTCCGAACAAGACCGCCTGGAACTGAGCGTGCTCACGCCCAATGTTTTCGTTGCCGGTCGCGCCGTCAGTCTTCGCGTCGAAGTGAAACAGAATGGTCGCCTCGAAGCTGAAGCGATTGTCACTGTCAAAGTCATCGGCACAGCCTTCAAACCGCAGGTCTATATCGGGCGCACCAACACCGACGGCATTGCAACTTTTAATATCGCGCTGCCGGCTTTTACGTCGGGCACCGCAGCCATCGTCGTCGAAGCTCAATCGCGGCTCGGTCGCGGCGAATTGAAACATCTGATTCGTAAATCGTAAACCGGGATTCAGGATTCAGGATTCAGCGCGCAGTCGTTATAATGCGATGGCGCGCTGAATTTTTTGTTTACAGGAGACAAGCTTGAGAGTAACGGTCAACGGAGAAGCGAAGCAGATAGACGACGGTGTGACGGTTTCCGGTTTGCTCGCGATTCTGGAACTCAAACCCGAACGCCTGGCAATTGAACTCAATCGCCAGATCGTGCGCCGCGCCAACTGGGCGGAAACCGAACTTCACGACGGCGACCGCATCGAAATTGTCAATTTCGTAGGCGGCGGGTCGCTTGATTGATCAGGCTTGAATCCTGTCTAATAGATTACTTCCATGCCAATCCCCACGTTGAGAAACCGGGTTCAAACAATTCACGACCCGACAGGTTTAAAGCGTTTCTCAACGATGAAAGTGAATTATCGAAATCGAATACCTAAAGGAAGCTATCATGTCTGACAAACTGGTTATTGCAGGACGCGAATTCAATTCGCGATTGATTTTAGGCACCGGTAAATTTGCGAGCAATGAACTGATGGTCAAAGCTCACGAAGTATCGGGCACGGAAATGGTCACGGTTGCGGTGCGCCGCGTCAATCTCGCCGACCGTTCGCAAAAATCTTTTCTCGATTACATTGATACCAAAAAATATCAACTGTTGCCGAACACCGCAGGTTGTTACTCGTCCGAAGACGCGGTGCGCACGGCGATGCTGGCGCGTGAAGCTTTGGACACCAACTGGATCAAGCTGGAAGTCATCGGCGATGAGCGGACGCTGTTTCCCGATAATGAAGGGTTGATTCAGGCGACCAAAGCATTGGTCAAAGAAGGGTTCATCGTATTGCCGTATTTGAATGACGATTTGATAGTCGCCAAAAAATTGATTGACGCGGGAGCCTCGGCGATTATGCCGCTTGCCGCGCCGATTGGCTCAGGGCTTGGCATTCAAAATTTCACCAATCTGAAAATTTTGCGCGAGATGATTTCGGAAGTGCCGCTCATCGTTGATGCGGGCGTCGGAACGGCATCAGACGCGACGGTGGCGATGGAACTTGGGGTTGACGGCATTTTAATGAACACCGGTGTTGCCTGCGCGCGCGATGCGGTAGCGATGGCAGAAGCCATGAAACACGCGGTGATTGCCGGACGGTTGGCTTTTAAGGCAGGCAGAATTCCCAGGAAATTGTATGCGACGGCTTCGAGTCCCACGGAAGGCGTGATTGAATGACGCTTAAAAAGTAAAATCTTCCGCTCAAGAGTTGGTCTGGGGCAACCAATTCTTGAGGGAAGATGGACTCTTAAAGTTGAAATAGTTTTGGTAATTGGGTGAAGCAAGATTAGCGGTCTTGCCGGTCATGTTTTTGTTTATAGATGTTGTGGCTGGCGCGGTCCTGCATATTGTCCAAACGGTAACGTTCTTTCCAGGAAACGTGACCATCACGTTTAGCTTTCCATTCATACAACTGAATCGCCGCTTGCTGAGACTGCAATTTGAAGGCTTCGCGACCGGTGAGTTCACCGCTACGCGCGCCTTGACGAATGCGGCTCTGCTGTTCGTGTTGACGGTGGTTGACCACAGGGGTTTTCGCCATCGCGACGACGCTCACGCCTGACATTATGCTCATGGTTAATACAAAACTCATTATCTTTTTCATACTCGTGTTCTCCTTCTCACACATTCATTTTTATTTTTTTTGTACATCGAATCATCTTCGACATACGCGGGGTTAGAGTGTATGAAGTTTTCCAGAGTTTGAAATTTTTAAAATATTTTTTTGTGACCTGAGCGCACGAGAATTTGTTTTCAATGAACGCCCACATCGCGCAGTAAAAAATCACGCTGCAAATTGAGCCGATTGAGCGGATAAAACTTTTCAAATGAATCCGCCTGATCCGCCCCTTCCGCCAAATCCGCAGACAAAATTTCACCTGTCATTAGTGAACCTTTGAATTTCACAGCGGGTTTAACGGCATCGGTTTGCTTGAAGCCGCCAACTCACATCTTGCGCCTATTCTCAGGCAGACGTATGCTCTTTCGGCAAAATTCAAACACCTGGCATCACCAATCAAAGAGGGAACTTTATGAGCGCAACTGTCATGGAACTGCCCGATGCGTCGATTCCGTCGCCTGGCGTCGAAGCGCCGCCTGCAACCGAACGTTTGCTGTCTTTAGACGTGTTTCGCGGCATCACCATCGCCGGAATGATACTGGTCAACAATCCGGGCACCTGGAGCGCGATTTATGCGCCGCTCAAACACGCAGACTGGCACGGCTGGACGCCTACGGATTTGGTCTTTCCGTTTTTTCTGTTCATTGTTGGCGTGGCAATTAGCTATTCCATCGGCGGCAAGCGCGAACGCGGCGAACCGGCGAAAAAAATCACCCTCGGTATCGTTCGCCGTTCAGCGATTCTGTTCGGGCTGGGGCTGTTTTTAAATGGCTTTCCGTTTTATCCGTTGGAAAAAATAATCAACATCCGCATACCCGGCGTATTGCAGCGCATCGCGCTCTGTTTTCTATTCGCGAGTTTGCTTTATTTGAAAAACAACTGGCGCGGCATTGTGGCGTGGACGATTACGCTGCTTGTGGTTTACTGGCTGTTGATGCGCCTGGTTCCGGTTCCCGGTTTTGGGGCGGGCGATTATTCCGCCGACGGGAGTCTCACAGGTTACATCGATGTGCTGCTTCTGCGCGGGCATATTTATAAACCGACCTATGACCCCGAAGGGCTGCTGTCAACGCTACCGGCGATTGCCACGACGCTCACAGGGATACTGGCGGGTTACTGGTTGAAATCAACGGTGACCATGGCTGAGCGCGCGAATGGCTTATTGATTGTCGGAATGGGTTTGATTGGCGCGGGGAAGTTCGCGGATTTGTGGTTTCCGATAAATAAAAACCTCTGGACGAGTTCTTATGTGCTGTTTACTACCGGTGCGGCGTTGCTGTTTTTAGGCGTGGCTTACTGGTTGATTGACATCAAAGGTTACCGGCGTTGGGCGCGTCCGTTTATTATTTTCGGCTCGAATGCGATTGCGGTGTTTGTCGGTTCAGGGATACTTGCGAGAATCATGGCGTTGATAAAATTCACCGCTGCCGATGGGTCGCAAGTGGACTTAAAGACCTGGATTTATAAAACCCTTTTGGCTTCGTGGATAACCAACCCGTTGAATAGCTCGCTCATTTTTGCGGTTTGTTATATTTTGCTCTGGCTGATTCCCATGACGGTGCTTTATCGCAAAAAGATTTTCATAAAAGTTTAAAGGGCTTTGATAAGCAAATTGTTTCTGGGAGGTCTGCGACGAGAAGATAGAAAACCTGGCGAGCGGTTATTGACAACCGCGCGAACCCCGCATTAAGGTTGAGCGCGTCAGTGAGATGTTGGTTAAAGCTGATGTGTGAAAGTGAAGGGTTATTCGGGAGCATCCTGCCTCTGGTGCTAACGCGCTGATAAAATCCAAAAGCCATTGAAAAGCCTGACGAGCCGGTATGCGGTTGGCATCAGCCGTAAGCCCGCGTTTAGTTGGTCTGGTCGTTTATAAAGCGCTTTTTTGTTATAGTTGAGCCTCCCGACGCCCCCCGAAAAAAATCACTGAGAGATTTTGAGAATGAGATTTGCCGCCGCGCCGCGCGGTTTCCCGCAAGGGCTGACCCCTCGTCGGGAGCCGTGTGCCTGAATCGCGCTTGCGGGAGTCGCGCTCAAGTAAAGATTACCATCTGCAAAAAGCTTGCCGCTGAGGCGACATTTTCAAAATTAGGACTGCTAATGTTACGCGCGTTGATTTTTCGGACCCTGACAACCAATGTGCTGGTGATGACACTGGGATTGGTGAATTCGATTTTACTATCGCGTTGGCTCGGTCCAACCGGACGCGGAGAAATTGCTGCGGCAATGTTGTGGCCGACAATGCTCATTTACTTGAGCAGTTTTGGACTCATTGCCGCCTTGCTCTATTTTTCGGCGCTACCGGAAGCCGATACGCAACGGCTTTTTTCCAATGCGACGACCTTGGCGCTCGGACAAGGCGCATTGGCAATCGCTTTCGGTTTCCTGGCAATGCCTTTTTTATTGCGTAGTCAAACCGCTGATGTTGTCAACGCCAGCCGTTGGTATCTGCCGGTCATTCTATTATCGCTGGTGACGCAATATGGAACCAGCATATTGCAAGGGTGTATGCGAATAACGGCGTTTAACTGGCTGCGCTTGATTTTGCCTGTCGGGTATCTGGTTGGAACCCTCATTTTAATGAGTGTCAGAGCATTGAATCTGCGTCACATCATCTTCCTTCATTTGGCGCTCAATCTGATTGCTTTGATGGCGACCATAATAATGCTGTCGCAAAGCCATGTACGCCTGCGGCTACATCTTGATTTGGAACAGGCAAAACCGTTATTAAAGTACGGCGCAAAGGTTCACGTCGGTAATTTATCGGCGGTGGCGAATATGAATCTGGATCAGGCTCTGATGGCAGCCTGGTTGCCGGCAAATGCTCTGGGGTTGTATGTGGTGGCGGTGAGTGCCGCAAGTTTAATGCAGGTTTTCTCTCAGGCAGTGCAGATGGTTTCAACGCCGAGTATCACACAGAAGGGGTCGGTTGCTGAACAGTCAGCCGTGTTGCAGGGAATATTCCGGCGCTACTGGTTACTCAGTCTGCTTCTGGGCATGGGGATTGCGATGTTGCTGCCTCTTGCTATTCCTTTAGTTTTTGGGGCAAGCTTCAAAGCCTCGGTGCTGTCTGCGGAAATTCTCTTATGCGGAATGTTTTTTATCGGTGCAAAAGATGTGCTTGCCGGTGGTGCGCAGGCTTTAGGGAACCCTTGGTTGGGGAGTAAAGCGCAATTGATCGCGCTTATCGTCACAGTTGTGGCCCTCTATTTTCTGCTGCCGAGATGGGGAATTGTAGGCGCGGCAACGGCTACGGCAGCCGCTTACACGACGCAATTCATTATAGTTATTACTGACCTGCGCCGCATTCACGGCATCTCGCCGGTTGAACTTTTTCGGATTAAATCGCAGGAAGTCACTTCGATGTTCAATTTTTTTGGCGCGAAGAAGGTTGCATAGCTGACGCGCACCAAAATATTTTTGATAATGTGCTGCGGACAGACGCGATAAAGGACAATTAACATTCACTCTATGGAAAATGATTTTGTGCCGGATTACTTTGTTCATCAACGCGCGATAGTAGAGCCGGGAGCGACGATTGGCGCGCGAACGCGCATCTGGGCTTTTGCGCACATTCTGCCCGGCGCAGTGGTCGGCACAGATTGCAACATCTGCGATCACGTTTTTATTGAGAATCGCGTAAAGCTTGGCGACCGAGTGACGGTTAAATCGGGCGTGCAAATCTGGGATGAAATCGTTATCGAAGATGATGTTTTCATTGGCCCAAACGCAACGTTTACCAACGATAATTTTCCGCGCAGCAAACAGTATCCCGACGGTTATGCGAAAACCCTTATTCGTCGGGGCGCGTCAATCGGCGCCAATGCCACCATCCTTGCAGGCATTGTCGTCGGTGCCAACGCCATGATTGGCGCGGGCGCAGTCGTCACCAGAGACGTGCCACCCAATGCGATTGTCAAAGGCAATCCAGCGCGTATCACCGGTTATGTTTCATCAATCGTAAAAGGACATCTTGAGGTTTCCACCACCCGGCAATCACTAAAAGATTCGCGAATTCCCGGAGTGCGTATTTTAGAGATGCCATCGGTGATTGACTTGCGCGGCACCTTAACTTATGGCGAATATGAGCAACACCTGCCGTTTCTTCCCAAGCGTTATTTCATCATTTCTGAAGTGCCCGGAAAAGAGGTGCGCGGCGAACAAGCGCATCAAACATTGCGGCAGGTGTTGATTTGCGTGAAGGGTTCCTGTGCAGTGGTTGTGGATAATGGCGCGCATCGCGAAGAGTTTTTACTCGACAGTCCGGCTCTCGGTTTATACATTCCGCCAATGATTTGGATCACCCATTACAAATATTCTGAAGATGCCGCGTTGCTGGTTCTTGCCTCTGAGATTTATGACCCGGCTGACTATATCCGTGAATACACGGAATTCTTGAAAGCCGTGGGGCAATCCTGAAATGAAATGACGCAGCGCAATCAATTAGTCACCTTCGTGGTCTTTGCCTATAACCAGGAGCGTTTTATCGCAGAGGCGGTGCGCGGCGCGTTGAGTCAAACTTATTCACCGTTGGAAATCCTTTTTTCAGACGATTGCTCCACTGACCGAACCTTTGAAATCATTCAACAGGAAGTTTCAAACTATCGCGGGCAACATAAAATTATTATAAACCGCAATGCGCGCAATTTAGGATTTGGAACACATATCAATCGGGTGATGGAAATTGTCAATGGGCAACTGATTGTTGCCGCCGCCGGTGATGATGTTTCATTGCCTGAGCGTGTTGCTAAACTTTATACAGTTTATGAAAGCGCAAAAGGAAAAACCTTGGCATTATTTTCCAATGCCATCGTAATTGATGAAAGCGGCAATCAAGATAGCTTGTATTTGATTCCTCCCGATCCGAAGGCCTTGTCATTGGACTGGATGGCAAAGCGCGGCGGCGGGGCGCTGGGTTGCGCTCAAGCCTGGGACAGAAAAGTCTTCGAGTTGTTTGGGCAAATCGATGAAGCGGTAATTCATGAAGACCTGGTGATTCCGTTTCGTGCCGCGCTGGTTGGCAAAGTGGAATTTCTAAGTCAACCCCTGGTTTTGTACAGGCGACACACAGGCAATATTCACTTTAAAGAGGTCAATCAAGTAAAAGGCGCTGGGCAATTGCAAATGGCTTTGTTAAAACATACGAACAGTCTGATAGCGGTTTATAACACACGGCTAAGGGATATTGACACCGCGCAAAGACTTTTCCCTGAGCGTCGTCAAGCTTTATTAGGCGTTCATCAGCATACCTTGAAAGGTTCTCAAGAGGTACGCAATCATCAAGCCTTATTACTAAGCGATGACCCATTCAAACGCTTGGCGATTATCGCCAAAGCGATTATCCGGGGCACCCGATTCAGGGTTGTCGTTCGGTGGATTCTCACCTTCTTCTTTCCGCAACTTTATCTGTATTATCAGGAACGATTGAGAAACAAAACCCGTCGTCAAAGCAGGATGAGGGATTAAAGTTTTTATGAGTTGGTCAAGCATGGGTGGCGTTGGCCGTATGGAAAAAATTGCGTTCGTTATATGAGTTTTCCCGAAGGAATAAAGGCAATCAATCTGGGGTGCGGCACCAGTATTGCGCCCGGCTGGATTAACCTGGATAACTCACCCAATGCGCGGTTGGCGAAAGTTCCGGCGCTGCGCTGGTTGTTGTGGAAAGTCGGCATCCTTTCCGAGGCTCAGTATCGCATTCCTTGGTCGAAATCCATTATCATTCGTGATCTGCGAAAGCCGTTGCCGTTTGGTGACAATTCGATTGATTATGTTTATACGTCGCATTTTCTTGAGCATAACACGCGCCAAGCAGCGCGAAAATTATTATGCGAGGTTCATCGCGTTTTGAAACCCGGCGGCATCGCGCGCATCGTTGTGCCCGATTTGGCAAGCGGCGCGCGTCGCTACGTTGAAGCTTTAAACCACAACCCCAATGATGCAAATGCGGCAGCGGAATTTTTACAATGGATGCAACTGCTTCGTGTAGATGTCCGTGACCCGCATTTGTGGATGTACGATGCGCCATCATTAACTGCCCTGCTCAACCAGGTAGGGTTGGTGAATGTATTGATTTGCAAATACCAAAAAGGACGAGTGCCTGATTGTGAGGTTCTTGATAACCGCCCCGAAGAATCGCTCTACCTTGAAGCCGAAAAACCCGGTTGAAAAATTGGCACTACAGTTGAAACGCAATGATCTGCAAAATTGCTTATAGCAGATTTTTAAAGCGTTCAGCTTTAATTTCGACATGGAACCCTTTCGCAAAGCCGTTGTGGCGATGTCAAGCAATCGCGACCATTATCAACTGCCGCTTGCTCTATATGAAGGTGATGTGTTGGAAACCTTAGTCACAGATATGTATTTGCCTGCTGACCGGCAATGGTTTGATGGTTTGCTTGCGGCGCTATTGCCGCGCCGCTGGCTTGCCGCGAGATTTTGTGCCGGGCTGGATTCACGAAAAGTTCGTGTCCCTCTCAGAGCCTTTGGCACTGCGGCGCTTATGCAACTTGTGCAGACCGTCAGATTCAATCGCTATAAAGATCAGGTCTTGAGCAGGGAAGCCCGGCGATTGGCTTTGCAGACCGAGTCTGCATTATTTTGCTATAGCTATTATGCCTCTGAGGCATTTAAAGAGGGTAAAGAGCAATTACCTTACCGCATTATTTTTCAACTGCACCCGCATCCGCAATCGGTTCGGAACCTGTTAAGCGAAGAACTCGACCGCACCCCTTTTGCGCGAATGTCTTTGCAGGCGGAACCCGATATGAAGTTGACCGGACAGGCGTTTCAATCGCTTGCCGAAGAACCGCACCTGGCAAACGGTTGGGTGACGGCGAGCACGTTCACTGCCAGAACGCTTGCGGAAAACGGCATTCCGTTTGAAAAAATTCACGTCGTGCCTTACGGAGTCAACAGTGAGGTATTTGTAAAACGCGCTGCGCCACCCGATAAAAAAAGCCCGTTTACGGTGATTTATGTCGGCAGTTTAATTCAACGCAAAGGACTTTCATACTTACTTGATGCTGCGCGGTTGCTTGGCACGCAAAAGCTTCGCATTTTGCTCTGCGGCAGAGGCGTAGTGGATTGGGAATTACTCAAACGCTATGCAGATTTACCAATCGAAATTAAGCTCGACTTACCACGCGACGAACTGGTGAAGCAAATCCAGCAAAGTGATTTATTTGTTTTGCCATCATTAATTGAAGGGTTTGGTCATGTCATCCCCGAAGCGATGGCTTGCGGTGTGGCGGTCATCACCACCTCGAACACCTGTGGGCCGGATGTAATTGAAGATGGTCAACAGGGCTTTATCGTGCCGATTCGCAATGCCGAGGCGATAGCTGACAAGTTGAGTTGGGCAATCGAGAACCGCGAAGCGGCGGCGGCGATGGGTGAAGCCGCCGCAAGGCGTGCGCGAACCCTTAGCTGGGAAAATTTCAGAGCGAGAATTCGAGATACCTATAAAAAAATGATTGGCGGAATTTGAAGAATAATTGGCAGTTGGCTTGATGTTTGCGAAGCCTGAAAACTTTTTATAGACTGGCGTACGATGAGCGAAGGCGATCTGAAACAGCCGTTGCCCTCTTACGGGGCAATCGATAAATATCTTGGTGACGAGGGTGAAAAATATTTTCGCCAGCAAAACACTTCAGGAAATGCGATTGCTCATTACAATAAATTTCTTTTCAGCCCGTTTGTTAAAAACACGGATGAAGTGCTGGATTTCGGTTGTGGCGGCGGGAATTTGTTGAATGTCCTCAACCCGAAAATCAAAGTGGGAGTGGAAATCAACCCGACAGCCAGAGCTTATGCGACACGATTAGGAATAGAAATTTATTCGACTTTGGATGAATTAGAACATCGCGCCTTCGATAAAATTATTACCAGCCATGCCTTGGAGCATATTCCCAACCCTTATGAAGCGCTGGTTAAACTCAAAGGTCTTCTCAAACCGGATGGATTATTGCTTTGGCTTGCTCCTATTGACGATTGGCGAAACAAAACGCAAAAGATGTGGTCATTAAATGACAACGATATGCACCTGTACACTTGGACGCCTTTGCTTTTAGGCAATTTGCTGAAAACTGCCGGGTTTGTGCCGCAATCAGTGACGACCATTGTTCATGCCTGCCCGCCATCGCCTTTTGATGAATGGCTATGGAAGACACACCCTTCGCTTTTCCATATCGCGGCGTATATCTGGGCAAGGGTGCGAAAACAACGGCAACTGTTCGCAGTAGCGACTGGTCAATAATGCATTGAAAAATTTTCTGCTTGATTGGCTGAGTGCAGCGTTAAACGGTGAAACAACTTGAGTGATTTTGTTCCTTATACAGATTTAACCTGGGCATTGGTTGCGGATTTGTTCGTATTAGCGAGTTGCACCATTCTTCTTCTGATGTATGCCCGTCTCACGCACTCGCATCCGGCGGTGATTTATCTCGTCTTTCATATCGTCGTTGTCACATCGCGTAGCGCGGCTATTCTGGTGGGCGCGGAAACGCTTTTCAGTCGATGGAGTCCATTTTTTGACTCGGTCACGCCGGAAGAGATTCTTCGAGCGGTGTTTTTTGCGGATGCCGCATTAGTGGCGATGACGATTGCCTGGATTCAGGTATCATTCGCCGACTTGAAAACACAGGAACGCAAATTATTAAAAGAGAAGTTTACAACTCCTCCGTTGTCGGCAACTGTTAAAGAAGAAAAACAACCTGTCACTTTGTCTGCAAGATATATTTGGGGAGTTGTCGCGATTGCCTTTCCCATCGGTGTCGTCAGTTTAATTATGCTTGGCAACATTCCCGGTGTTGAAAAAACGCAGTTGGATTTGGGTGAATGGCAAGAATCGAGCTGGCTGGCTGTGACGATGACTTGGGCAGGGCTATCTTTACTGGCGTTGATATACTGGTATGGGTTCCGCTGGTGGTTGCTTGGCGCAATGAGCGTTTATCTGCTGATTATGAGCGTGCAGGGCTATCATCGATTTCGTATCGTCATTCCACTGATTTTGTTACTCCAGATATTTCTTGATCGCCGTGGGAAGAAATGGCCTCCCGCATATGTCCTGGCTCCGATTGTTGCCGGAATGTTGTTATTTTATCCGCTGAAATCTATCGGTCGAATGGTTCAGGAAGGCGCTTCCATTACTCAGATCACCGAGATTTCCTCTACGGCGATTCGTGAAGCGGCTGCTGGACAGCATGATGACCAGATGTTGCTTGACGTATTTGCGGCTTACTTAACCCTGATTGATGATGCCGACAGGCGCTATTACGGCAGCACCTACTTGGTGCTATTTGTAGCGCCGGTTCCGAGACAATGGTGGGCTGATAAACCGACACAATCGGCGCATCTCTTTGATGTTTCAACCACAACGCGACCCATGGGCGAAATGGGAATGGCGTTATCTTATATCGGCGAATTTTATATTAACTTCGGATTCATCGGGGTTATTGTTTTGGCCTATCTGCTGGCCTACATCTTGGCGCGCATCTATTTCCGCGCCTATCGCAGCCATTACTATTCGGTTTTACGATTCTCGTATTTGTTGATTGCCTGTAACCTCATTCAAGTTTACCGCGATGGCTTGATCTCTCTATTTATTTTTACCCTGGTGAATATGATGCCGCTCAGCATTATAGTTTTTTTGCATTGGATCAAGCCACTACACAAAAAATCATCTCGTCCGTTGATTCAAGTCATTACACCGGTTCGGCGCTAAACGACATATTCGCATGTTGCCCATCACTTTCTGGATGAATATGCCATCCTTTTATCAGGATGATTTGCTCAATGTGCTCTCGGCATCCGACGAGGTTGATTTACAAGTTATCTTTGCCCATCCTTTAACATCCGATAGAGCACAGCTTGGCTGGAAACCACAGGCAAGAAATTATCCGCATCGCACACTCAGCAGTCGTTATGCGCTAGGTGATGCCATGCGGCTTGCGCGCGCTGGACGCGAGCGGTTGCATATCGTCAATGGCATCTGGGCGGAACCGGCTTTCGCCGCGGCGCTTGGCGTACTGGCAAAATCGCAGAGCCAATTTCTGATTTATTCGGAAGCGCCAGACCCGACGCATCCCGCAAGCGGACTCAAAAAATTATTGCGCAATGGTTTCGGCAAATGGGTCGCGCATCGCTCAAGCGGGCTTCTCGCGGTGTCGCATTTTGCCGCTCAGTTTTACGCCGAACTCGGCTTTGATGAAACCCGCATCTATCCGTTTGGCTATTTTCGCGCGCTTGATGATGCGATTAGTGAAAGCCTCAAAATTAACGACTGCTTATCCGCTGATTCCGCAATCGAAATTATTTTTGTCGGGCAACTCGCGCGACGCAAAGGCATAGATATTTTGCTTGATGCCATTGCGCCGCTTTGCCGTGAATACCCGAAATTGAAATTGACGCTTATCGGAGTTGGCGAATCGGAAACCGCTTTGCGACAGCAGGCTGAAAACTCAGGTATCACTGGGCGGGTCGGTTTTATTGGCGCGATGCCTTCGGATGAAATTCCGCAACGCCTCGCAAAAGCCCGGGCGCTCGTTCTGCCATCGCGCTGGGATGGCTGGGGACTGGTGGTCAACGAAGCGTTGACCGCAGGCGTTCCGGTAATCGTTTCCGACCGCTGCGGCGCGGCAGATTTGATTCAACAAGGGGTCAACGGATTTATTTTTCGCAGTGAAAATGTTGATAGTCTGCGCCGCGCCTGTCGCCGGTTTTTAAATTCGAGCGAAGCGCAAACCTCAATGCGCCGCGCCGCCCGCGCCACCGGTGAAGCGATTTCCGCAGCAGTTGCTGCCGCCTACCTGATTGATTGTTTGCAGCAGGTGATGCGAAATTCGCAAGTGAAGCCGATGCCGCCGTGGGCGCAAATCTCTTTTGCCGAGAACCGCAAATTTTGAAAATCTGTTTTCTGGTTGATGCGCGCAGTCCGATTGCCCGCAATTGGATTGGTTACTTTGTCGAACGCGACCACGAGGTGCACATCATCTCTTCTTACCCGTGTTCGACGGATGATTTTTTACCGGCGACGTTGCACCAGACGCCGGTCGCTTTTGCCAACTTTTCACGCGCTTCAAAAAATAAAAAATTATCCGCAACCATCGTAAACGATGAATCTCTGTCAGCGAATCCGCCGATCAGCGAATCCAGGAAACCGGGGCTTGCGAACTGGCAGGCAAACCTCACGGCAAAACTTTCGCTTGCCGTGCAACATTGTCTTTTGCCTTTTGATGTTGAACGCCACGTCAGCAAAATCGCGCGCTTATTTGAACAGCTTTCGCCTGACCTCATTCACGCTATGCGGATTCCGTTTGAAGGGATACTCGCAGCCAAAGCCGCGCCCGCACAGGTGCCGCTGCTGATTTCCGTCTGGGGCAATGATTTCACCCTCTGGGCTTCGCGCAACCCTTTGATTGCCGGGCAAACCGTAGACGCGCTCAAACGCGCCGACGCTTTGCACACCGATTGTCAGCGCGATTTGCAGATGGCAATTCGCGACTGGCAATTCGCTTCTCATAAGCCCGCAATCATTCTGCCGGGCGCAGGCGGCATTCGCAGCGATTTATTTTATGCAGGCGAGGTTGATGAAAGTCTGCAAGCGCAATTGAACATTTGCGCAGATGCGCCGGTGGTGATGAATCCGCGAGGCATACGCGGTTATGTTCGCAACGATGTATTTTTTGAAGCGATACCTCTGGCGCTCGAGCAATTTCCGCAAACGATTTTTCTCGGCGTCGCCATGCAGGGCAATGCGTTTGCGGAAAATTATGTTCGGAAACTCAGGCTTGAAAATAATGTCCGCTTACTGCCCACGGTGACCTCTAAACGCCTGGCGGAACTCTTTCGCCTCTCGCAAATTGTCCTGTCACCGAGCCTGCACGACGGCACGCCGAATACCCTGCTCGAAGCAATGGCTTGCGGGTGCTTTCCGGTGGCAGGCGATATTGCATCGGTTCGCGAATGGATTGTGAGCGGCGCAAACGGCTTGCTTTGCGATGCGAATGATAAACGGTCTGTGGCTGATGCACTGATTCGCGCTTTGCGAGACGCCGAGTTGCGCGACAGCGCGCGCGCGAAAAATTTACAACTCATTGGCGAGCGCGCCGACTACAACCAGGTGATGCAACAAGCCGAAGATTTTTACAAAAGCCTCATTCGCCAGCACAAAGCCAAATGAAAATAGCAATGGATGAAAAAACGGTAATTGCCTATTCATCAACCGCAACTGCGTATCCGCAAATTGCGCCCTTTCATCCGCACCAGCACTATCCTGAAAATCTATTTTCGGAACTCGGCGGCGAGTCAAACCTGGTCTACGAAAGCGTGCGCGCCTGTTTTCAACAAGCGGGACTTCATGCCGAATATTTTGATGCGCCGGATTGGAACCCGCTCGGCGAATTGCTGCACCCGGGCGAAACCGTTCTGTTAAAACCCAACCTGGTAAAAGAATCTCATCCACGCGACCCGCAAGGCTGGCAGTATGTGCTCACCCACGGCAGTGTCATTCGCGCCGTCGCCGATTACGTTTATAAAGCCATCGGTAGCAAAGGCAAAATCATTATTGCCGACGCGCCGCAAACCGATTCTGCTTTTGCGGCGATTGTGCGCAGACTTGGGCTTGATACCATCAAAGAGTTCTACCAATCAAAAGGTCTCAATTTTGAATTGATCGATTTGCGCCGCGAAGAATGGACGAATCGCGATGGGGTGATTGTCCATCGTCGCGCACTCGCGGAAAACCCGTATGGCAATGTCGCATTTGATTTAGCTCAGGCGAGCGAATTCGTTGACCACAGCGGCGCGGGAAATTATTACGGCGCGGATTATGATGACCGCGAAGTCAATTTTCATCACACCAACGGACGCCACGAATATTTGATTGCCGGTTGCGCCATCAAATGCGATGTGATTTTCAGCTTGCCGAAATTGAAGACCCATAAAAAAGCCGGTATCACCGTGAGTTTGAAAAATCTGGTTGGCATCAACGGCGATAAAAACTGGTTGCCGCATCACACCGAAGGCCACCCCGCCGAAGGCGGCGACGAACACCCAAACCCCGATGCAAAACATAAAACTGAACGCCGACTGGCGGCAATGTTGCGCCGCATGTCACTTGCAATGCCCGGGGTCGGAACACTCACGCATCGCTATGCGCGGCGCATCGGCAAACATATTTTCGGCGATACTGAAACCGTGATTCGCAGCGGCAACTGGCACGGCAACGATACCATCTGGCGAATGTGTCTGGATTTGAACAAACTGATTTTATATGGCAATGCAGATGGCTCTTTACGCGAAGGCTTAGCTGAAAATCGCAAACGCCATTATGTGCTGGTCGATGGCATCATTGCCGGTGAAGGCAGCGGTCCGGTAAATCCCGACCCCATCAATGCCGGGTTGATTATTTTCGGACTGCACCCTGCAAGCGTCGATGCGGCGTGCGCTTATTTGATGGGCTTTGACCCCGAACGCATTCCCATTGTGCGACAGGCATTTCGCTGTCGCCATTTTCCGCTTGCCGAGTGGGATTGGCGCGATGTGCAAATCCTCAGCAATCACCAAGCCTGGAATCATCGCTTGCCGGAAATTGCGGACGCGGCGACCTTGCATTTCAAACCGCATTTCGGCTGGCGCGAACATATAGAACGCCCACCGATGATTCAAGTTGAAGCGCCGCAAGCTGAGACAAAAAATTCGTCGCGTTGATTACGGCTTCGTTTTAACAATCCATGACAGCTCACTGGCAAGAAAAGCTCTATTCAACGTTACCCATATCTTTGCAGAATCTGGCTTGCACGATTGAAGGCAAGCGCCAACGCAAGCTGCGATTTGGTGGCGAGTTTGAAAAGTTACTTGAGTGGCTGGAACAATCCCAATGGTGGTCTGCCAAACAGATTCGAGTTTATCAGGAAGCCGAATTGCAAAAACTGATTCACCATGCCTATCACACGACTCCCTTTTATCGTCGTCGATTCGATGAACATAAACTGAAACCGGCAGATATTAAAACCCTTGCTGATTTACAAAAACTTCCGTTGCTTACCAAAGAGGATGTGCGAAATCACTTTCGCGAAATGGTATCGAGCGAATTCAATAGTAAAGAGATGAAGTTATGCCAGACCAGTGGCACGACCGGAAAGAGTTTGAAGTTTTACCAGGAGCCGCGCGCGATTCAATTTCGCTGGGCGGTGTGGTGGCGGCATCGCCAGCGTTTCGGCGTGAAATTCGATTCGCCGTATGCCACATTCACAGGGCTTGCCGCAGTGCCGCTGGCGCAAAATCAACCGCCGTTCTGGCGCGAAAACCGCGCCCTCCATCAGACGATTTTCACCATGCACCATCTCACTCCCGGAAAAATTGAAACGATTGTCGAACGATTGAACGAAGGCGGCTTCACTTATTATGCCGGCTATCCTTCCATTCTGTTCGTACTGGCGGAATTCATTGAACGATTTGACTACGCGATCAGCGCGCCGCCGAAAAAGATTTTTACCGGGGCAGAAAATTTGTATGAACATCACCGCCAATTGATTGCAAAAATCTTCAAAGCTGAGGTGACCGATGAGTATGGATTTTCGGAAGGCTGCGGCAATGCTTCGCGTTGTGAGCGAGACCGGTTTCATGAAGATTTTGAATTTGGCATCTTGGAATGTGGAGAACCTGAATTTTTAGACGAGAACACCAGACAGGGACGAATCATCGCCACAGGGTTTAGCAGTTATGGCATGCCATTTATTCGCTATGATGTCGGTGATGTGGGAACCTGGAAAATGGACAATTGCGCGTGTGGCAGATATTCCAACGCGCTGACGCAAATCAATGGACGAATCGAAGATTTTGTGATCACGCCCGAAGGTTCGCGGATTTTGCGCTTCGACTATATTTTTAAAGACACCCAACAGGTTTGTGACGCTCAGGTCGTGCAAAAAGAGTCAGGCGGTGTGGTGTTGCGAATTGTCCGGCGTCCGGCGTATTCGCAACGTGACGAAGCGCATTTAAGAGATGCGATGCGCGAAAAAATCAGCCCGACCTTGTTGGTGGAATTTGAGTATGTCGAAGAAATCGAACGTGAAAGCAATGGCAAAATTCGTGCGGTTAAATCGTTTCTTAAACCTGAAATCGTCAATGCGAAATCCATACTTTCATAACCTTGAATGTTTGGATTAAGGCGTTAAAACCGGTGATGAAAAAAATCCAACAGTTCAATCACCTCTGGCGACACTTCGGTACGGATTGGCTGGCTTTTCGCCTGGCTTATGCAACGCGACTGAAAATCGGGGCGCTGCGCAGGAAATTACCGGCGACCCATTGGCATGAACAACCGCTCAGTAAGTTTTTAAGTGATGTAAAGCTTGCTGACCCCGAAGGCTATTTCGAGTATCGGCGTTTGCGCGCGCCCGGATTTTTTTTCGACTGCGAAAATCGTCAGGCTTTTCAATCACACTTTGCCGGTTGGGATAGCGCAGCAGTGATTACCCCGCTTGAACTGAGTGCGCGACTTGAGCGTGGTGAGTTGCGATATTTTGAACACACCTTCGCGGCAGCGGGTTTTCCCCCCGATTGGCACCGCAATCCATTTACCGGGCAACGCGCGCCGGTCGATTTACATTGGAGCGCGATTGGTGATTTTGATTACGGCGACATCAAAATCATCTGGGAGCCTTCGCGGTTTGCATTCGCTTACCCATTGACGCGGAGTTACTGGCGAACCGGTGATGACGTCCACGCCGAACGGTTCTGGCAAGCCTTTGAAGACTGGCGCGCTCACAACCCGCCGCAACTTGGGGTCAACTGGAAATGTGGACAAGAGACCGCCTTTCGCGTGATGGCATGGTGCTTTGCGCTCTACGGTTTGTTTGACGCGCCCGCAACGACTGCGAGTCGAGTAGCCCAACTCGCGCAGGCGATTGCCGTGTCGGGCGAACGCATCGCCGCGAATCTCGATTACGCGCTCAGTCAAAAAAATAATCACGGCATCAGCGAAGCCGTTGGCATCTTTACCATTGGCACCCTGTTTCCCGAATTTCGTGAAGCCGCAAGCTGGCAAGCCAAGGGACGCGAGGTGCTCGAATCGCAGGCTCGCGAATTGATTTATGAAGACGGCGCGTTTTCGCAACACTCGCTAAATTATGAGCGTCTGATGCTGCACGATTATTTGTGGGCGGTGCGACTTGGCGAAATTATAGGTGCGCCATTTAGCGATGAGTTGCAAACCAAACTTTGCGCGGCGACAAATTTTCTCTATCAACTTCAGGACGAAACGACCGGGCGATTGCCGAATTATGGACATAACGATGGCGCGCTCGTTTTGCCTTTGAACAACTCAGACTATCAGGATTTTCGCCCGCTGATTCAGGCGATGAATTATTTAACGGAAAAGACGCGCTGTTATGAAAGCGGCGCGTGGGATGAAGATTTGCTCTGGCTGTTTGGCGAGGATGCGCTCAAGTCGCCGGTTCGACAAAAGACCCGCGAAGATTTGCAAGCCGCGCACAGCGGTTATTACACCTTGCGTGCTCAGGAAAGTTTCGTCTTTACAGGTTGCGGCGAATTCGCGCATCGCCCGGCGCAAGCCGATTTATTGCATATGGATTTATGGTGGCGCGGGCAAAACATCGCTATGGATGCAGGCACATTCAGCTACCATGCGCCCTTGCCGTGGGATAACGCGCTTGCCCATACGGCATTTCATAACACCGTGACGGTTGACGGATTTGATCAGATGAACCGCGCCGGAAAATTTTTGTGGTTGCCGTGGGCGCGCGGCAAATGTTTGCACAGGTGTCGTTCACAGGCTGAACATCTAGCCTGTTTTGAAGGCACACATAACGGGTTTGAACGACTGGCTTCACCCGTTGGTTATCGCAGAGCCATTGCGCAACTCGGCGAGTGTTGGCTGGTAGTTGATGAACTCACTGCCGCAACTGACCATCAATATCGCCTGCATTGGTTGCTTGCCGATGCGCCTTATGAATGGAATGAACAAGCGAAAGTGATGAAACTGGCTACAGCGGCGGGTGATTATTATTTGTACCTGCTGACGCTTGAGGGCAACGCCGAGGTTTCGATGGTCAGAGCCGATGAACGCAGCGCGCGCGGTTGGTGCGCGCCTTATTACAACGACCGCCAGGCGGCGCTTTCGGTTGCGCTCACCACCTGCGCAAAAACCGTGCGTTGGCTTTCATTTTTTAGTCCTGAGCCATGTTCACTGGAAAACGATGAATCAACTTTACGGGTGCAAAGCGATAACTTTCAGGCGACAGTGAACTGGCAAACCGCTGAACGAGAAAATAATTTTCGCAAACCGCTGATTGCAACACTGACGATTCACGGTGCGCTCAAAGACCGATTGGAGATCGGTTGATGCAGGTACTCTTGATTCATCAATCGTTCGCTTTGCCCAGAGATGCCGGTGGGACGCGCCATTTTGAACTGTTCGGTAAAGCGATACAACATGGGCATCGTTTTACCGTGATCACCAGTGACATCAGTTATCTCACGGCGAGCCGCCAACTCGCATACCCCAAAGATGAAACCGTTGCCGGTATTCGCGTGTTGCGGGTTTTTACTTATCGCGCGCGGCGAAATTTTATCGGGCGACTTTTCGGGTTTATCAGTTTTGCGTTATCGGCTTTTGCGCGGGGGCTTGCGGTCGGCGATGTCGATGTGGTGATGGGAACTTCGCCGCCGATATTCCAGGCGGCTTCGGCGTGGTTGATTGCTGCGCTGCGTCGCCGTCCGTTTTTACTGGAGATTCGCGACCTGTGGCCCGAGTTCATTATCAACATGGGCAAGCTCAAAAATCCGCTGGCGATTCGACTTTCCAGATGGCTGGAAAAGTTTTTGTATCAACGCGCCACCCATTTGCTGGTCAATTCTCCGGCATACGTTGATTATCTAATCAACAAAGGCGTTGCGTCTGAAAAAATCACTTTGATTCCGAACGGTGTTGACCCGGCGATGTTCGACCCGAAAACCGATGGTCGAGAGATTCGTTCTCAGTTTGGTCTTGATGGAAAATTTGTCATCGTTTATGCAGGAGCCATCAGCCTGGCAAATGATGTGGGTTTATTGCTCGATGCCGCAGCGCGACTCGACGATGATGGGCGTATCAGGTTTTTAATTGTCGGCGATGGCAATGAACGCGAACGTCTGGAACAGTCTGTAAGCCAACGACAGTTGAAAAATGTGATTTTTACGGGCGCGAAACCGAAACAGGAAATGGCTGATTTCCTGGCGAGCGCCGATGCTTGCGTTGCGGTGTTGCAAAACATCGAAATGTTTCGCCTGACCTATCCGAACAAAGTATTTGATTATCTTGCCGCCGGTCGTCCGGTTTTACTGGCGATTGATGGCGTCATTCGTGAAGTCGTCGAAACCGCGCAGGCAGGAATTTTTATAAAGCCCGGCAATGCCGAGGCGCTTGCCGACGCCGCGCGTTTCCTGTGCGAACATGAAAGCGAGCGCCAGGCGATGGGCGAACGCGGTCGCGCCTATGTTGAAAAATATTTCAATCGCGATGACCAGGGTCGCGCCTTCATTGATTTGATTGAAAAAGTCAGCAGAAAAAATTGAGCAGAAAACCGGTTGTTTATGCCGAAAGCCTTAAAATCAACCCGCACCTTTTATCAACGAAGCGGCAAACGGTTGTTTGATTTGCTGCTAATGGTAATCGCTTTGCCGGTTGTATTGCCGCTTGCGTGCATCACCGCGCTGATGGTTCGTTGGCGACTCGGTGCGCCGGTGTTATTTAAACAACAACGACTGGGATTTAATGGGCATAGTTTTCAGATTTGCAAATTCCGCACGATGACTGATACGCGAGATGAGGCGGGAAATTTATTGCCCGATAGCGAACGCCTCACCCCGTTTGGAAAATTTTTGCGCGCCGCGAGCCTCGATGAATTGCCCGAATTGCTTAACGTTTTAAGCGGCGAGATGAGTCTGGTGGGACCGCGCCCGCTGCACGCCCATTATCGCGAGCGATACAGCGCAAAACAGTTTCGCCGCCATGAGGTGTTGCCGGGTGTCACCGGCTGGGCGCAAATCAACGGGCGCAATGCGCTCGACTGGGAACAGAAATTTGCGCTCGATGTGTGGTATGTTGACCGGCAAACTTTCGCGCTGGATGTTAAAATCCTCGCGCTGACCGCGTGGAAAATTCTGAAGCGCGAAGGCATTAATCAGGCGGGGCAGGCGACCGCACAGGAATTCACAGGAAGTTTGCACAAAAAGGCTTGAGCAAATTGCAACGCATCGTCATCATCGGCGCAGGTGGACACGGGCGCGAAGTCGCAGATATTTTGCGCCATCAATCACAAATTCAAGGGCAGATTGACATCGTCGGATTCATTGACGATAACCCGGCGCTTCGCGGGCAACTGCTCGACGGTGTGCCTGTGCTTGGCGACTGGACGTGGTTTGAGGGCGTCGGTCGCCGGGACTTCGCGGTCATCACTGCCGTGGGCAATCCGCTAATTAATCAACAACTGGTTGAACGCGCGCACCAACTTGAATTAAAGTTCGTGAGTGCGATTTCACCTCTTGCGCACCTCTCTTCGTTTGCGCGACTCGGCGAAGGAGTAACCATCTTTCCTCACGCCGTGGTCAATACCAACGCCTTCATTGCGAGCCATGTGATTTTGAACATCGGCGTAAGCGTCAGTCATGACACCCAGGTCGGACGTTATACGAATATCAATCCCGGCGCGCATCTGGCGGGCAATGTGACGGTCGGTGAAGGTTGTTACATCGGCATGGGCGCAAACATCATTCAGGGGCGAACCATCGGCGATTGGTCTATCGTCGGCGCGGGCGCAACCGTAATTGCGGATTTGCCTGAGCGCGTCACCGCCGTCGGCGTCCCTGCGCGAATCATTAAAACCAGAGAAATCGAATCATGAATCATCCGGCTATACTCGGAAATACACCAATCTTTACTGACAAAATTCACATCGTGCGCCCGGACTTACCGGCGTTTAGCGATTTAGCCGCTGACGCGCAGGATATTTTAGCGAACGGCATGGTCACCAAAGGCAAATATCTGCGCGCTTTTGAAGAGGCGGTTGCAGAGCATCTCGGCGCGCGTCACGCGATTGCGGTTTCCAGTTGCACGACGGGCTTGATGCTCACATACCGCTGTTTGAATTTAACCGGCGAGGCGGTGGTTCCGAGCTTTACGTTTATGGCAACCGTGAGCGCGCTTATCTGGGCAGGGCTTCGTCCGGTTTACGCCGATGTTGATTTCGATACCACGAATCTCAATGTCGCTGCCGCTGAAGCCGCTATCACCCCTGAAACCACGGCGATTGTTGCTGTGCATAATTTCGGCAACCCCGCAGACATTGATGAGTTGCAAGCCTTAGCCGATAGCCGCGACCTCAAACTGATCTTCGATGCGGCGCATGGCTTCGGCGCGCTTTATCGAGGCAAGCCTGTAGGCGCTGAGGGCAACGCGCAGGTCTACAGCCTCAGTCCGACGAAACTCGTGATTGCCGGTGAAGGCGGCATCGTCGCCACCAATGATGATGAACTTGCCGAAAAAATTCGCTGGGGGCGCGAATATGGCAACAGCGGAAATTATGACAGCGCCTTTGCGGGCATCAATGCGCGAATGCCGGAATTCAACGCCTTGATGGGACTGCATAGTTTGCGACGACTTGAAACCGGAGCGCGGCGACGCAATGAACTCGTTGAACTTTACCGGGAACAGCTTGGCGCGTTGCCCGGCGTCGGTTTTCAAACGGTGCGTCCCGGCAATCGTCATTCATATAAAGATTTTTCCATCACCATCGACCCGCAGGCTTTCGGCATGAATCGCGATGAACTGGCAGCGGCGCTTGCTGCTGAAAATATTGATTCGCGTAAATATTATGAACCGCCGGTTCATCGGCAAACCGCATACGCGCAATTTGCGACAAATCAGACGGTGTTGGATAATACCGAAACCCTCTCCGGGCAAAGTCTGAGTTTACCCATCTGGTCGAATATGGATGCGACAACGGCGCTGAAAATTTCTCATGCCGTTCAACGTATTCAGGATTTCGCCGGAGAAGTAAAACAGGCGATTCATCAATCAACCAACCGGCAGGCAAGGTAACCGAGCCAAGGGTAACAAGGAGTAATCAATTGTCCGATAGACATTCAAAATTACTGGCACCGGAAATTTTATTGCGGGTAATCGCGGACATCTTGATGCTCAATTTGTGTGTGGTCACGGCGCTGGTCATCCGATTTTTTTATACACTGCTATTTGAGCCGCTTGCCGATGTCACTTACGAAGCGTATTTCTGGTATTTGCTTGGCAGATATGGACACATCGCCTGGTTGCTGACCACGATTTGCATTCTGATTTTTGCGTTGAGCGGTTTTTATACTTATGGTCGCGCCTATCAGGGACGTTATAAAGCGCTGGTGGTGACCCAGGCAGTCAGTCTGGTCTATTTGATTTTCGGTTTCCTTTCTTATTTTTTAGGCGGCGCGCTCTACATTGCGCGCGGCGCGTTGGTGATTGCCTGGGCAATCAGCGTTCCGGTTTTTGTCTTTTCGCGAATCTGGTCATGGCTTTGGGTCAATGTCGTGAAAGCGCGCCCCGCCGTTGAGCAGCCGAACAAAGAGGTGCGGCGCGTTCTGGTGATTGGCGGCGCAGGTTATATAGGCTCTGGGTTATTGCCGAAACTATTAGATAAGGGCTATCAGGTTCGATTGCTCGATTTGCTGATTTACGGCACCGAAACCATCGACGATTTACTGAAATATCCGAACCTCGAAGTTCTGCAAGCCGACTTTCGCCAGGTAGACAAAGTCGTCGAAGCCATGCGCGGCGTTGATGCAGTGATTCATCTTGGCGCGATTGTCGGCGACCCGGCTTGCGCGCTTGACGAAGAACTCACCATCGAAGTCAATTTGATGGCGACGCGCATGATTGCCGAAGTGGCGAAAGGCAGCGGCGTCTCTCGATTCATTTTCGCGAGTACCTGTTCGGTGTATGGCGCAAATGAAATTCTGTTGGACGAACGCTCGGCTCTGCATCCGGTGTCGATTTATGCGCGCAGCAAAATTGCCTCCGAACGGGTGTTGATGAGTATGGCGAGCACCGAATTTGCGCCGACGATGTTGCGTTTCGGCACGATTTACGGATTATCGGGTCGCACCCGCTTCGATTTAGTTGTCAACCTGCTTACCGCAAAAGCCTTGAAAGAAGGCGAAATCACTATTTTCGGCGGCAATCAATGGCGACCGTTCGTGCATGTCGATGACGCGGCGCTTGCGGTGTTAAATGTCCTGGAAGCGCCGGTCGGATTGGTCGGTAAAGAGATTTTCAATGTCGGCAGTGACGAGCAGAACTACACCATTCGCCAGGTCGGCGAAATGATTAAACAAATGGTGCCCTCGGCGCGACTCGTCAGCAAAGGTGAAGACGCAGACAAACGCGATTACAAAGTCAGTTTCGCCAAAATCAATCGCATCCTCGCTTTCAAACCGCAATGGACTTTGGCGCAAGGCATCGAACAGGTGATTGACGCCATGCAAAGCGGTAAGGTGATTGATTATCAGGATGCGCGTTACAGCAACGTGAAATTCCTGAGCGATGAAGCCAATTCACACCTCGTGCGCGGTTATCATCGCTGGGCGCACGATTTGATTAACCAGGAGACGCCTGAAGTTTTAGTCGCCGGCAAAGATTTATAGAAAGTTATTTCAGAATGAAAACTCCCGATGTCATCATCATCGGCGGTGGCATCGTTGGACTCGCAACCGCTTATCAACTCCTGCAACAATACCCTGACAAATCCCTTCTCCTGCTCGAAAAAGAAAATAGTTTAGCGGCGCATCAAACCGGCAATAATTCCGGCGTGTTGCATTCGGGAATTTATTACAAACCCGGTTCGCTGCGCGCCCGGTTGTGCCGCACAGGGAAACGGGCGCTCGAAAATTTCTGCGCAGCCGAAGGCGTGGCATTCGACATTTGCGGGAAGGTGATTGTGGCGATTGACGAAGACGAAGCCGCGCGTTTGCAGGGGCTTTACAAACGCGGCATTGAAAATCAAATCAACTGCGCCTTGATTGACCGCGCGCAACTGGCAGAAATCGAACCACACGCGGCAGGGATAAAAGCCATTCACATTCCCGAAACCGGCATCGTTGATTACCGGCAGGCGTGCGAGCGTTTAGGATTTCGCATTCGAGAACGCGGCGGCGAAATCAAATTCGGCGCGAAGGTCACTGCTATTTGTGAAACCAAAGATGAAGTTACAGTGAGCACTACCGCAGGCGATTTCACTTCGCGATATGTGATTAACTGCGCGGGATTGTTTTCGGATAGAGTGACGAAACTTGCGGGCGCAAAAACGCAAGTCAAAATCGTGCCGTTTCGCGGCGAGTATTATCTATTCAAACCCGAAGCCGAATATCTTTGTCGCGGATTGATTTACCCGGTGCCCGACCCGCGCTTTCCGTTTCTCGGCGTGCATTTCACGCGATTGGTTAATGATGGGGTTGAATGCGGGCCAAACGCCGTGTTGGCGTTTGCCCGCGAAGGCTATCGCAAAACCGATGTCAATCTGCGCGACCTGTTTGAAACCTTGACCTATTCGGGATTTTTGAAACTGGCGCGAAAGCATTGGCGTGTTGGCGCGGGCGAGATGTGGCGGTCGATGAGCAAAGCGGCGTTCGCGCGCGCTCTGCAACGGTTGTTGCCTGAAATTAAAGCGGAACTCCTTGACACCGCGCCTGCAGGGGTTCGCGCTATGGCGATTGAACCAACGGGCGCGATGATGGATGATTTTGCTTTTCAGGAATCACGGCGCATTTTAAATGTCATCAACGCGCCGTCACCAGCGGCAACCGCATCCTTGAGCATTGGTGAACTGGTTGTCGAAAAACTCGCCACGCATTTTTAAGATTGCCATAAATTTTATAACGGCTTTGTTTTTTCTTGCGGTTGTACAAGTGGTCTTTGACCGCGCAATTCGTGAATTAGGTGAATAACATTCGACAGGCAAATGTAACTGCACTGCGTTCCTCTGCGAAAACCTGTGCGACCTCTGCGGTTAATTTGCATAAAAAAGCAACCGCTGAGGGCACAGCGGAAAGCGCAGAGGAGATTCAAAGTCCGAATGAATTGCGCATTTGAAAATTGCTCACGAAAGATAATCATTTCGCGGGTTGTTGTTGCGTCAGGCAATGCAAGGTGCCGAGTCCCCACACCAAATCGACGGCGTGAATCCCTATGATTTTTCTATCGGGAAAAAGTTCCGCAAGTATCCCTAACGCACGACGGTCGTTTTCGTCGTTAAAGGTCGGAACTAAAACCGCCGCATTCGAGATATAAAAATTGGCGTAACTTGCCGGAAGTCTACGACCCTCGAAATAAAGCGGCGCGGGCATTGGAAGTTCTACAATATTGAGCTTCGCGCCATTTTCCAATCGCATAGTTTTTAACCGCTCGAAATTCTCTTCCATCACCGCGTAGTTATAATCCGTCGGATTTTTCTCGCGCACGCAAACGACCGTGTCGGCATTTACAAAGCGGCAAATGTCATCGACGTGTCCGTGGGTGTCGTCGCCTTCAATGCCTTTCCCCAACCACAAAATATTGCTTACGCCTAAATAAACTTTCATCGCCGCTTCGGTTTCTGCTTTACTCAAACTCGGATTGCGCGCTTGCGCGATTTTATCGAGTAAACACTCTTCGGTAGTAAGCAGCGTGCCGCGCCCGTTGACATCAACCGCCCCGCCTTCCAGAACAAAATCAGTGTCATTGAATTTCGCGTGAAAGATTTTTAAGTTGAGGGCATCGGCGGCAAGTTCCGCGATGCGATTGTCTTTTTGATAATCTAAGTATTTCGCCCACGCATTGAATTTGAATTTGCTGACGGCAATTTCGGCGCGTCTGTTCAATTGGCGTTTAACGAAAAGGGGACCGAAATCCCGCGTCCAGCCGCGATTTGACGGAAAGCGGAAAAATTCGATACGCGAAAAATCCGCGCCGACCTTTTCGAGGATGCGCCGCGCCAATGCTTCGTGTTTGGCATCGTTGACGATGATGCGGACTTGTTCATCGATTGCGAGTTTGCGGGTGATTTCGCCATAAACCCAGTAAATCGGGGTGATTTTTCCGGGCCAGTCGGTGCGGTTATGCGGAAAGCCAATCCACGTCGCTTCGTGGCGTTGCCATTCGGCGGGCATTTGAAAGCCCTTAGCTGCGGGGGTGTTTTTTGAGTTTGTCATTTTTTGATTAAACCACAGAGGCACTGAGACACAGAGAAAACAAAAGATAAAAGAGAACTGCGAGTTGTGAGAAGCGTTTCTCTTTTTTGTTTTTTCGTCTCTGTGTCTCAGTGCCTCTGTGGTGGAAAATTATTCATCAAGAAAGCGGCGGTCAATGCCGACGTAAGCATCGATGCGGCGGTCGCGCAAAAAGGGCCAGTTTCGCCGCACGTCTTCCATTCGCGCTATATCAATCTCGCCAATCAAAATCTCTTCTTTGTCGATTGACCCTTCGGCAATGACCACGCCGAACGGGTCGCATAAAAATGTCGTGCCCCAGAATTCAATCCCTGCCACATCTTCTTTCCATTTCTCATGACCGACGCGGTTGACAGCCGCAACATAAACGCCATTGGCAATCGCATGAGCGCGTTGAATGGTGCGCCAGGCGTCGCGTTGTTGTGCGCCGTACTGCGCTTTTTCATGCGGGTGCCAGCCAATCGCTGTCGGATAGAACAGGACGTTCGCGCCGCGCAGCGCCGTGAGTCTTGCGCCTTCCGGATACCATTGATCCCAGCAAATCAAGGTGCCGACGCGACCGGCATCCGTATCGAATGCTTTGAATCCCAAATCGCCCGGCGTGAAATAAAATTTTTCGTAATAAGCCGGGTCGTCCGGTATGTGCATTTTGCGGTAAAGGTCTGCGACTTCACCTTGCGCGTTAATATAAGCGACGGTGTTGTGATAGAGTCCGACGGCGCGGCGTTCAAAAAGCGATGCGACAATGGTGACTTTCGCCTGGCGCGCGACTTTGCCGAGGGCTTCGGTAGCTGTGCCGGGAATCGGTTCGGCGAGGTCGAAAAGTTCGGCGTCTTCGCGCTGGCAGAAATACTCGGAGCGAAACAATTCCGGCAAACAGATGACCTCTGCGCCTTGTTGTGCGGCGTCTTCGCACATCGCCACGGCGCGGCGCAGATTGTCGTCAATATCTTTCGACATCTGCATCTGCACCAGACCAACTTTAAAATTCTTTTCCTTTTGCATAGTGATTCAAGCTTAACATTTCAATTGCGGATTTTTTAATTCAACTACTCGCCGATGATTTTAACGAGCACACGCTTGCGGCGATTGCCGTCGAATTCGCCGTAAAAAATTTGTTCCCAGGTGCCAAAATCCAGTTTGCCATTGGTGATGGCGACTACGACTTCACGACCCATAATCTGGCGCTTGATGTGGGCGTCGGCATTGTCTTCGCCGGTGTCGTTGTGGCGATACTGACCGATGGGTTCGTGTGGCGCGAGGCGTTCTAAGAATACTTCGTAGTCGTGATGCAATCCCGATTCGTCATCGTTGATGAAAACCGAAGATGAGATATGCATGGGGTTGACGAGACACAAACCTTCTTTGATGCCGCTCTCTTTTAAACAGGCTTCGACCTGCGGCGTGATGTTGATAAAAGCGCGGCGCGTTGAAATATTGAACCAGAGTTCTTTTCGATAACTTTTCATAGCGGCAATTATCGTTCAATCATTTGGTGATGACAAAGCGCGGTTGATGAAAGGGGAAGGTTTCAGGTGAATTCAATTGCCTGGGCTGCAAAATGCTGCTTCACCGCGAGAGCCGCAGAGAACGCAAAGGCAGCGCAGAGAAATCCCCGACAATTTTTTCACCAACCATTCAATCTCACACGCGCTTGATGCACGCGGGCGAATTGTTACGCGGCGAATTGACCAGACGCGAGACTTCATAGGCTTCCATCAAGTCTGCCGAAAAAGGTTGCAGCATCTCGAGCAACACGTTTTGATTTTTCACCGAAGCATCAAGCCATAATTCATGTTGCTCGCGCGGCAAAATCACCGGCATGCGTTCATGGAGGTCGCGCATCAAATCATTGGCTTCGGTGGTAATAATGGTGCAGGTCGTGAGCACCTGACCTTCAGGCGTTTCCCAATGGTCAAAAAGCCCCGCAAAGGCGAACGGTTCATCGGATTTCAGATGGATATAAAACGGAATCTTTTCTTTGCCGGTTTTTTTCCATTCATAAAATCCATCGGCAACAATCAGGCAACGACTGTTTTTAAACGGGGTTTTGAAACTCGGTTTTTCAATGATGGTTTCGGCGCGCGCATTAATCATTTTTGCGGCAAGCGAATCGTCTTTTGCCCACGAAGGAATGAGTCCCCAGCGCATGGCGGTTAATCGTTTAACGGAATTGCCGGAAATCGCCAACAGATTTTGCGTTGGCGCGATGTTAAAACTCGGTTGCAAGTCGGCTTCGACGATGTCGATGAAAAAGGCTTCGGCAATTTCGTCAATGGTTCGGCTTCTTACAAATCGTCCGCACATAATAGTTGAATATTAAGTCAATCCATGAAAAAAGACTATGCGTAGAAGAGGATACAGGATTCAGGATACAGGATACAGGAAGAAGAAAGTATGAACGATGAACGATGAAGTATGAACTAAAAGAATTCCACCTTGTTCATCGTTCATCGTTCCGCCTTCATCGTTTTCTTTGTCCTGTATCCTAAAGGACTAAGCAATGCAAGAACTCACAGAAGCGATATTGCACGCGCCGGTTGATGGATTGAATCTGCGCGGGAAAACTTTTGGCGAGCAGTTCGGTGAAGGCGCGACGCTGCTGGTTTTTCTCAGACATTTTGGCTGAATTTTTTGTCGTGAGAGCGTAAAGGATTTACGCCAGGCTGCGATGCAGAATGTAAATTATCCGGCAATCGTTTTTGTTTATCAGGGCACCGTCAAAGAGGGCGAAGAATTTTTTAACAGGTTCTGGAAAGAGGCGCGCGCCATTGCCGACCGACCGAAACGTTTTTATGAAGCTTTTGATCTCAGGCGCGGCAACCTTGTCCAACTTTTGGGTCCCGCAGTTATTGCGCGCGGCGTTCAGGCGGCTGCCAAGGGAAATTTCGTCGGCAAACCCGTAGGCGATACCACGATTTTATCCGGCTATTTTTTAATTCAAAAAAATCAGATTGTCTGGCAGTACCTTTCAAAACATAGCGGCGACCATCCCGATTTTAAGCAACTCAACCAGTAACTTCCCACCACCTAATGAACCGCTCACTGTAAACTGTAGAGCCTGGCATTCAAGTCATTGCAATAAATGCGCCTCCTATCGGCAGGCATTTCTCTACAGGTTTATCTCAAAGTCTCTGGCAAAGCGTTTCCCCGATTGGGGAAGACGCCGATTCAGTCAGATTGATGCCCACTCATTCAATTTCAATCAACCTGCCGGGTAAAATGCTGACCGAAGCATTCCCTGAAAAGGGCAGCAATTGGTGGTTTTTTCCCGGCAATTTTCAGGAAATCACCTGGCACGAATTTAGCAACTCGAATCCGCCTGAGCATTTCGATCAACTAGCATTTAAATCGGACGAACAACGGTTATCCCCCCCGGAAGTAGTCAATGAGGATGAAAACGATGAAAAAATTTCTCACTACAACGCTGACCGTTTTATTGGCGTTGTCCCCAATCGCTAATGGGGCGAGTAGTCGTTCATCCGCAAAAGAGCGCAGGGTACAGGATATACGTTCTTTTGCAGGCGATGACGAATTAGGAACGGGAAAAGCGGGAAGACGTAAAATTTCCCCCCAACTGGAAGAGAGTTTGCAGGAGAATAATCTGAGGCAAAAACCCAATAAACGGCAAAAAGTGATTATTCAATTGCGTGAAATGCCAAAAGCCCCGGATGCCATGATGATACAAGCCGTGAGCGAGACCATGGACGAGCAAATGTTGAGTGCCGAAATCAATACCAACGACATGCGCTCGACGGTTCTGCGTTCAAAAATCGAAGGGTTAACCGGACGCTTGAAAAAAGCCTTCAATGCGATAGGCATGATTAGTGCGGATATGCCGCTGGCGAAAATTCGTGAACTCGCGGATGATTCGGAGGTTGCCTATATCAGTCCCGATAGACAGACGACCTCAACCGGTCACATTGAAACCACATCCGGTGCGCTTGCCGCGCGTACCTTAGGTGGCACGATTTCTTATAATGGCAGCGGGATCGGCGTTGCGGTTCTCGACAGTGGCATTGACCCGAACCATAATCTGGTTAAAGCCTCAGCCAATCATCCGGGTATCGTTTTTCAAAAAGATTTCACGGTTACTTCAGGAACCGGCAACCCGGCAGACCCCTTTGGTCATGGTACGCACGTCGCTTCTATCATTAATGGCAGTGACTTGGTTTCAAATGGCGCGTATCGCGGTATTGCGCCGGGTGTTAATATCCTCAACCTGAAAGTATTGGACGACAGCGGCAGTGGCGCGTCGAGCTTTGCGCTTGCCGCTCTCGATTGGTGTATTGCCAACAAAACCACCTACAACATCCGCGTCATCAACCTGAGTTTGGGAGCGCCTGCGGTAGATTCCTACACCAATGATCCGCTGTGTCTGGCAGCAAAACGCGCTCATGATGCAGGTATTGTAGTGGTCGCGGCTGCCGGTAATGACGGTAAAACATCAACCGGGCAAAAGCTCTTTGGCACTATCCATTCACCCGGCGCTGAACCGGCGATTATCACCGTCGGCGCTACGAATACCTATGGAACCAACCTGCGTTCAGATGATGCGGTGGCGAGTTACAGTTCTCGCGGCCCGACGCGCGGTTCCCGGTTAGTCGGGCTTATCAAAAAGTATGACAATTTTATTAAACCGGATGTCGTGGCACCGGGTAATAAAATCATTGCCGCCCGATCAAACAATGCTACCGGTGGCGGTAACGGGCTGGTCAATAGCAATCCTAATTTCGCAGTTGGTACGCAAACCGATCCCACCAATAAATTAATGCGCATGAGCGGCACCTCAATGGCAGCACCTATCGTCGCCGGCGCAGCCGCTTTAATGCTTCAGGCAAATCCCAACCTCACGCCGAGTTTGGTAAAAGCCATCCTCATGTATTCAGCGCAACCTATCATGGGAGCCAGCAGCTTTGAGCAAGGCGCAGGCCGAGTCAATGTTGAAGGCGCTGTGCGGTTGGCGAAATTGGCGGTAGTTTCGTCTGCCATGACGAAAGGCCAAGCCTTGATTAGCTTGCCGACAACCCAATCGAGCACCATCGTCGGCGTTGCCTGCCCTTGGGGCAAAGGCATGGTCACCAACTATTGTCTGGTGTACGGCGATGCTTTGATGACCTACTGGCAAAGCGTTTATGTACAGGGAAGAAGACTGAACGATGCCACAACCTTTGCGGGCAGTGTGCTGACCATAAACACCATAGACATAACCGCCGGTGTCAGCAAAACTCAGGGCGCTTTATCGTCCAGCGGGACGCTGATTGCCGACGGCACGTTGGTTTCCGATGGTTGTTTACTTGCCGACGGCACGTTGATTGCCGATGGTACGTTGATTGCCGACGGCACCTTGATTTCCGACGGTACGTTGGTTTCCGACGGTACGCTGATCGCTGACAGTCGAGCCAGAACTCTGACAGCTTTACTTGGCGATGACACAAGCGCTATGGAAGCAGAATAACAGTTGTAGCAACTTAATTAGAACTTTGAATGGAGATGGCAATGTTACCGTTACAGAAAATCCAGCAAAGCGAAGAATATAAGAGCTACAGACTGCGTGTCGTGCCCCGTCAAGAGGTACGGGAATTGACGGACCAGGACTTTGAAGCTGTTATCAAGCTCTTAAAACAAGATCACCTTAGAGCAGTTCAATTGCGTGGGTTGATTCAAGATTATGGCATCTCAAACACCGCAGCGCTTCGTGGTCGTTTGTTTGGCTACTACGAAGATGGTGAGTTGCTGAACCTAGCGCTTCTCGGACACCACATCCTCATTTACAAAGAGTATGAGGGAATCAAACAATTCGCAGAAAAAGCTGCTGAAATCAACGCCCAGGGCTACCTGGTGCTCGGACCGAAAGGTCAAGTCGAAGAATTTTATGCCTGCTTATCAGAACTGGGACGCCAGTCGCGTATGCGTAGCGACCAACTCTGGTATGTATGCCGCACCCTACAACTGAAAGCGGATTCCGTACAATTGCAACTCGCAAAGCCGGAACAACTGGATGAAATCGTTGAAACCCACGCCCTGCTGGTGATGGAACAAAATGGCGGCATTGACCCGCGCGCCAAAGACCCGGAAGGTTTCCGCCGTCGCGCTCTTGAACGCATCGAAGGCAGCCGCACCTGGGTTAAGGTTGAAGATGGAAAAATTATCTTCAAGGCGGAATTGGTCAGTGAATCGCCCGAAGCCGTATACCTGGAAGGTATCTGGACACATCCCGAATACCGCAATCAAGGGATCGGCACTCGTTGCGCGACCGAACTGGTCAATCGTTTTCACCTGCAAAAGAAGGCCGTCGGTATTTTAGTTGAACCACAGGAAATCACCGCCATGCACATCTATGAACGCATAGGCTTTGTGCACGAAGAAGACCACTTGGCGCATTTCCTTACCCCTCTGGATTAAACTCTCATTGCGTGAGCAAGGACGCCGCAATTCCCAGCGATTTTGCTCACGCAATGACCTCACAACTTTCACCTCTATTTGCTGCTTACAAATTAAAACTGGATAAACTTCGCCGCATCGCTGAAAATAGACGCCTCGAAAAACTGATTCCGGTTGAGGCTGACTAAATGTTCAAAAAAGTTTTGCTGCTTTCTGCATCCGCCGGCGCAGGCCACATTCGCGCCGCCCAAGCCATCGAACGCGCCATGATTGAGATGAACGCGGCTACGAAAATCCGCCACGTCGATGCGCTCCAGTTCACTAATAAAATTTTTCGCGCGCTCTATTCCAAAGCTTATATTGAACTCGTGAATCGCGCCCCCGACGCTTTGGGTTGGCTCTATGACCAGTTCGATAAGCCCTGGGAAAATGAACGCCGCCGTTTAGCTCTGGATAAATTGAATGCCCGACCGCTGATAAAGATGGTCGAAGAATACGATGCCGATCTTTGCATCTCAACGCATTTCTTACCGGCTGAACTGGTTTCCTGGCTCAAAGCCAAACGACGGCTTGCCGCGCCGCACGCGGTTGTCGTCACTGACCTCGATGCCCATGCGATGTGGCTCTGTCATCATTACGAACAGTATTTCGTGGCGCTTGATGAAACGCGGGTTTACCTGGAAAAACTCGGCATCGCGCCGCATAAAATCGCAGTCACCGGCATTCCCATTGACCCGATTTTTTCGCGTCGTAAAGACAAACAGGAGATGCGCGCCAAACATAAACTAAAAGCCGATGCCACGACCATTCTGGTGTCGGCGGGCGGATTTGGCGTTGGTCCCATCAAACAAATTCTGCAATCGCTTCTGCACCTCAAACACAAAGCCCAGATCGTCGCCATCTGCGGGCGCAACGTCGAACTCAAAGATGAAATTGAAAAAATTAGTCGAGAGCTACCGCGCGCGCACGTTGCCATAAAACCCATCGGGTACACCACAGAGATGGATGAATACATGGCGGCGTCGGATATTTTGCTGGGCAAACCCGGAGGACTCACAACTTCGGAAGCTTTAGCGATGGGTTTGGTGTTTGTGATTGTCAATCCCATCCCCGGTCAGGAAGAACGCAACTCTGACCATTTGCTCGAAAACGGCGCGGCGATTCGTTGCAATAATCTTCCGGTGCTGGCGTATAAAATTGACCGTTTGCTTGATGACCCTGAACGTTTTGCCGCGATGCAAACGAACGCGCTGAATCTTGCGCGACCCCGCGCCGCGTTCGACATTGTTGAAAAATTATTGACGTTAAAAGGCAGGAAACATCGCGTGTAAGCGAGCGGGATTTTCTGAGAGCGATGTTTAACCCGAAATAACGCAGTTAAAGACCGCTACTCAACGATGAATAGGATGACTTTAAGCTGGTTTCAGCGGCGCGCAAAGCTCCAGGTCATTGCCATCGGGGTCTGTGAAATAAATGGATTTTGCGGGCATCCATTCGTGAAAGTGTGTGCCGTCAACTTCGACGCCGCGCTCTTTGAGCAGGGCGGCAGCGCGTTCAATATCGCTTTCGGCAACCGTGAATGCGAAATGCTGGGGATGGAAATGCTCAGGGTCTTGCTGCAAAACAATCATGCCGTCTTCACCACCGGCGCGTAAAAACAGCCAGTTGCGCCGCTCATCGCGAAGACCGACTTCGAGTTCCAGCACTTCACGATAAAATTTTTCGGCGGCGGCTAAATCCTTCACGCGAATCGCCACTTCATAAATTCCACGAATCGGTAACATCGAATCTCTCCAATCTGAAAAAGTAATAAGGCTGAAACGCGCAAGTGAGGCGAATCATGGTGAGCCTTTTGTCATTGATTTACTAAATTTGATCTGTTTAGGGAGCGGTCTGAGACCGCGACCTGCTGAGACCCCTAAGTAAATCGTTTGACAATCGGCTTCATTCGGTATCGCTTGCAGATTTCAGCCTTCGCACATCAATTATGGTTTAGTAATCGATAGGTTCACGGTCAATCCTAAGGGTTGGCTTTTTTGTGTTTATCGAACCAGCCGCCGATAAAGGTCATCTTCGCCATCCAGTGACTCGGACGCCGCCGTATGCCATGCGGTTCGCCGGGCACGCGCACCAGTACGCTTTCAACGCCGAGCAATTTCAAAGCCTGATAATACTGCTCGGAATCCGACATCGGGGTGCGATAGTCTTCTTCACCGGTGAGCACCATCGTCGGCGTTTTGACATTTTTGACCACCGACAACAGATTGCGTTTTTCGTAATGTTCGGCGTTATCCCAGGGCATTCCCGGAAACCAGTATTTCGCTGTCCAGGGAATATCGGATGTGAGCACGAAGCTATACCAGTTAATCACCGGATAGACGGTTACCGCTGCGCGAAACCGTGTGGTGCGACCAATCATCCAGCAGGTCAGCACACCCCCGCCGCTGCCGCCCGTGACATATAAATTTTCTGCATCCACGTAACCTTTCGCGACCACCGCATCGACACCCGAATTCAAATCGTAAAAATCGTTGCCCGGATAGGCGTGATGAATCAGGTTGCCAAATTCCCCACCGTAGCTCGTCGAGCCGCGCGGGTTGGTATAAAGCACGACGTAATCTTTTGCCGCCCACACCTGCTTTTCAACATCGAAGCGGTCGCCATAATCGGCAAACGGTCCGCCATGAATTTCCAAAATCAACGGATACTTTTTCGCCGGATTGAACGCCGGTGGTTTGATAATCCAGCCTTGAATTTTGCGTTTATCGAATGAAGATTCGTACCAGATTTCTTCGACTTCGCCGAGTTGTTTATTGGCAAACAAATCTTCATTCAACGCGGTGATGACTTTGGCGGTTGCATTGCTGCCACCGGCGACCGCAATGTCCGAAGGGATTTTCGGCGTTGAATAGGTGAACGCCACTTGCCCGTTTGCTGCAAGCGAAAACCCGCCGCCACCATAAGCCGAGCCGCTGCCGCCGACGTTGTTGGTTACATTGGTGAGTTTTCCGTCAAGCGTGTAGTAAGCGATTTTCGTATTGCCTTTGTCGGAGTATTGAAAGTAAATGCGCTCACCTTCGGGCGACCATCGCACCCCGCCAACATCTCTATCGAGACTTGCAGAAAGAAGTTGCGGATTGCTGCCATCGCGATTCATCAGGTAAAGCTGGGTGACTTGATAGCCTTGATAGCGGTCATCGAATCCCGTGTAAGCGATGCGTTTGCCGTCGGGCGAAATTGCCGGAGCCGAATCGGGTCCCTTGCGTGTGGTGAGTTGTTTCATCGTGCCATCGGCAATCGAAAATTCAAAGATGTTGGTATCCACCGGCTCGGCTTCATAATCGGGATTGCGATTGGCGGAAATCAAGAGCGCTTTACCATCGGGCGTCCACACGGCTTCGCTGGCGCGAAAAACGCCGCCGTGTTGAAAATTGCCGCTGGTGATTTGACGCGGCGTGCCGCCTTCTGCGGGCAACACGAAAACGTGATGATAACCGGGCGGCAAGTAACCTGGCCCATTGAAACGATAGATAAGTTTATCAATGACTTTTGCAGGGTCAGCCCATTTGGCTCCCGCAGGCGGCGCGGGGATGTTCGCAACCGTTGCCGGTTTATCGAACACAAAGCTTGTGAAAGAAATCCATTTGCCATCAGGCGACCAGTTGATACCGGCTGGCGGGTATTGCAAATTTGTGAGCTTTGCAGTCTGTCCGTTGTCCATCCAGCGCAAATAGATTTGCGCGGTGCCGTCCTGGTCAGAAACATAAATCATTTTGCTGCCGTCGGACGACCAACGCGGCGACGAGTCGCTGCGATTGCCCGTGGTGAGCGGGCGATTGTTGGTGCCATCGACATTGATAATCCAGATATTCGAGAGATTCCTGTCGGACATGATGTCCGCGAACTGGCGCACGTAGAGAATCTGTTTGCCGTTTGGCGAGAGTTGCGGGTCGGATGCGAATTCCAGATTGAACACATCCATTGCCGTCAAACGGTTCGCGTTGCTTTGCGCGGTTGCCTTGAATGAAAAAACAAAAGCGATGACGAGTGGAATCATCATCGCTTGAAAGAAAAGCCTTCGCATAAGCCACCTCCATATGGATTTTGAAAAATGCCAGAATAAAAAGCAGGTGGCTGAACTATGAATTTGCCCTTGCACGCTGTCAAGGAAGAATTACTCTTCGGTTTGTGACTCGGCAGGTTGGGCGGGTTTGGCGTGACCGTCAAAATTGATATAGATTCGCGCATTGGCGGTTCGCGCCAGTTCGCGTAAAGTTTCCAATTCTTGCAGCCGCAACAAAGCCGGGTGTTCCTGATAAGCTTTTGCTGCCTGTTCGCGCTCTTTCAGCGATTGGATTTCAGACTGAGTTTTCAGCGCCTGAATTTCGGTTTGCGTTTGAGCCGCGATGCGCTGTGCTTCCGCTTGAACCTCTGCGTCGCGTCGGCTGGCTTCGAGCTTTGCCTGGGCTTCGATTTTTTGAGTTTCAGCTTTGGTTCGCGCTTCTACGAGTTGCGCCTGACTCATGCGTTCGGCGGCAAGCACGCGGTTCATGATTTCTTGCAAATTGCCCGGAAAAATCAGGTCTTTTACATCGGCGCGAAAAATCGCAACCCCATAGCTTGAAGCAATCTCTTTGACATCGCGCAATATATCTTCGCTTAAACGATTGCGATTGGTGAGAATTTCTTCAAGTTTCATTGAAGCCAATGAACGGCGGGCGGCTAATTGCACATCGCTGTAAAGGCGGTCTTCATAGTTTGCGACATTATGAATGGCGGCGCGCGCATCGGTGACGCGAAACTGAACGATGATGCTTACGCGAATCGCCACTTTGTCAGCGGTCAGAATCTCCTGCCCTTTAATATTCAAATCGCGTTCACGTATATCAACGAGCAGGAGTTCGACAATGGGTTTTCGTTTGCCCCGCAATTCATCCAAAAATGTTTTCTTTGAATCCGGCACTTCATAACGCCCGGCTTCCAGAATTTTGGTTAAAACCCCGTCTTCGTACCACAATCCTCTATGCGTATCTTTAATGATGACTTCGCGGTTTTTCATAGAATCGGTTGATGCCGGCTCCGTAGCTGTAAGCCGATTTGGAGAACGAATTTTCAGATCGCTTGGCTAAACCATTTTCGCATTGACTGGCAGTCAAACCTGATGTCCATTCGCTCCTGACTTGCCGGAGCCGGCAAAATCAAAAGGGCATCTTAATAGAGGATGCTCTTTTACCGCCAGTAATAATTCCATCGGTAATTCAATTCGATACTCTTGTTGGGTTCGAGATTGACTTTCCAGGTGATGCGCCCGATGCCGTTCAATTGATTCCACCAATGCGGCCAACTGTACCAGCGCCACCACGACGGATATTCGCCCATCGGCACATACTGGTCATTTTCCAGCACATTGATTTTTTGAATCACGCCTCTATTATCGGCGCTCGTGACATTGCCGAGCACGAAGCGGGTAATTTCGATTTCCGAAGTCTCTTTGCGATAGTTCGTCAGTTTCAGCGAGCCGTTCAACTCAACGCGAATGAACCAATCGCCATTCCAGCGCACGGCATTCGGTGTGCGCCCGGTTTCGGTTTCGCTTTTGGCGACTTGAATATCGACGGCTTTCGTCAGTTCGATATCCACGCTTGCGCCGGACGCCGTATAAGTCATCATCGCCTGTGCCAGCACCCGGTCATCTTTGACGAGCAAAACCGGCGCGGTTGTTAGCGGCATTTGACTCGAATTGGTCAGGCGAATTTTGTGCGTCGCTTTGGGCGCGTTCAAGAGTCTGGCAACATCAGCTTGCTGTTCATTGTTCAAACTCATGCGCACTTCCGCAGGTGGGGCAAACGCCAGTTCAAGCGCGTAAATGTCTTTGTATTTCACGGTGAATTCCGTCACCGGCAGCGTCATGCGTTGCCCTTTTTTCAGCGACAATCGTTTAACCGTAAACAGAAACAAATCTTCATTGCGCGTCGCGTCGGTGACTTCGGGTCCCAAATCCGCAGCCGCAGGCGCGGGCGGCGGCGCGACTCTGTCAACCCGTTCACTCATGCGCGCAGTCTGCGTCATCATGGCGTTTGACAGCATCTGGGTGCGGTCGCTCGCCTGTTGAAAATAGCCGGATAGCTGCGCGGCTTCTCTTTGCAAAGCCATCGGGTCAAGGGTGTCTTTAAAGGTAAACGATGGCACGCCGATGACCAGATTGGCAGTGACATCATCGAGGTCAGTGAGTTCGTTGATAAGCGTCGCCTGCAATTTCACGATGGCGTTTCCCTGACCGTCGAGGGCGATGCGATAACTGGGAATCCAGCGAATGCCTTTTTGCAGATAGACCAACCCAACATCGGCGGTTTTTGCGGGCGCGCGTCCCGCCCAATCCAGTTTCAAGGTCAGCAGATTGCGAAACTCTTCTTCGCCGATTGATGATTTAAGCTGATTTTTAAAGGTCACATCCTGAATGCGGTCAAGCGCGATGACTTTGGTGCCTTCACTGGTCTTGAGCATAATGACTTCGCCTTTTTGCGGCAATTTGTCACCGGTGTTGGGTGGCGAAGTGGCTTCAAGTTCCTGCGCCGTGCGACGCGGAATGCCGATGATTGTGGCACTGTAAGTCCGTACCTGCCCCATCAGGTCGCGTTCGGTGATGATGACTTCTGCGCCGGCGTTGGCTTCAAGCATTTCATATAGACGCAGCGCCGTGCGTTCGACCAGGACGCGGCGCTGACCTGCGGTGACGGAATTCAACTTGAGATTTTTATCCGCCGAGTAAGCCCAGAACGTACCAAGCACTGGCGCGGGCAAGTAATCCATCAACACGCTGCCGGTCGCATCAACCGGCATCGCGCCTTCATGTAAAACAAAGGCGTGACCGTCTTTGAAAATCGTCACCTCTTTGACGGGCATTTTGGCAAGCGCGGCAAGCGGCGCGGCAGATTGCGCGGTAGAGAATTTTGCCGTCAAAAGGGCAAACGCAAAGATGAAAAGCCAGATGTGAATTCGTTTCATATCATCTCCTGTTTCTGAAAAATCTCAATCACCTCATCGCAGGTTAAAAGGCAGTTTTACTGCCCCATTTTGCGTAGAGGAGGGATGAGACTGTTTTAGTTATTCGATTGTTTCGAGGGGTCTTTAATTTTTGCACGGACAAAGACGCGCCTGAACCGAAAAATTTTTAATCGAATTGGATAAGGCGGCGTTGCAAGATGCTTTCTTAATAACCCTCAACTGAACGCCGAAAGCAAGGGTTAGTTTCAAAATCTGTGCCAGGACTGCTTTGCCAGCGGCAGTAAATTTCAACAACCTGATGCTGATGATTTTGCCAGCGAATTTTGCTATGCTTTGGCAACTTCAGCGGCTTTAAGCTTTGAGGTTGATTCACGCAAGTAAAGCAGTTAAAGAATAGCAAGCATCGTCACTAAACAGTTGCTATATTAAAAGTAAATTTCAGCTTGAGAAAACAGGAAGGTTTTAAATGGAAGAACTCTTATCCATACAAGAAGCCAGCCGTTGGGCAACAGAGTATTTAGGAAAAAAGGTCACCACGTCAAATATTTCTTATCTTGTTCAATACGGGCGCATCCGAAAAATCGGTGACAACGGGGCAACCAAAGTTTCTAAAAAAGAGTTGCTGGAATACTACAAATCCTATAATGCCTATCGGGCGATCACCTGGAAAGATCAACTCGGAGAAGACCTGAACTGGGCGTTATCATTTGAGCAATACAAAGAAGCCGAAACGACCAAGCACGTTCACCGTCTTCACCCTTACAAAGGTAAATTCATCCCGCAGTTAGTTGAATATTTTCTCGACGACCATGTAGATAATTTTAAGAAGCAGGTTTACTTCCAAAAGGGAGATATTGTGCTCGACCCGTTTTCAGGTAGTGGCACAACAATGGTGCAAGCCAATGAACTTGGAATGCATGCCATTGGAATTGATATTTCCGCCTTTAACGCCTTGATTGCCAATTGCAAGGTGATGAAGTACAACCTTGATGACGTTCAAATTGAAATAAAAAAAATCACCCGAGCATTGAGAGAATTTCTTCTTCAAACAAACACGATTGAATTTGAAAATAAATTGCTGCAAGCCCTTTACCAATTAAACAATAAATTTTTTCCAGTTCCAGAATATAAATACAAAGTCAAAAGAGACGAAATTAACGGCGATGTTTACGGTGAAGAGAAAGCTCAGGAGTTTTTACCGATTTATGAGGCTCTCGTGCAAAAATACGACATTAAATTGAGACAAGATAAATCGGCAACTTTCCTCGATAAATGGTATTCACAACATATTCGGGATGAAATTGAATTTGTTTTTGAACAAATCAAACAAGTAAGTAACCCTCAAACGAAAGGGATTCTCAGTGTTATTTTAAGCCGAACGATTCGCTCGTGCAGAGCAACAACCCATGCTGATCTTGCGACACTTGTTGAACCAATCACAACGACCTATTACTGCGCAAAACATGGAAAGGTTTGTAAGCCATTATTCTCAATTTTCAAGTGGTGGGAAACCTACACCAAGGATACGGTGAAGCGCCTTGCTGAATTTGGCAGGCTTCGCACAAACACCTACCAATGGTGTCTCAGAGGTGATAGTCGAACCATAGATATTTTCGCGGCGCTTGAGACAAAGCATCCTGTCTTTGCGGAGTTGGCAAAAACCCAGAAAATTAAAGGAATTTTTTCCAGCCCGCCCTATGTCGGATTGATTGATTATCATGAACAACACGCCTACGCTTATGACCTATTCAAATTTGAACGAAATGACGAATTGGAGATAGGTCCTCTGTTCAAAGGGCAAGGGCGGGAAGCAAAGCAAAGTTATATCGAAGGGATTACTGCTGTCCTAAACAATTGCAAACGATTTCTAGTTGAAGATTACGACATCTTTTTGGTCGCTAATGATAAATACAATATGTACCCGACGATTGCCGAAAATGCAGGGATGCAAATTGTTAATCGCTATAAACGCCCGGTCTTAAATCGCACTGAAAAAGACAAAGGCGCTTATTCGGAGATTATTTTTCATCTGAAAAAAAACTAAATCCTTCTGCTGTTTGCGACTTCGGAATATGGTGATTAATGCCTCTTGATGAAAATAAAAGACAACGTATTCAAAATGTAGTTAAAAAGATACTGACAAAACGAAGGGGTAAATTTCCTGTGGATGACTCGGACAATCGGAATGCTCCGTTTCATGAAATTTTCTTGACTGCTTTTGAAGAGCATCTGAGACCCTACAATATTCCGATTCCTAAACTGATTTCTCTGACAAGTTGGTTACATGGTTTGAATACATCTCTTGGTACAGGCTTTGAACATTTAGCTTCAATTTTAAACGGTGGCATGAAACGCAAGTTTACTGAGGGAGCGACACTACACATTACAACCATTCAAAGTAAGCGAATAACTGAAATTGTGAATGGGCTGAAGCGAAACGGAAATCCCAACCTTCAACGAGAGAATGACCTTTTGTTTTCGGAAGAAGCAATGCAAGGCGAACGACAGGAAGCTTTGGGATTTACCGCGGATAACTATATTGAAACCGCTACCTTCATCCAAGCTATAGAGCTGAAAACAGTGCGCCCAAACTCTGGAGTAGGTATTGGCGAGAAACAGAAGATTTTGAATGCTAAAGCGGCTTTCAAACTCCTTTGCCCGACCAAAGAGGTTCGGTTTTATATGGGGTTTCCATTTGACCCGACTTCTAGTACCCCTGCCGGATATGACAAAGAGAGCTTCTTCCGTTACCTCGTTGAATTTAAGAAGTTTTTTGCGCCTGACGAAGTATTAATTGGCGGCGAGCTTTGGGATCATTTATCAGGGCAATCCAATACGATGGAAAGTATATTGGAAATTGTTCGAGAGACCGTTCAAAACATTCAAACAAGGTAGATTAGATAATCTTTAATGGCGCTATCTGCTCAACAAAAAGACCACATTCGACAAGTCATTAAAACTTGTTTGCGCAATAAATTTCAGAACTACAAACCCGAATCAAGTAATATGCCTTTTCACTTTCGGTTGCTCGGCAAAGATCGAATTGCGCTTTACTCTTTTATTCAATCCCTCAACACAACCTTCGGGACTTCAATATTTGAACCGGTTGCTGTTGCTCTTGCCAAAGACCGTTTCAAACAGGCAGTTGCTCAATATGCAGTAGGTAATGTCATCAGTGAAGGATGCCAACACGTTATACAAGCAATAATCAACAGCCTCACAATGGGCGCTGACCCTGATAAATCGAGGGAAGTCGAACAGATTAGAAATGCCATGACAAAGGATAAACTGACTTCGCTCAAGACCGTTAAAGTTGATTTATTTGTTGAAAGTCTGGGAGGCGACCTCTATTTCTTTGATTTGAAAACAGCCAAACCAAACATCAGTAATTTTAAGGATTTTAAACGAACACTGTTGGAATGGGTGGGGATTACGCTAACGAAAGATTCAACTGCAAAAGTAAATACGTTGATTGCCATTCCATACAATCCTTACGAACCCAAACCATATGAACGTTGGACATTAAAAGGTATGCTCGACCTCAGTTATGAATTGAAAGTTGCCGAAGAATTTTGGGATTTTCTCGGCGGTCAAGGCGCTTATGCAGATTTGCTTGATTGTTTTGAAGAAGCAGGCAAAGAACTAAGACCAGAAATAGATGCCTATTTCTCTCGATTCAATAAAAAGTGAGTTGTTCGGAAAATCTCCACCATTCAATCCTCTTCAATGACTAACGACCTTCTTTGCAAGCGGCAAGCGAATCGGGTAGGATGCGTTCGTATCTAAATGTGAACCCGTTTGCCCACGCAAGCGGTACAGATATTCTCTTATGCAAAAAATTGTTGAATGCATTCCGAATTTCAGTGAAGGTCGTCGCTTGGAAGTGATTGATGAAATCGTCGCGGCAATTCAAGCGGTTCAAGGCGCAGTGCTCTTAGACCGCGAATCCGACCCCAATCACAATCGCTCGGTCATCACTTTTGTTGCGCCGCCCGAATCCGTCGTCGATGCGGCAATCGCTGCCGCCAAAAAAGCCGCTGAATTAATTGATTTGAACACCCACACCGGCGAACATCCGCGAATGGGCGCAACCGATGTCATTCCTTTTGTGCCGATTGCCGGGGTCACGATGGAGCATTGCGTGCAACTCGCAAAAGAGTGCGGCAAGCGCCTGTGGGCAGAACTCGGCATTCCGGTTTACCTCTATGAAAAAGCCGCGACCCGACCCGAACGCGAAAATCTGGCGGCGGTTCGCAAAGGTCAGTTTGAAGGCATACGCGATGAAATCGCCATCAAAGAATCGCGCAAACCCGATTACGGCGAACCGCGTGTTCACCCGTCAGCCGGCATCACCGCCGTCGGCGCGCGTCCGCCACTTATCGCTTACAACGTCAATCTCGGAACCAGCAACATCGAAATCGCCAATAAAATCGCCCGCGCTGTGCGTCATCTCTCAGGCGGGTTGCGTTATGTGAAAGCTCTGGGATTTGAACTCTCAGACCGCGCCATCGTGCAGGTTTCGATGAATATGGTCAACTTTGAAGGCACGCCGCTGTTTCGCGTGTTCGAGATGATTCGCCGTGAAGCCGAACGTTACGGCGTGCCGGTCATCGCTTCGGAAATCGTCGGCTTGGTTCCGCAAAAAGCTCTGAATGATTGCAGCGATTTCTATCTGCAACTCGAAAACTTCAGCGAAAACCAGATTCTCGAACACCGTTTGCAAGCGGCGATTGCCGAACAGGTGGTGACGGCGCATAAACGCGAAGCCGCTGAAGAAGCCGAAAATTACCAGAAAGATTTTACTCTCGCCGACACCATCGGCACATTCGCCGAGATGGTTGCCTCAAGCGACCCCGTGCCCGGTGGCGGCAGCGTCGCTGCCCACAGCGGTATGCTCGCCGCGTCGCTTGGTCAAATGGTTTGCAACCTGACGCTCGGCAAAAAGAAATATGCCGATGTCGAAACGCGGGTTGCGGAAATCAAAGATGACCTGATGCGACTCGCCGGTTGGTTGCGCGATTTCATCGTTGAAGATGCAAAAAGTTTCGACGCCGTGATGCAGGCATTTAAATTGCCGAAAGCTACCGATGAAGAAAAAGCGGCGCGCAAGGAGGCGATTGAGGCGGCGACACGCGGAGCCATCGTCGTGCCGATGGAAACCGCTAAAGCCTCGCTCGATGTTTTGCGATTGCTTGGCGAACTGGTGAAAATCGGCAATCAAAATGCGCTTTCCGATGTCGGCGTCGGCGCGCAACTCGCGCTCACTGCCGTCAAAGGCGCGTCGTACAATGTCGGCATCAACCTGTCATCGCTTGCCGATGAACAGGAAGCCAATGCTTTTCGCAACGAAGCCGACGCCATCGTTGACGAAGCGAAAAAACTTGCGGGTGACATTGACAGCTTAATGCAGAAATAAGATGCAGAGTTCGTTTAAAACCATACATCTTGAAATCACGCATCGCGTGGCGCGCATTGTGCTGGCGCAACCGCCGCTCAATGTCTTGACGATTGCGATGATGAAAGAGATTGCTGCGGCGGTTAATCAAATCGGCAACCTGAAAGACGTGTGTGCGATTGCCTTTTCCGCCGCGCCCGGCTCCAAAGCATTTTCCGCAGGCGTTTCCATTGAAGAACATCGCCCGCAACTGGCTTATCAAATGATTGAAGCCTTTCACGCGATTTTTCATGAACTCAATAGCGTGTCGAAACCCGTCGTGGCGCTGGTAACGGGAGCGGCGCTCGGTGGTGGGTGTGAACTTGTGGCTTTTGCAGACATCGTCATTGCCGGACAATCGGCGCGATTCGGACAACCGGAAATCCGCCTCGGGGTTTTCCCGCCCGCTGCCTGCGTGATGTTGCCGCGCATCATCGGCGACAAGAAAGCCGCCGAACTCATCCTCACGGGCGAACTCATTGGCGCGGAAGCGGCGCGTTATTACAGATTGGTCAATCATGTCGTCGCCGATGAAGAGATTGAAAAAAAAGCCGAAGAGATTTTCGATAAACTCCGGCAACATAGTTCGGTCGCTTTGCAGATGACGCGCCGGGTGTTGAATGCGACGCAAAATTTAGGATTTGAAGAAGCGATGAAACAGGCTGAGAGCGTTTATCTGAATGATTTGATGTCTTGCAAAGACCCTGCGGAAGGCATCGAAGCTTATATTGCCAAACGCCAGCCGGAGTGGAAACATAGATGAGAGTCTAGCGGCTCGCTAGACTATTAACCCTATGCCGATACCAACTGAAATAACTAAAAGCAGTCCGCGTGAGATGACCATTCGCTGGGATGACGGATTGGTCTCCGTGTTTACGATTCATTTTCTGCGTTCCGAATGTACCTGTGCCAGATGTGTCAATGAAATCACCGGGCTGCGCATTCTCGACCCGCGCACCATCGCCGAAGATTTAACCATCAAAGATGCGCAACTCGTCGGGCGATACGGGGTGAAATTCGTATTCAGCGACGGGCACGATGATGGCATTTATACCTGGGAACGTTTGCGCGAACTCGATGAACTTCAGAAAAAACGCGCACAGGAATCAACCAGCCAGCAGGAATAAAATCGGATGAATCCATCCTGTTTATCCTGTCCATTCCGGTTAAATTTTTTTGGAGAGAATTTATGAATAAACCTTTGTCTGTGGTTGCCATATTGATTGCAACTTTTCTCTGCTCGCCGCTGTCAACGCTTGCCGCTGATGTGAAGAAAAAAGAAGAAGCCGTGGCGGCGATTGAACGCCAGAAAGCCGACCTCATGAAAATGAGCGACCAGATTTGGGCTTTTGCCGAAACCGCTTTGAAAGAATATAAATCCGCCAAACTGCTTGCCGATTACGCCGAGCGTCAGGGCTTTAAAGTCACACGCAATGTCGCGGGAATGCCGACCGCTTTTACTGCCGAATATGGGCAAGGTCGCCCGATTATCGGCGTGCTCGGTGAATTTGATGCCTTGCCCGGTATCTCACAAAAAGCTTCGCCTAACAAAGAAGCCTTAAACGTCGGCGCGCCCGGTCACGGTTGCGGGCACAATCTGTTTGGCGCGGCGAGCCTCGGCGCGGCGACCGCGATTAAAGAGTTGATTGCCGCAGGTAAACTCAAAGGCACGATTCGCTTTTACGGAACGCCCGCCGAAGAATCCATAGGCGGCAAATTGTATATGGCGCGCGAAAAACTGTTCAACGATTTGGACGTTTGTCTGGCGTGGCATCCGGCTGATGAAACCGAAGCCGATGTCAGCAGTTCACAGGCGATGGTTGATTTCATTGTCGAATTCAAAGGCAAAGCCGCGCATGCCGCTTCTGACCCCTGGAATGGACGAAGCGCGGTTGATGCGTTGGAACTGTTTACCCACGGACTCAATATGATGCGCGAACATGTCAAACCCACGGTGCGCATGCATTATACGATTTTAAAAGGCGGCGATGTGCCAAACGTTGTGCCCGAATATTCCAAACTCTGGTGCTGGGTGCGCGATTCCAAACGTGTGGGTGTGGAAGACGTGATGCAACGAGTGCGCAAGATTGTCGAAGGCGCGGCGTTGATGGCTGACGTTGAAGGCAAACTCACCATTCAAAGCGGCGATTATGAAATGCTCGTGAATCTTGCGGGCGCAAAAATTTTGCAGGCAAATATGGATTGGCTCGGCGCAATCAAGTACACCGAAGAGGAGCAGGAATTCGCGCGTCAGATTCAGCGCACCACCAATGTCGAGCCGGTTGGACTGAGGGGTGAAATCAAACCCCTGCAATCGCCGCCAAGCGACCCGCAAGGCGGTTCCACAGATGTGGCGGATGTCAGTTGGATTATCCCGACTTTGCATTTTTCCGCGACTACGGCTCCTTATCGCGCGCCCTGGCACGCCTGGCCCGTAGTGGCTTGTGGGGGCATGTCCATCGGGCACAAAGGAATGGTTTTCGCTGCTAAAAATTTAGCAGCGACGATGGTCGATTTATTTGAAGATGCAGACAAACGCGAAGCCATTCAAGCCGAATTCAAAGAACGCACCCGTGGGCAGGTTTATAAAGGTTATATCCCGGATGGCCCGCCGCCGGTGCCGAAATCCGAAAATTAAAGCAAGCGAGTGTTTTGGCATCATCAAAGTTAAGGCGTTAGAAAAATGATTTCTCGCAAAGTTGCATAATGCAAAGCGCGCAAAACTATCCTGCGTCTGCCAAACCTTGAAGCGAGGGTTTGGCGTCTTTTGCGCCGCTTAGCGACTTTGCGAGAAAGAGGTTTTATGCGTGAAGCAGAGTTGGGCGGGGAAGGTTAATTAACGTTCATTTGAAATTTTATCGGGGAAAAGAAAAACCTGTTTTGCCAAATCCGATTTCAAAGTCGTTTCGCGATAAAAGCGTTTGAGAATATTATCCTGCCAGTCGAGTAAATCCCGGTTGTGTTCGGCAAAAGCTTGCCAGGTTGTTTCGCCGCCACGCGCGCGGCGTTCCTGAATTAAAAAGATATAGGCGAAGGTGATGGTTTCGTGATAGAGGGTGGCTTTGCCGAGCGACGCGGCATAGCGTTTCAAGCCTTGGGAAAATCTGGCGACGGCAGCAAGCGTGTCGTACTTTTGCAAATAGAGCCATGCCAGACGCACATGGTTTTGATGGTGGAAATGATCGGGTGACAGCGTGCAGTCTTCAAACTGGCGAATGAATTCGTTGTCGTTCATAAACGCTCCTTTTTGAATTGATGAATTTGCACAAAAGAAAACCGCCCGCGAACTCAAGTTCGCGGGCGGTTGTTTTGTGATGCCCTAACCATAACAGGCTGGCGCAAAATTGGCAATCGTCGAACGTCGAGGGGGCGTATGGAGCTTGAAATTTTACAATCAATTTACCGGAAATGGCGCGAACATTTGAGCGACGACTAGACAGAGGTAAATTGCGCAAGTTATATTCAGTTTTCAGAATGATGAACTCCAGGGTTTTAGTTCTGAATGCGTCCTTCGAGCCAATCAATGTCTGCACGGCTCGCCGCGCTGTCGTGTTAATTTTAAAAGGCGCGGCGCACGTCGAAGAACATTCCACCAGATGGTTGCACTCCTCGCGATTTTCAATGCCGGTGCCATCGGTTATTCGCTTGATCGAATACATTCACATTCCTTTTGAACGCAAGAGCCTGTCGCGGAAAAATATTTTGATGCGCGATAACAACATCTGCCAGTATTGCGGGCGAGCTTTCCCGCCACAGGAACTGACGCTCGACCATGTGGTGCCGCGTTCACGAAACGGCGATTCCAGCTGGGATAATCTGGTGGCATGTTGTCGTTCGTGCAACAATCGCAAAGGCAATCTCTCGCCCGAAGCCGCCGGGATGCGATTACTCAAAAAACCGCAAGCCTATAACCTGCATGTCAATCGCCAAATCATTCGCTATCTGGGGCGCACCGACGATACCTGGCGCAAATACCTCTTCTATTAATTGCGGATTGCGAAATGCGGATTGCGAATTTCTGCGCGGCAAGATTCTCATCCGGTAAGTTGATATGGGCATTCAAATTGTAAATTGAATCAGGTTTGTCGTGGTCAGCGCGGTGCGGGTGTGCGTCGTGCTCAGATTTAAATCGTAAATTGAATCAGGTTTGTCGAAGACGCGGAGTTATCGAAAACCGACTTCTGCATTCAATCCGCAATCCGCATTTCGCAATCCGCAATGAGTTCGCTTGACTGTCTGCCGTGAAACCTTCATCATAGCTGCGTTCAACAACAAGCGCTCAAAGACCGAGAACGACCGCACAGCGAGGAGGCTGCAAATCCCTAAGCCGTAAACTTGACCCTGATGAACCCACTGATACAAGCAGTCTTTGAAGTTCAAGAAGCAACTCTGATGGCCGGGCGGGCGCTACGCGCGCCGTTTTCCAAGCCGCAATATTTTCGCGAAATCATTACGCAAATGGACCTCATCGGCGTTGGGTCGCTGATGATTATCGTGCTCACGGGCGCGTTTACCGGTTCGATTCTCGCGCTGCAAACTTCCAATACCCTGAAAACCTTTGGCGCGACCGGCGTCACCGGAACCTTGGTGATGACTTCACTGGTGCGCGAAATGGGGCCAGTGCTGGCGTCATTGATGCTCGCCGGGCGCGTCGGTTCGGCAATCGCCGCAGAACTCGGTTCAATGGTGGTCTCCGAACAGGTTGATGCGATGCGCGCCCTGGGAACCGACCCGGTAAAAAAACTGGTGTGGCCGCGGTTGCTGGCTTTATTGATTATGACACCGGCGCTCACCCTCGTCGCTGACATTGTCGGAGCCATCGGCGGATGGGTGGTGGCAACGACGTTGATGAATGTCGCAAGCTCGGTTTATATCAGTTCCGCAAAAGACGCCTTGACCTATAGCGACATTGTTGGCGGCGTGTTCAAACCGTTTGTCTTTGGCTTCATCATTGCGATTGTCAGTTGCCGCGCGGGACTTCGCACATACGGCGGCACGGTGGGTGTCGGGCGCTCAACCACACAGGCAGTGGTGTTATCGGATATTTTAATTCTGGCTTCGGACTTTTTCTTGGGGAAATTGATACTGGCGTTCAGTCAGTAGTTAGGAAACAGGGTTTAGGTTAAGCGCCAGATTACTGAATTGCCTGCATCCTGAATCCTGAATCCTGAATCCTGAACTTATGTCGAAAAATATCAACAGAGCAATCGAGTTTCAAAACGTTACGATGGCTTACGATGACCGGAAGATTCTCGATGATGTCAGCTTTTTCATCAATCCGGGCGAAACCAAAATCGTGATGGGCGGGTCGGGCACCGGCAAATCAACGATTTTAAAACTGGTGCTCGGACTCATTAGACCGCAATCGGGGCGCGTGCTGGTCGATGGCGTTGATGTGACCGATTTATCGGAGCGCGAGATTACCGACGTTCGCCAAAGCATCGGCATGGTCTTTCAGGAAGGCGCGCTCTTTGATTCGCTTTCGGTTTATGAAAATGTCGGCTATCGCCTGTTTGAAAAAGGCGTAAGCGAACAGGAAATCGAAGACAATGTTCGCCGTATGTTGCGTTTCGTGAATCTCGAACATAGCATAGACATGATGCCTGCGGAACTTTCGGGCGGTATGCGGCGTCGCGTTGGCATTGCGCGAGCCTTAGTGGGTTCGCCGAAATTGATTCTCTTTGATGAACCGACCGCCGGGCTTGACCCGATTACCGCGCGTGCCATTTTGGAACTGGCAATTAAATTGCGCGATTTGGAAGGCGTCAGTTCGATTTTTGTGACGCACAGGATTGATGACATCAAAATGCTTTCTTCAAATTACGCAACCATCGATGAACGCGGCGAAGTGGCATTCAGAGGCGAAGGCGGCAATTTGAATTTAATCAACACACGGTTCCTGATGCTCAAAGACGGAAAAATCATTTTTAACGGGACGGATGAACAACTCTGGAAATCCAAAGACCCTTATATTCAGGATTTTTTGCGGGAATCGTAATCGGTAGCCGGTAATCGGCAGTCGGTAGTCGGTTAAATCCAATCAGCTACCGACCACCGGCTACCGGCTACTGACTACCGGAGGGAATTATGCCAAGAGCCAAAACCACAATATCGCAACTGAGAGTCGGATTGCTGGCGCTTGCGACCATTGCCATTCTCATTATCTTCATTCTTTCAGTGACCGGAGACATCGGCCTGTTCAAAAAGACGGTTCGGATGACCACGCGGCTCAATGCCGCAGAAGGATTGAAAGCCGGTGATGAAGTGCGCATTGCCGGAAGATTAGTTGGCAAGGTCGAAGATGTCGGATTCACCGGCGTGCCCGCGACCACCAATGACAAACCCATCCTGGTGACCATGCGTCTGGACGAAAAAGAGATTGCCGGGTTGATTCGCGAAGACTCAAAAGCGGTGCTTGCGCAACAGGGTTTTCTGGGTGATCGCGTCATCGACATTATGCCCGGCACTTCCGCGCGCGCGCCGCTTGGCGATGGCGGAGAAATTCCGAGCGCCGACCAACCGGGACTCGCGCAAGTGTTCGCAGGAGCGAATGACATCCTGGTGCAATTCAACACCGTCGGTAAACAACTTCAGGAATTGATGGACAGCATCAATCAAGGGCAGGGGACGGTCGGCAAATTTCTTCACGATGATACGGTTTATGTGAACGTCAATCGCACCGTCCTCGAAGCGCAAGCCTTGATGAAACGCATTCAGGAGGGCAATGGCACGCTTGGCAAATTAATCAATGACCCGGCGGTTTATGATGATGTGCGGGCAATGATGGGCGAAGCCAAAGAGGTAACCGCGCAAATCAAAACCATGACCGCCGAATTACAGGCTGGCAAAGGTACGGTCGGGAAACTCTTGAAAGATGAGCAGGCGTATAACCGTTTGAATGAAACCCTGGAAAAAGCCAACAATGCGATTGCCAAACTCGACCGCATCGCCGGTGACATCGAAGCCGGCAAAGGCACGGTCGGCAAATTGATGAAGGACGAAAAACTGCACGACGATTTGCAGGCATCCTTGGCTTCCATGCGTAACATCGCCGACCGTCTGGATAAGGGCGAAGGCACGGCTGGTAAACTGCTGCACGACGACAGGCTTTATAACAACATCAACGACCTGTCTACGGAGATGGTCAAGATGCTTTACGATTTTCGCCAGAGTCCGAAAAAATATCTGAGCGTCAAGGTCAGTCTGTTTTGAGGTGAATTTCTAAGAGTGATTTTTTAACCGCTGAATGCGGTTGATGGGGCAACTGAGTGTGGTTGAGTGGCGGTCAATGACCGCCATTTTTATTGGAATATTTGATTATTTAATCTCGACGAACAGTTTATAAGAAGCATTGCCGCGAGTGCCACCAACGACTATCGTGTATCCCCCCGATGACGGTAATTTGCCAGTCCAATTGGTTGCATCATCGCCTTCATCCGCGCCAGGCAGCGCGCCTTCGCTGTTGGGTTGGTAAATTTGAAAGACGGCATTCTTTTCAAGCGAGGTGATGCGCACCGTCATGCGTTGTCCGGCTTGCGCTTCAAGCGTGTAGCTATCCTGCTCGCCGCGTATCACCGCGCCTTTTATGGTTGCAGATGATGCGCCGCGCGCAAAGCGTATGGTTTTTCTGACGCCTTCTGCCGCAACCGTTGTTGTAAACAGCAAAAGCACCAATAAAATCATTAAATTTTTTCTCATAGTTTTCTCCACATACAAATTGAATCTGTTTAAAACCCGACGCACCATATTGCCACTTCCGTCGAAGCTTGCGCTACCTTTAATGACCGCTGATGAATCGCCCATCGGGTTAAGTTGGGTGAATGCCTGGTGGCATCGCTTGCTTGCAAAATGCCACCAGGCATTTGTAAAAAATTGCCCGGCAGTAAACTTGCCAATTGCGCTTAAAGGTTATAGGCTCATCTCTCACCCGGCACGATAGATTCCTTTCAACCAGTGGATGACCTTTCTTTTTTGGAGGTAAATGTGAATAACAAAAAACCCCTTGCAGTAATCCTTTGGCTTCTACTTTTACTCAACCTTGCGCTGTCGCAATCTGCGCAACCTGCGCCGCAACCGACAACCACGCAAAAAGCTCCGGCGACCGCCAAAGCGCCGCGTCCCATCGAGGTCGCAGACGTTGCCGCGTGGAAACGCATTCAGCAACCCACGGTTTCCAATGACGGCGCATGGTTTGCCTATCGTCTGGCACCCAACGAAGGCGATAGCGAAGTCATTGTCAGAAGACTTGCGGACAATAAAGAATGGAAATTCCCGGCGGGCGAAACCTCATTCTTTGCGCCGCTGGCGTTTTCCGATGATTCAAAATGGTTTGCCTTTTCCACCTCGCCTACCGCAAAAGAAAGCAAAAAGTTGAGAAAAGACCGCAAGCCGATTACTACTAAAGCGGTGCTGGTTGAACTCGGAACCGAGAAAAAAATCGAGTTTGAGAAAATCAAACGCTTCGCCTTTTCGGGCGAGCAAGCTATCTGGGTTGCCCTGCATCGCAATGGCGCGGACGCTCCGGCAATGCCACCGACGCCCGCAGGCGCAACGCCACCCGATAGACCGACGGGTTCGGATTTGATTCTTTATGAACTCGCAAGCGGCAATCAACTCAACGTCGGCAATGTCGCGGACTTTGCTTTCAATAAACGGGGTGACTGGTTGGCTTTTACCATTGATGCGACCGACAAAGTCGGAAACGGCGTGCAGATTCGCAATATGGCAACCGGCGCAATTCAGCCACTCGAAAGCGGCAAAGCGATTTATCGAAGTTTGAACTGGACGGAAAAAGGCGATGCCTTTGCCGTGCTCAAAGGCGAAGAGGATAAAAAATTTGAAGACAAACTCTACAGCGTCGTTGGCTTTAAAAATTTTGCAACTTCGCCGGCGCAAAAAATAACTTTCAATCCGCAAGATGATAAAAGTTTTCCCGCTGGCATGAGCGTCAGCCCGAATCGCGCGCCGGTGTGGAGCGAGGATTTGAGCACACTGATTTTCGGCATTGCCAATGTCAAAAAGAAAGAAGGCGCAGATAAACCCGAACCCAAAGAGGGCGAAGAAAAACCTGACCCGCGCGCCGCAATGATGGCGGCGATGAAAAAAGATGACGAACCCGATAAACCCGACATGGTCATCTGGCATTGGAAAGACAAACGCCTGCAATCGCAACAACAGGTGCAGGAGAGTTTCGACAAAAATTTCAGCTACACTTCAATCTATCGCGTGGAGGAAAAGAAATTCATTCGTCTCGCCGATGATGCGGTTCGCCAGGTGAGCGTCGCGCCGAAACAGAACTGGGCAATCGGCACGGATAACAGCGAATATGAATGGATGAGCAACCTGGATGGTCGCCGTTTCCAGGATGTTTACGCGATTGATATGAAAACCGGGGCGCGAAAACTTGCGATTAAAAAGACCTCGAACTTTTTCGGCGCATCGCCAGACGGGACAAAATTTCTTTATTACGATGACGGCAACTATTTCACTTACGATATGACCACAGGTCAATCGATGAACATCACCAAAGGGGTTGCCACCAATTTCTATAATGATGAAGACGACCACAACCTCGTCAAGCCGCCGCGTTTTCCGATGGGCTGGACGAAAGATGGTGTGTCCATATTGCTATCGGATGGTTGGGACATCTGGAACGTTTCGGCGCGTGGCGGACAGGCGACCAACCTGACAGTTAATGGCAAGAAAGAGCAGATTCGCTATCGCAATCGTTTCCGCTTAGACCTCGACGAAAAAGGCATTGACCTCGCAAAACCGATGTACGTCGGAGCCTACGGCGAATGGACGAAGAAAGCCGGTATCGCCCGCATTGAAAACGGCAAACCGGGCGCGAAAACGTTGCTCTGGGATGACGCGGGATTCGGCTCAATAATGAAAGCCAAAAATGCCGAGAAATATTTTTACACGCGGGATACTTTCGACACCTACCCGGATGTCTATCTTGCCGACGCGATGCTTGCCAACGGGCAACGCCTGACCGATGCCAATCCACAACAGAAAAATTACCAGTGGTCGAGCGGCAGCAAATTGATTGAATACACCAGCGCCAAAGGCGATAAATTGCAGGGCGCGCTTTTCCTGCCTGCCAATTACGAACCCGGCAAAAGCTATCCGACCATCGTGTACATTTACGAAAAGCTATCGCAGGGGTTGAACAACTACACCTCGCCATCGGTTGGTGGCTTCAATAAATCTTTGTACACCAGTCAGGGGTACGCGGTGTTGATGCCCGATATTGTTTACAAAGTGAACGACCCCGGAATGTCCGCTGTGTGGTGCGTGCTTCCGGCGCTCGATGCGGCAATCAAGACCGGCGTGGTCGATAAAGACCGCGTGGCGATTCACGGGCATTCGTGGGGTGGCTACCAAACGGCGTTTTTGATTACCCAGACCAAAGCTTTCAAAGCCGCCATAGCCGGTGCGCCGCTCACGGATATGATCAGCATGTACAGTTTGATTTACTGGAACTCAGGTTCTGCAAATCAGCCGATTTTCGAGAGCAGTCAAGGCCGGTTTACGGGCGGTTACTGGGAAGTGCCCGAAGCCTATCAACGCAACTCGCCGGTTTACTTTGCCAGGAACGTTGTGACGCCGCTCATGATTTTACACAACGATAAAGACGGCGCGGTCGATTGGACACAGGGCATCGAATATTTCAACACCCTCAGACGGTTGAATAAACCTGTGGTGATGTTGCAATACAAAGGTGAAAATCACGGACTGGCGAAACTCGAAAATCGCAAAGATTATTCGGTGCGCATGCTGGAATTTTTTGACCATCATTTGAAAGGCAAACCCGCGCCGCCGTGGTTACAGGACGGGGTGCCGCATTTGAAGATCAAAGAGCACCTTGAGGAGCGCGTTAAAGAAGCCAAAGACAAACCGGAGTTTGATAATTAACGCAATTCGTGATTGCTTTGGAGTGCGGTGACCAGTCGCCGCACTCCAAATGAAGTTTCTGCTTTTTTAGCGCACAGGTTTGCGTTGCGCCTGTTGGTTGGTTCGATAATTTAAGCCTGTTCGGGCACCCAACCGAGACCGCCGCAATAACAAATCATCTGTTGGTTTTCCAGGCTTTGCGGTTCAATGCCTTTTTCGGTGCAGAACGGACAATCCCTGGCGTCCGAGGGGCGCGCGGGAACCAGCGGTTTGATTTCCGGGTAAGTGAGACTGCCTTGAAACAACGCGACATTAATCATTCGCACATCGCGTTCTTCGGCAAGTTGCGGACTATCGCCTTCGTGTGAAAAGACCACCACCTCACCTGTGGGCTTGAGCGCCCAGCATTTTTCCCAATCGATGCACAGCGGCAAAGCTTTGAATTGACCGGCGAGTTGCCGCAGATTGAGCGCGTCATGGTCAGGGTCTTTCAAATATTCTTCAAGGCGCGTAACAATTTGTTCGGTTAGTCTGGGTTCGAGATTCATCGGACGTTCTTCTCCCTTTAAATATTTATTGTTTTTATTGGAATGATTGCTTAATGAGGGCAACCGCTGGCTTATTTCAGCAGAAACAAAATGCAGCATAATCGCTCGGAAAAAGAAGGTAAAGACATTTGTTATCGCCGTCAAATAACGCCTGCCCGGACGAAAGCTTTACATTTTTAGCGATGCCATGACGCTCTTGCCGTGTTACTATCCAATTGCGGTCAGACCGATTTACACTTTCCTCTGAATCACCTTCCTCGTAAGGAGTTTTTATGAAAATCAAATCCAGTGCACTTATAACCTTAATCCTCATGCTGTTGTATGCCTTTCCTGTAAAAGCGCAACCGGCGAACACCTCGGCGCAATGGTCAGCGGTTCAGTCAATTCCTGTAGGCGACAAATTGAGCATTCACCTGAAAGATGGCAAAAAGGTCGAAGGCAAATTGATTAGCGTAACCGATACGACAGTGACCATTGACCGCAAAAACCGACCGACCGATTACCGTCGCGATGCGATTGCCAGAATTTATCGTTTCGTTGCCAATTCAGCAGGAAAATCCGTTGCTAAATCCGCAGCCATTGGCGCAGGAATAGGTTTTGCCGGAGGCGCTATTGTTGCCGGAGCCGCCGGTAGTTACGAAGATTTAGGGACTGCCGAATTGGTCGGTATTCTCGGCGGTATTGGCGCGGCTATCGGCGCAGGCATCGGCGCGCTCATCGGCTCACTGGGCAGTCATAAAAAACGTGTGTTGGTGTATCAAGGCAATTAACCACGACAATGAATGATTGATAATTGATGCGCTTTTATACTTTGTTGAACAAGCGGTCTTTGACCGCTTGTTCAACTTAATCAATAATTCTGCAAATCGCTTTATTGAACTTCAACCCTTTATCATTTCCGGTTTATTGCATAGCCAGATTGAAACAAGCCATTTCATTGCCATTGCGAACCAATAATTTTCCGTTAGCGATTGCCGGATAATTCCAGGTCTTGCCTTCGAGGGCTTGAAATTTCGTAACCTCTTCGTATTTATCAGGCGTCGCTTTGACCAGCGCGAGTTCACCCTGTTCGGAAATAATAATCAAATGGTCGCTCGCTAAAATGATTTGTCCGAAACCATAGCGCCCGCCTTTCCATTTGCGCTCGCCGGTCTGCACCTCGACGCAGGTGAGAATGCCTTCGTCGAGTCCGTAAGCGTAGCCGTTGAGAATCACCGAACTGTTGAACTTATTTTTCATGTTGGTGTTTTCCCAGATTTTTCGCGCTGCGAGTTTGCCGCCACTGTCGCTTACGTCAACCAACGCCGCGCCTTTGCCATAACCTGACGAAATAAAAAAGCGCGTGTCGCTTATGGGAATCGGTTGCGAACAATTGATGCCCATCTGCGTATCCCAGGGATAATCCCAGAGCAATGCGCCGTCATCGGGGTTAATGCCGACAATGCGATTGGCAGTGACGGCGAGAATCTGGCGTTTGCCCGCAAGCGTGGCAAGCATCGGCGACACATACGCCTGCGTATCACTGAGTGTATGCCACATCGCCGCGCCGGTATTTTTGTTGTAAGCGACAAAGGATTTATTTTTGCCGCCGGGTTGCACGATGACCTTATCATCAACGATGAGCGGCGCGGCTGCCATGCCCCATTGCAAATTGCTTGCGCCGTTGTCGGTTAAAATATTTTTGCCCCAGATAACTTTGCCGGTTTTGGCATCCAGACAACGCAATTCGCCGGTTGCGCCCAGCGCGTAAAGTTTGCCGTCGTCCCACGTCGGGGTGGCGCGCGGTCCATTGCCGCCCATTGATTCAACGAACTCTGCGTTCCAACTCTGCGTCCACACCTCGCGCCCGTTGTCGATGTTGTAAGCCGCCACCACTTCCAGATTGCGCCGTTGTTCAATGGTGTAGGCGAGATTGTCCGCAACCACGAATGAAGCCCAGCCGAGTCCGACCGGTTGTTTCCAGATGGGCTTTAAGCCTTCGGCAGACCAGTTGGTGGAAATTTTCTGTTCATCATAACGCCCATCGCGATTGGGTCCGCGATAATTCGTCCAATAGGTTCGAGTGCTCGTGGAGGTTGCGGGTTTTGCCGCATCGGTTGTCGCGGGCGCGTTGGTCGGATTACTGGTTGCAGCCGTCGTTCCCTCGGTTGAATTTGTTGAGCCGGGATTTTCGGCTTCCTGTTTTTGTTGTTCGCGGTGTCGTTCAAGCGCCGAATAGTGCGATTCGGCATCCGCATCGGGGCGTGTAAAGATGGCTGAAAGGATGCCGACTTTGGCGAGGACGAAAATATAGAGAACGCCAAGCGCCACAATGCCGACCGAACCGAGAAGTTTTTTATCGGTCGGGGTATCGCGTTTCAGCCAGAGCATCACCAGCCCGGCGGGTGGAAATAAAATGGTTGTCAGCAGAATCGCTTTGGTTGAAAGCGCATTCGATGATGCCGTGTCGTTTGCTTGCATAAAACCTCGCTGTTTCAAATGGTTGAAATTTAGACGCAACAAAAATCGGATTTATTCCATTGTTTCAAGCCGGGTTTGGTTGACCTTTCTATTTTCCGTGTGAATTCGATTATCATCAAGCGAATTTGATTTGCCGATAAACTGCCGGGTGCGATTAAAGTGGGACTTGCTGTGGAGTGCGGCGACAGTAGAGTCATACTCTAGAGCGATTTGCAATTGAGTTTACTCAGCATCTGTTGAGAGAGCGGTCTTTGACCGCGACTGCTTAACGACGCGGTCAAAGACCGCTCTCTCAACCTCAGTAAATCGTTTTGCAAACCGCTATAGTAGAGTCATACTCTGCGTCGCCGCTTTGGTGTAAGCCATAAAGCGATTCAGGACATCAGGTCAATCGGTCAGTTTGCTGCGAAATAAAAGCGGTAACCGTAGAGTTATACTCTGCGTTACCGCACTCCACAGAAGGCGTCTTGCACCAACAAAAAGGCAAGGGAAGTATGCAGCCCTTGCCTTTTTTGTGATTGATTTTGTGAAGCGTCTATTTTCCGGCAGTTGCGGAGGCTTTGTTGGCGATGCAATAGAGATGCTTTTCGCCGCGAATGTAAATCTTGCCGTTGGCTAACGCCGGTGTTGCAAAGACCGGTTCGCCCACTGAATTGGTGCGAATGATTTCATGTTGCGGGCCGGCTTTCACGACAAACGTATCGCCGTCATCGCTGGTGATTAAAATCTTGTCACCGAATGCCACCGGCGATGCCATAAACGAGGCGGGCACCGGAACCCGACCGCCTTCATAAATCACCTTGCCGCTCTGGGCATCTACACAGGTCAGAATGCCTTTATCGGAAATTAAATAGACCAGACCTTTATAAAGAATCGGCGACGCGCAATAGGCTGTGCCCTTTTCATATTTCCAGAGAACGTTTGAGGTTTTGGTCAAATCGCCATCAGCGCCAAGCTTAATGGCAATCGTGCGTTTTTCAGGATAACCCGCCGACACAATCACCAAACCATCGCCAACCAGCGGCACATGAATGGCGTTGCTCTTGACGCCTTCGATGCGCCAGAGTTCTTTGCCGGTTTTCGGGTCATATGAAATCGCGAATTCATTGCCGTTGGTAATGAGTTCCAGGCGCGTTGCGGTTTTTACCAGCACAGGCGTTGACCAACTGACTTCGACCGGGCGTTTGACGCGCCAGACTTCCTTGCCGGTCTTTTTATCCAAAGCGACAATAAAAGATTTTTCGCCGCTATCTTCATCACATTGCAAGATGACTAAATTTTCATAAAGCACCGGCGAGGTGCCGACGCCCATCCCTAAAGTGGCAATGCCGCCGAGCGATTTTTTCCAGATTGGTCTGCCGGTGAAATCATAAGCATAGATGCCTTCGGAACCGAAATAAGCATAAACCAGTTTGCCATCGGTTACGGCTGTGGGCGATGCGTAAGTGTTACGGCGATGGCGATGGTCGAAAACCGTTCCTTCGTAAGCCACCTGTTGCCAGAGAATTTTCCCGGTTACCGCATCCACGCAAATCACGCGCATGGTGTGTTTTTTGTCTGCGCCTGCCCAATCCGGGTGTTTGAACTCTTCTTTGCCGAGCATATGAATGGTGGCTTTGGCACCCGGCACCACTTCACCTTCGGTATCCGATGTTAAAAAGATGCGATTGCCCCAGACAATCGGCGAAGAGTGACCGGCTCCGGGAATCGCAGTTTTCCATTGAATGTTTTTGGTTTCGCTCCACTCGGTCGGGAAATTGGTTTCCTGCGAAATGCCCTGACCATCTGCGCCGCGCCACCCCGTCCAATAATTGGTCGAGCCGGTCTTGGTTTTGGCATCCGCGAGCGACGCGCCAATCAATGCCACACATAATAAGTAATTCACTGCTGCGAATAATCGCTTCATACTTTTTTCTCCTCAGAAAAGCGTCACAACCATACCCTGTACTCAAAAGAGTATGCGCGACTTTGCTTAAATCTTGGCTGGGGTGAAAACTCCTGGTGAAAGATTCCACTGAAAAAAACGTGATGCCCAATGATACTAAAAGCCACCTGATAAATCCATGTGCTGAGTTACAGGAAGCGCGCGCAATCGCACAACCGCGCAAGCGGCTTTTCAAGATTTACGCCTGAACTGATGTGCGGCGTTGCCCTCAACCATCACAATGGTCAGGTTATTTGCTGGCTTTCGCGGCTTTCCCTGCCATAGGCTTTGTCGGTTTTTCCGCGATGCAAAAAAGCGTCTTCAGCCCGCGCACGAAAATCATGCCATCCGAGATTGCCGGGGTTGCCATCAACACTTCGCCGATTTCGTTTTTGGCGAGCACTTCGTATTGTTCTCCGGCTTTAATCACAAACACCACGCCATCTTCGCTCGACAGATAAACCTTGCCATCGGCAGCCACCGGCGAGGCGCTGTACGCGCCACCTTCACCGATGCGCTGTTGATAAACCACTTTGCCGGTTTTGGCATCGAGACATCGCAGTATCGCCTGGTTTTGGCAGATGTAAAGATAATCGCCGTAAATCACCGGCGTCGGCATATAAGCGCCGCCACGTTGCACGCTCCAGGCGATGTATTGATTCGCGGTTTCGCCTTTTTTCAAATCCAGACTGATGTCGCCGGTCGCGCCCGGGCGAATCGCATAAATCGGTTGATTGGGGCGATAGTGATTGACGATGAAAATTAAATCGTGTCCGATGACGGGCGTCGTCGCGGTGACTTCCGGGTTGCCTTTCATCGCCCACAACTCTTTGCCGGTCAGCGGGTCGTAGCCTCTGGCGGCGTGTGTGGCATTGGTAATTAATTCGGTTCGGGTTTTGCCTTCGTAAATCGTCGGCGTTCCCCACGAAGGAATTTCATCGCGCATGGTCTTCCAAATCTCTTTGCCGGTTTTGATGTCATAAGCCGCGATGAAGGAATTTTTCTGCACATCACATTGCAAAATCACCATGCCTTTGTAGATGATTGGCGAACTTGCGGTGCCCCATTCGTAATCCGGGTCGTAAAACCATCCGGCGCTCAAAACGCCGAGGTCTTTCTTCCACATCAATTTGCCTTTGAAGTCGTAACAGTACAAGCCTTCGGAACCGAAAAAGGCGACGACATATTTGCCGTCAGTGACCGGCGTCGAACTGGCGTGCGTTGATTTGATGTGGCGTTTGCTTTTTGGCACGCCTTCGTGCGCCACCCGTTCCCAGAGAATTTTGCCTGTGGTTTTATCCAGGCAATAAACTTTCCAGGTGTGTTTGGATAAATCCTTGTCCGAATCGACATCGCCATAGAGTCCATGACGAAAGTAAGGATTAGGGTCGCTGCTGATGGCAGTCGTCACAAACAGACGATTGCCCCAGACAATCGGGCTGGCGTGAGCCAGTCCCGGAATCGGGGTTTTCCATAAAATATTTTCGCCGGTTTTGGCGTCCCATTTCACCGGGGTGGGTTTACCTTCGGCGACGCCTGAAGCATTGTTGCCGCGAAACGCGGGCCAGTTCTGCGCGTTGGCAAGGGTCGCAAAAAACAGAATGAGTAGAATGGATGAAATGTGCTTTTTCAATGACTCCTCCGCGATATAAAAACAGGTAGCTGGGGTTTCGATAAGAGTTGAACCGTAAAACTATCCTTCATTTTCAGTTGCCCAAGCAAGCGTGGAAAGCGATTTTCGTTGAGGTGTACGCCGAAATTTAATTCTCGGTTCGCTCAAATTGCGGCTCAAGGTTTTCTGCAAATTTTGCTTCGATCTTTTTCAGTCGCGCCCGCCAGATGAGATATACCGGCGCGCCAAGCGCCACCACGCCTAACCCGATGGCGGTTTTAATTGCCTTTTCTTTGGTTTCCAGCGAACTGACAATCGTGTTAATGACGAGCGCCGCGGCTGAGAGAATAAAAATAATCGGCGTCAGCGGATAACCGGGCGTGCTGTAACTGCGCGTCGATTCGTGAAATCGTTTGCGATAAGAAAATATGCTTGCCGCACCCAACCCGTAAAAAATCCAGCCGATGAAGACCACATAGGTGATGAGTTCGTTGAAGGTTCCGGCAAGCGCCAATACCGCAGCCCAGATGCCGCTGGCAATCACCGCCACTGCGGGCGTGCCGAAACGTTGGTGTACCTCTGCGAGTTTTTCAAAAAACAGCCCATCATGCGCCATCGCGAAATAGACGCGCGGCGCGGTTAAAAAGGTGGCGTTGGCGGCGCTGAATGTCGAAATCATCACCGCAATGGCTACGAGTTTCGCGACCTCTGTGCCGAGCACATACATCACCGAGGTGGCGGCAATGCTATCGGATTTGGCGGCGGCTTCCGGTCCCAGAGTAATGAAATAAGCGACATTTGCCAGCAGATAAACGCCAATCAGGGTGAGCATGCCGATTAAAAAAGCGCGCGGAAAATTGCGCTGCGCATTGATGACTTCACCGGCGCTGAAGGTCGCGTATTGCCAGCCTTCATATGCCCACAACACGCCAATCATTGCCAGTCCGAAACCGGACGCCAGGGAACCGTCAATCTGTTTGGGCATCAACGCTTCCATCGTGTGGTCATAATTTCTTCCAAGCCACAATAGCGCGACGCTCATTAGCAAAAGCGCCGCGACTTTGATGATGGTGGTCAGGTTATTTAAATTGGCGCTGCGCTTGGTGCCCAAGACATTGACGGTGGTCATCAAGGCGATGATGCCGACGGCAACAATTTTTGCTTCGGGGTCGGTGAGCGAAACGATTTGTCTGAGGTATTTGGTGAAAGCGACAGCCAGCGCGGCGACTGAACCGCTGGTGATTACCGTGAAAAATGTCCAGCCGAACATGAATGCCGGGAATCGCCCGAAGGCGTCGCGTATAAAAACATAGAGACCGCCCGCCGAAGGGTTGGTGGTACTCAATTCGCCGTAAGTGAATGCGCCCAACAGAGACAACACGCCGCCCACCATCCATACCAAAAGAGCAGGGAAGACCGAGCCGCCAACTTGACTGAGCACTTCGCCGGGCGTCAGAAAAATGCCCGAACCGATGACTGAGCCGATAACGATAAACAACAAATCACGAAAGCCGAGGGTGCGCGCCAGTTTGGTCATGTAGGTAGTCTCAATCCTTTTGAAAATTTTTGAATGGAATGCGGAAAACTATAGACCTTTGGTTTTAACTTTGCTCTCCCAGACAACCACGGGATTTGCGGGGGCAATGCTACCATTATGGGCAACGCCATACAAATTCAGTGACATCAGGAAAACTTTTTTATTAATCGCGCCAATCAATAATCGCACCCGCACGGTTTCGCCGGGCGACAGCAGACTGTCACCGACATTGAGGGTTTGTTGCGCGCCAACCACCTGTTTCGATTTGCGGTCACGCGACAGCAAAACATTCGGACGCGACATTTCGGCAACCCGCAAAAAAGGATTGGCAACCGCAACCGTGCCGCGATTGGTAATATCGAGCGTTAAGGCGAGCCGCATCGCGCCGCTTGCCGTAAACGTCGGGTCATCAAAAGGCGTATCCGTCCAACTCTGGTCAATGCGCTCGGATGAAACAAATTTCATCTCGATGCCGCTGCCGACATTCGTGCCGATGGTGAAATCCGCCTGACTGTCGCCGAAAATAACATTGCCGAACATGCCTTCTTTGGCAGCAACCCGAATGCGCGCCTGCGTCGTCGAGGTGTTCGGTAAAGTAATTTGCGCTTTGGCGACATTGCCGCCGATGTTGCGAAGAAGCGATGTATAACTGAAACCGCCATCGCGCGAATATTGAATTTCGTGTTGGACGGGAATAAACCCTGCATCTTGCGGCAGTGTCCAGGTCACCGTGTAAGTATCGCCCGCCGCGAGACGCTCGCCGCCACCGGGAGAGGCAACGAAAATATTTAAGAAACTGCCTTGCAAGGTCGGCGGTAAAAGGTGCGCAATGTCTTTGCCGCCGGTTGAACCTGTGCCGTCACTTTCTTCGTAAACTTGCCAGCGGTTGGTGCCGATGCCGTATGCCGCAATGGTTTCGGGCATGGCATCGAGTTTGAACCCGACAGCGTCTGTGGCATTCACCGACAATCGCCAGTTATTGGTGGTATCGGTGTCTTGCGGAATGACCACTTCGCCAATCCACGTGTCATTTTGATAAAGGGTTTTTTGCCAGCCTTCGGTTGCGTCAATCTGTACGGCTGTGAGTTCATCAATTGCGGCATTGCGTCCGATGAAAACCTGCGGCGTTTGCGAAGCATCCATCGGTTTTGAAAATTGCAAACGCAACTGCAACCGTCCGGCTTCCATTCCCGTGAGCCGCGTATCGACATTTAAAATGCGCATACCGGCGGATTCAACCCAGCTTGCCGAATAGATTTGTCGCGCAAATCTGCCGTCGGATTCCAATTGATAGGCATTGACGCTTTGCAGCACTGGCGGCGCGCTCACCCAGTTCAACAAAAATTTCATCCCCGCCCAATTTTCCTGATTGGTCAGGTCGATCTGTTCTTCGGGAATCACGAATTCGCAACAGGTCGGGCGCATCTCTACGGTAAACGGCGCGGCGACCTGATTGATGCTGTAGGCATAATCGGTCGATGAGCCTGTGGTGATGTAAAGTTTTTGCGCCTGTTGCGGCGTGTAGATTTTTCCATCCACTTTTTTAATTTCATCCGACATCTGTTTGGCGAGCGTCGCCAGCGTGCCGGAATCAGGTGCAGTCAGTTGTTGATAGCCCCAGGGGTAAAGGATGAGTTGCGAGTAGCTGTGATAATCGACCTGGGCTTTGAAATGTCTCGCGGGATTGCTGACCAACGATTTCAAGGCGCGGATTTCGAGTTCACTGTCGGGTTCGGTGCCGCGATAAATTTCATTCGCCGGGTCGTCGCTCGCCCCTACGTCATCGCGCGTCTGCGGGCAAGGTTCATCGCCGCGCAAGCGCCACTGAAAATCAAAATTGCGATTCAAATCAATGCCGGTTGACCCCGGACATTCGCCCGCTGCCGGAATCGGACGACGATTTTTGCGCCAGAAACGTGTGCCATCGCTTTGCGTCGCCGATTGACTGTAGGTCAACCCATCGGGATTGACAATCGGCACCACCCAGATTTGCAGATGATCGACCAGATATTTGATGGCATCATCGCTGGCATATTTGCTCAGCAACTGATTGGCGAAATAGATTGGCGATTCTACCGAAATCCATTCGCGCGCATGGTAACAGCCGGTGATTAAAACATCGGGTTTCGATGAATCGTCAACTGCCGTGTCGCGGCTGATTTTGAGCGCGAAAATCGGGCGGTTTTCATAGCTTTGTCCAAGCGTGACGAGCCGCGCCAGGTTCGGATAGGTTTGCGTGAGCGCGGTAAATTCCGTGAGGGTCTCTTCCACCGTGTGATAACGCCCTTCGGCTCCGTCGGGCGCAAGGGTTGCGGTTGAAAGGTTTCCCGGTGAATTGTTTCCCGATAAACGATTTTCAAAACTGAAGGATTTGCCGGGAAAATATTTCTGCACCGCTTTGCTGAAGGCTTTCTGCGTATAAAAGCCGGCAAGCCGGTAGCCGCGCCGGGTGTAGCGTTCGTCGATATGACGGTTGATGGCGTCAGGCGTGTCGTCAGCCGCGAAGACATCCAGATAAGCGATGAAGCGGTCAGTGGCGAGCAGCACATTTTCACTGTCACCGAGCCAATTGCTGTACCCGGCGGCGGGTTGGGCATTTTGGCTGAGGTCAATGACGGCGACGCGCACCTGCGTGGGCGTTTCCGGTTGGAACTGGTCGCGCGCGGCTTTCAGTTGTTGAGCCTGCGCCTCGTTGGTTTTTAGGGCTTTTTGAAAATCGGCAAGCGAATCGTAAATCACCGAAGAAGTGATGCCGTTTTTTTCGAGTTGTTCAAGCAGGTAAATCGGCGCAGCCGCGATGGTTTCATTTGCCTGTGAAAACCAGATGTCGGTTTCCAGATTGTGCGCTTGAGCGATTTGTAAAACCGTTTCGCTGGCGGCATTGATTTGCGCCAGTTGGGGAATGAACTCTTTGCGTTCGCGTTCAAGGCGAACCTTTTCGTAAGCTTCCCACGCCTGCTGTTTGAATGCGGGATTTGTGGCGTTGAGCGCGGTCTTCCAGAGTTTTAAGGTTCCCGGTTCGTCTAAGTATGCGAGTTCAGTTAGGGTTTGCTGAAAGAGTCCGGCATCGGCGGTTGCGAGATTTTCTTTTAACCCGAGGTGGCGTTGTTCGCGTAAGCGCAACTCGTCATTGCCGGTTTGAGATGAGCGGTTGATTTGCGCCGAGACAAAGTTTTGCCAGCGCGCAGGCGCGATTAAAATTGCGAGAGTTATTAAAAGAATAATCGCCGTAATCCATCTGCGGCTGATTAAGGGTTCCTTCATCAACATGCCTTCTGCCAATTTTTTGCAGGGATTTTGGGAGCGCGTCTTTTTGAGATTGCCATTATGACAAGTCTTGTGGGGCGAATGCAAAGGCTGGAGAGCAAACTCGCCAGGAAACCAAGAAAAAAGCCATGCTGCAATTGCGGCATGGCTTTTAAGAGTCAGCGGTACAGAAATACCTTAGTTGGGCTTCCTGGTGCCGCGTTTTGAGGGTTTTTCCGCTTCAATCTTGTAAGCGTTCTTGACGGCTTCAAGCGCTTCTTTGACAGCCGGGACGCGGCGATCATCGGGCGGCGCTTTGGCGACGAAATCACCCAGAGCATTAGCGCCTTCCTGAATGATGTTGCGTTCCTGCGAAGCAATCAAAGTGAGTCCGAGACCATACAGTGAATTGATGTTGTTCGGGTCGGTCGCCAGCACTGCTTTATAAGCGGCTGTGGCTTTTTCGGAATCACCGATAAAACGATAGGCATCGGCTTTCCATACGCCCCACTTGGTTTTGTTGGTTGCATCAAGGGTTGCGGCTTTGTCAAAGTTGGCGACGGCGGTATCCAGTTTGTCAGCCTGTCCATAGTGTTCAATTAAGAGCATGACGTTTTTGGCATAAATGCCATAATAGACCAGCAAATCGTTATTGATGTTCGGTTCAGCAGTGTCTGTGGAAGCCAGTTCGATGGCTTGTTGCGCCGAAGCCACAGCCTTTTCAAAATTGCCTTTGGCATCGTCCTTCTGCTTCTTGTTGAATTTTTCTACGCCTAATTGATAATTGCCTTCGGCGATATTGGCATTGGATTTATATTTGATGCGTTTGAAATCGGCATATTTATTCATTGCTGCCGCGTCAATGTTCGAGGCGGCGGCTTCAAATTCCGATAGCGCGCCGGGAAAATTGTTCTGCTGCATCATGCCAACGCCGGCGTTGTAATGGTCAACCGAGGCTTTGTAAGAAGCGTTGACCGATTCTGCTTCGGCAACTTTTTTCTTGTACTCTTCCTCTTCTTTCCTGGCTTTTTCTTTATCGGCAGCCGACACCTGTGGAGTGCCACCACCCGTGGCAGCGCCGCCACCGCTCTTTTGTTGGGCGATTAAGGATTGCACCTGTTCCAGCGTAGGCGTTGAGCCGTCGCCCGGATTGCAGACCACATCAACCACAGAGGTTTGTGTCAAGCGCACGTTGTTTTGAAATGTCCATTGCAGACCGGGACCGGAAACGACCAGTAGATAAGTTCCCTGTAAAGGCATACCGAGTCGCACATAATGACCGGCTTTGTCGGTCGTCACGTCCCACTTTCCTTTAATATCCATGCGATAAATATCGATTCTTGCGCCCGCCACCGGTTTGGTGGTGCCATCGGCGTTTTTCACTTTTATGGTGCCTTCGACGGGACCGGTTTGCGCGAAAACCGCAGCGCCTAACACGAAAACCGTTGCCGCAAGCAAAAAGATTTTCTTCATCACCGAGTTAAACATTGTTCTATTATCCTCCGTTGCCATCCGCCGAGAATCGGGCGGTTGATTAAAATTATTGCCGACATACGATGCCTTTTTGCGGGCATCTCGTTGGTAGTTGAATTGCGAGATGAATATTTTTCTGTATGTCTAAAGCGCCACTGAAAGTTCCAGTTTATAAAACCTCACATGGGAGTGTCAACGCGACAAGCTTTTCTCTGAGATTGACAAACGCGCGACCTTTAAGCGAAAGTAATGGCGCATCCGTTAGCACAGATGCTTGAAAATCTGGAGGGTATAGCTCAGTTGGTTAGAGCGCCAGGTTGTGGCCCTGGAGGTCGTGGGTTCGAGACCCACTACTCTCCCTCATAAAAATTTGCAGCCATCCCCGCGATGGCTTTTTTTATTCTCGTCCACCGTAACTTTGCACTCTGCGAGTTCCACTTTCCGATAACCCTTCATTGCGCGGATTATAAAATGAATGGCTAATCGGCTACGCCAACCCGCAATCAAAAACCGTTTACTTAACGCGGCGTCGATATTGCCACTTCAAAATAGCGGGCATCGCCTATCCGCACTGATGTGCAAATCGCCTGCTTGATTTCCCTGAACGTATCGCCAACCGACCCGACCATTCCCTGAGACCAATGTAATGTTTATTGAAAAACCGCATTTAACGATGGGGAAAATATTTTTGCACCTGAAAATTCAAGAAGGGAGTTCACTATGTCAACACAGATCACGCAACAAATGCAGGCATCCGGTGTAGCCAAAGTTCTGGTGTTTTTGAAACCCCAGGTCAAAGGTTCTACATCGGCAATACGGTCAAGTCTCGAAAATCATTTCGTGCGTTCGGAACGCAGTCAAACCACCGCGTTGGCGGAGAGCCTTGGCGTCAAACCCTCCAGCGTTCCAACCATGCGTTACTATCCCAATTTAGGTGTCGCGTTGGGCACCGTAGACCGTGATGGTCTGGCAGCCTTGAAAGCCGATGCCGCCGTCGAAAAAGTTGGCGGCGCGCCACAGATCAGATTGATTCGTCCGGTAAAAACCGCGACCGCAAGTCTATCAATCGCGATTACCTGGGGAATCAAGGCGCTTGAAATTCCGCAACTGTGGAATCAGGGACTGACCGGCAAAGGCGTATTGGTCGGGCATCTCGATACCGGTGTCGATGGCAAACATGCGGCACTCAAAAATGCGCTTGTCGATTTTACGGAATTCGATTTACTGGGCAAAGAGGTTATGCCGAAACCCAAAGCTTATGACAGCGAAGACCACGGCACGCACACCGCCGCGACAATTGCCGGTCGCGCCGTTAGCGGAAAATCCGTCGGCGTCGCTCCCCAAGCCGATTTAGCCAGCGCCCTGGTTATCGAAGGCGGCGATGTCATAGCGCGGGTGTTGGGCGGCATGAACTGGGCAGTTGGCAAAGGCATTCGCGTGTTAAGTATGTCTTTGGGATTTCCGGGCTATTGGGATGATTTTTTGCAATTGACCAAAGTGCTCAGGGCGCGCGGCGTCTTGCCGGTGTTTGCCGTCGGCAACGAATATGCCGGAACCAGTCGTTCGCCGGGCAACTATGCGCAAGCCGTATCGGTCGGCGCGCTGGATAAACATAATCAGGTTGCCGATTTTTCATCAAGCCAGATTTTCAAGCGCAAAAAAGACCCCATCGTCCCGGATTTGGTGGCTCCCGGCGTCGATACGATTTCAGCCAAACCCGGCGGCGGTTATCAATTGATGAGCGGGACTTCGATGGCAACCCCACACATTGCGGGCTTGGCTGCTTTATTATGGCAGGCGAAACCAACTGCCACGGTCAGCCAGATTGAAAAAGCCATTTTTGCTTCCTGCACCCTGCCACAAGGGATGTCAAATTTGCGCGCCAACCGCGGCATTCCCAATGCGCCGAAAGCATTAGCCGCTTTGTAACCGAAATCGCTTAACTGATACTATTGACTCTCTATGAGTAAGAAACCGCATAAAGTGAAAACCGACCCCGAATTGATTAAACAAATTAATGCGGTCGCTGCCAGCAGCGAACCGATTCAGGCGGTTTTCACTTTGGCGCTGCCCCTCAAAAAATTGACTGACCCGCACATCGTTGAAGCGACCGCCAGACGAATTGTTGAAAAGGTAACCAAAGAAGTTGGCGTGTCTCCCGAAGACCTGAATATATTTGAAAACCTCGGTTCTTTCGTGGTCTCAGCCAGGGCTGCTTTCATTCGCGAAATGTTGAATCAATCGGAAATCTCTGCGGCAATGGCAAACCGTCAACCCAAGGGTTCGATCAAATTAAAGACCGCTTGAAGGGCAATGGCATTAAGTTAAGGAGCATTGCTTACCGGGAATGCGGACGTCCGCGCCCGCATTCTTATCTTTAAGAGGCATCGGAAAAACAAAAATTGCGCATCAGGCAGACCGGTTCCACCGTCCAATTCCATCAAATCTGACTTCAGTAACCGGATAATTCTGAAATCACCAATTTGATTATGGTTGCCAACGTCATACGCCTATGCTAAAACAGCCGCGTTTGTCATTAGTTCTTGGTCATTTGTTTTACAGATTGCCGCCGCGATGCAATCGGGAACTGATGACCGGAACGGTTGAGAGATGACGCCTAAACACCCGAGTGACGCACCAACCAATTACACGCAGTTCACCGATAGCCAACTGGTTGTTGCCTGTCTTGAAAATGATGCGCTCGCCTGGGAAGCCTTGATTCATCGTTATCAACGGTTGATTTATTCGATTCCCATTAAGCACGGCTTTTCATCCGTTGATGCCGCTGATGTCTTTCAATCGGTCTGCTTGATTCTGCTGAAAAATCTCGCTGCTTTACGCAAACAGGAAAAACTTTATTCATGGTTGATGACCACCACGACACGCGAATGCTGGCGCGTCGCTGCACGCTGGCAACGCGACGCCTATGAACGCGAAGGCGATGAGGTGACCGGTAGATTGGAAGAAGCCGCCATCATCGAACCGCTTGCCGAAGACGAACAACTCGCGCTTGAACGCCAGCACCTCGTTCGCGAAGCCATTGCGCGACTTTCTGAACGTTGCCGTCAATTGATTACCCTGTTGTTTTACAGTCAGGATGAACCCGCTTACGCGGAGATTTCCAGACGCTTGCATATCCCTGTCGCCTCCATCGGGCCGACGCGCGCCCGCTGTCTGCAAAAACTTAAAAAGGATTTGCAAAATATTTTTTAACCACAGGTATTTTTTTCTCGCGGGCTTTTCTCCATTACTCGGACTGCGCAGTCTAATCCGTCAAATAGATAAGAGGAGAATAAGCAATGAAAAAAATAATTAACCTAAGCGGACGAATTTTAGTGTTCTCGCTGCTCATCTGCTTCCCCATTCTGGTAGCGAAAGCCGAGACTGCGCGGGTTCGCGGCACCATCCGAGCCGTTAATCTCGAAGAGCGAACCGTCACCATCCACACCCGACAAGACAGCACAGTGGTTTTAAACACCAACGAACAGACCGAAATCACGCGCAACGAACGCCCTGCGCGACTGAGCGATTTACAAACCGGCGACCGTGTGCAGGCTGCTTATGAAACCGAAACTTTACTCGCTTTGCGCATCACCGCCACCGGCGAAGACACCCCACAACTGGCAAGAGTCGAAGGCGTCATTCAAAACGTCGATACGGGCGCGCAGACGCTTATCATTGCGCCACGCGAAGGCAATCCGGTTACTTTGCAGGTTTCCGCTAACACTGAAATTACCCTTGATGGTCGTCCGGCAAGACTCGATGAATTGCAAAGAGGATTCAGCGCCGGAGCCACATACAATCCTGCGAATCATCAAGCGGTGAGAATTTCTGCTGAAGGCTTTGCCGAAATTCGCGGCGTCATCAGCGCCGTCGATACGGCGCAAAACACCTTCACCGTGGTTGCCGGTGAAAGAACCGTGACGCTTACGGTTACCTCAAGCACGCAAATCGCTTTGAATGGTCGTCCCGCCACGCTTGCCGATTTACGTCGCGGCTATAAGGCGCTTGCGACCTTCATCCCCGCGAATTTCGTAGCCATTCGCGTCGCCGCCGATTCGCTTGCAGAAATTGCCGGGCACATTCGCTTAATCGAAGGCACAACGTTGACCATTGCGCCGCTTGTTGAAGGTAATCCGGTGCGTTTGTTCGTTACCCACAACACAGAAATCACCATCAACGGCGAGCCATCGACTTTTGACCGATTGCAAGTCGGCATGGCAGTTCGCGCGGTTTATGATGTCGCGGCGCTTACCGCCGCGCGCCTTGCTGCGCAAAGCGATGCGGGCGAATGCACCGCCGCGCGTGTGCGTGGCGTCATTAGTCGCATTGATTTGGAAAATCAGTTGATTGCCATCACGCCGCGAGACGCAACGACGCCGGTTATTTTAAATGTGGTTGAACGCACGGTGATTATGTTGAATGACGCACCGGCGCGACTTTCCGATTTACAGGTCGGGATGCGCGCAAGCGCCGCTTTTTGCCGGGAAACTTTGAACGCGACGGAAATTGCCGCGCGTGGCGGCAGATAAACCGGTTGCTATTGATTAAAAGCTTTGTGAGCGCGGGCGAACCATGAGGATTTGGATAGGTAAGGGAGAGCCTATCGCTTGCGCTCACAAACGATTTTGCGAGTTGTCATATGAACTGCCCACCATTTGAAAAGCTCATCGCTTATCTGGAAGGCGAAGCGGATAAACCGCTGACGCTCGCGGTGCATTCGCATCTCGAAAGTTGCGCGAGTTGCAACGCCGCCCGCGCCTGGTACGAGCAGGTCAAAGCGATTGCGGCAAATGATGAAACCGTCGCGCCACCCGAATGGGTTTTGCGAAGAGCCAGTAAAATATTCGGCTCACAAAATTTGCGCGAGACCTTTGTTGAGCGCGCCGGACGCCTGATTGCGGCATTGGTTTTCGACAGTTTCGGCAACCTTGGGTTTGCCGGGGCGCGTTCTTTTGCAAGCGCCGAACGCCAATTGCTTTATCGCGCCGAACCCTACAGTATTGATTTGCAACTCACGCCGGCAGCGGACGCGCAGGGTGAACTGAAAGGGCAAATTTTGCGCGATGATGAATTCAAATTCGATTCGGTTGCCGAGGTTGAATTGCATTTGCTTCGTGACGGGCAAACCATACTGACGACCAACACCAATAAATTCGGGGAATTTTCGCTCTCTAAACTGGCAACCGGCAATTATGATTTGCAATTCGAGACCCGCGAAATTTCTATCACGGTCGTCGGGTTGCCTGTAGGATAATGGGAAGTCCGGAGTCGCGAGCCTGGAGTCCTTGCTTAAGTCGTTTTGCAAAACCGGACAGAACAGTAATTCGGAACCAAATAAAACTTTAACTGTCGGACTCCAGACTCCAGACTTTTTGAATATGAGTAAATCGCTGGCAAACAGATTGATTGAAGCGGAAAGCGCGCAAGTGTTTTTGCGCGAATTGGGGCGTCGTGCGGATGCGCAACTATTTGCCGCCTTAAAAAATCAGGCTGACCAACTGGCGTATTCAGATATTGCGCTTGCTAAACGCCTGGTTGAAAAAATCGCCCAACTTGCCAAACTCATCAAAGAGCCGTTGGCTCAAGCCTATGCTGATGCCAGTCGGGCGCGCCTGTTGCATTTGCTCGGACAACATAAAAACGCCAGTAAATTTTATCAATCGGCAATTCGCGCTTTTCAAAAAAACCAACGCGCGCTTGAAGCCGCCATCATTCAAAAACAACAGGTCGATACGCTTGCCGAACTCGGACTTTATGACCAAGCGTTGCGGGTTGCGGCGCAGGCGCGGCGTATTCTCAAACAAAAAGACCTCGTACAACTTGCGCAACTCGAAACCAACGTCGGCAACGTTCATTACCGTTTAGACCGTTATCGAAAGGCGCTGACGCATTATGACCGCGCCGCCAAAATTTTATCCGCCGTTGGTGATAAAAGAATGCTGGCGATTGTTGATGGCAATCGTTCGAATATCTTTGCCGAACTCGATAGACCCCGCGAAGCCGCTGCTTTACTTGAAAAGACCGCGAAAACTTTTGCCAAAGCCGGACAACAATTTGCCGCCGCGCAGGCGCGCGCAAAAATCGCTTATCTCTATTTTTTGCTTGGCAACTACAATACGGCGCTCACCAGTTATTACGAAATCCGCGACGAGATGGAAGCGCTTGGCGAGAATCAACAGGTGGCGTGGTGCAATCTCGAAATCGGCGAAATTCTGCTGGCGCTCAATTCATTCGATGATGCAATGGAGCGCGCAACCCGGGCGCACGATTCGTTCAAAGCATTCGCCATGCCTTACGAAGCGGCGCAGGCGCTACTCATCTGCGCCTTTGCCGCAATGGGTTTGAAACATACAGACGGCGCGCAGGATTATTTCATTCGCGCCCGCAAAGTTTTTTCTAAAAGCGATAATCAGATTGTCGTTGCGCAGATTGATGCCTATCGGGCAGAACTTGCCTTGAGACAAAACGACTTGTCAAAAGCCGAAAGGCTGGCAGCCGCGGCTTATCGAATTTTTTCGCAGCAAAAATTGCTCACCAAAGCAGCTTATGCGAGATTGCTGCTGGCGCGTGTGGCTTATCAGGTGAATGCCTTCACCAAAGCCAAACGACTGGCAAAGGCGACGCTTGCGACAATCGAAAAGCTTTTTGCGCCGACGATTGCTTACCAGGCGCATCACCTCATCGGCAAGATTGAAAGCCGTCAATACCATAACCGCGAAGCGCTGCAAAGTTTTCGTCGCGCCATTGAAATCATTGAACGGATGCGTGGGGCGCTCACGGTTGATGAATTCAAAGCATCTTTTTTACGCGATAAAATTGTTGTATATGAAGACGCCATCAACGCCTGTCTGGATGAAGGCAGCGATGCCATGCTCAAAGAAGCTTTCCGTCTGGTTGAATCCTCGAAATCGCGCGCCCTTGCCGATTTGATTGCCGGTTATTTGCGCGACGCTTCGCAAAACCGCTCCAGCCAAAAAAATGTCGAGCAAACGGGGCGCGCCAAATTGTTGAAATTGATTGAAGAGTTGAATTGGTATAACGCGCAAACCAATCTTGATGAACAAAAGGGCGGGCAACGCAAAGCGATGGTCGCGCAAAAATATGTTCGGGAAATTGCGCGTTGCGAAAAACAGATAACCGAACTGTTTCGCAAGATGGAAATTGCCGGTTCGGAGTTTGCCGAGATACACCGTATGCAGGCGCTCACGGCAGAGGAAATGTCTGCGGTGTTGGACGCCGATGAAATCGCCATCGAATATTTCACCACAGCTGATAGCGTGTCGGCATTTATCGCTTCGCGTGATGAAATTAAACTCGCGCGCCATATCGCTGCAAAACCTGAACTCGAAGCGTTGCTCGCGTCACTCAGGTTTCAAGTTGAAAAATTTAATTACGGCGCGGCATTTGCCGATGAACATTTTGAACAACTCAACTTTGCCATCAATCAACATCTGATTGAAATTTATCGCAAAGTCTTTGCCGCCATTGAACCGCACCTGAACTGCGAAAAATTAATCATCATCCCGCATGACGTTTTGCATTATGTGCCGTTTCACGCGCTCTTGAACCGTCGCGGGTATTTGATTGAACGCTTTGAAATTTCTTATGCGCCAAGCGCCACGGTACTCAAACTTTGCCGTTCGCGCAGTCAAAAAAACAATTTGCAATTGAATGTGCAAAATACAAATTTCAATCGGCAAGCATTTTCAACCAAATCCGCAATTGAACTGGTGGCGTTAGGCATTGGCGATGACGAGACGCCAAGCATCGAATCGGAAATTCTCGCGCTCAGAAAAATTTTCCCGCAGGCGGTGACGCTTACCGGAAAAGCCGCAACGCGAGAAAACCTCCTGCGCTTTGCCGGTCGCGCAGAATTTCTGCATCTCGCGTCACACGGCTATTTTCGCCGCGATAATCCGATGTTTTCGTTTTTACAGCTCGCCGATTCGCCGCTCAATTTTTACAGCCTCCTGGATTTAAAACTGCGAGCCGAAATGGTGACGCTTTCGGCATGTCACACCGGCATGAATATGGTTTTTCCGGGCGATGAGTTGCACGGACTCATGCGCGGCTTTTTATATGCCGGAGCGCCGACACTGGTGGCAAGCCTCTGGGCTGCAAATGACACCTCGACATCTGAGTTTATGCGAGAGATGTATGGGCAAATCCAGGCGGGCGCATCGAAGCGCGCCGCCATTCGCGCCGCCCAACTCGCTGTCAAAGATGCTTACGGGCATCCCTATTACTGGGCACCTTTTGTATTAATGGGAAATCCGAATTGATGCAATCAAGTGAGGGAAATTATGAAACGTCTCCTACTCATTCTATTTTCGCTGTTGTGCTTGCCAGTGATTTCGCAAGCGCAAACTCCAGACCCCGCGCGTGCTTTTGCCAAAGGCGAAGTGATTGTTGAAATCAAACCGGGCGCGTCCATTGAAGCCATCAATGAACGCCATCGCACAACGGTACTTGAACGCCTGTACGGGACAAATTTTTACCGGCTGAGGACGCCGAAAAATAAGAGCGAAATCAAATGGCGCAAACGTCTGTCGAAAGACGCCGATGTCTTGAGCGCGGCGCTCAATCCGGTGATCAGCAGTCCGAGTCTGTTCGGGCGTTCGACCTTCAGTTTTCCCGAAGGCTTTGCCACGCCCGGCTTTCATCACGCCGATTTTTCCGCCCAACAACCGCTTTTTGATTGGTTGAAATTGAATGAGGTGCAAAAACGCGCCACCGGCGAAGGCATCGTGGTGGCGATTATTGATACAGGGATAGACCGGCTGCATCCCCTGCTGCAAAACAAAATCTGGCGCGACGCGCGCGCGCGCGCCGATGTCCCCGAAGATAATCTTGATAATGATTTGGATGGTTTGCTCAATGACAGTTGGGGCTGGGATTTTGTTGATCACGATAATGACCCGACCGAAAAGCCCGATGACCCGCAAAAAACCGTAGCCGGGCACGGCACGTTTATCGCTGGACTTGTTACCTTGCTTGCGCCGGACGCGCGTATCCTGCCGGTTCGCGCGTTCCCGGCTGATGGGCAAAGCGATGCGTTTACGGTGGCTTCGGCAATTAAATATGCCGCAGACCACGGCGCACAGGTCATCAATCTCAGTCTGGGTTCGCCCGAAGTCTCTGAACTGCTGCAAAGCGCCATTGAAGATGCGCGCGCCCGTGGCATTATCGTGGTCGCCGCCGTCGGCAATGACAATGATGAAAAGACGCCGCAATTTCCTTCAAATATGGAGAGCATCCTGGCTGTTGCCGCCGTTGAATTGAGCGGACAGAAAGCGCCGTTTTCCAATTTCGGCGCGCATGTGGATGTTTGTGCGCCGGGTTCAAAACTCATCAGCGCCTATCCGGGAGCAAGCGAAGAAAGTTTTGCCGTGTGGAGCGGGACATCGTTTGCCGCGCCGCTTGCCGCCGCCGAAGCGGCTTTGATTTTCAGCGCCGACCCGAAAAATCCCGATGTGAAAAAATTGATTGAAGAGACCGCGCAAAGTCTCGACGCCGTCAATCCGGGGCTTGCAGGAAAACTCGGCAAAGGGCGCATTGACCCATTGAATGCGTTGCAAATGATTAACAGCAGCGATGCGATTCGCCCAATCAATGAAAACTATGCGCAAACCGATTTAAGCGCCGTCGCTTTGCCGGAAGCCAAAGGCAGAGCCTCAATCATCTTTTCGGATGCGCGACAGATTTTTCGTTTAGAGGCGTACAACCTGAGCGTGCGCACCAGCTATAAACTGTTTATCGATGGCAAAGACCTCACGCTTGAAAGCCCGCAAGCCGAGCGCAGCGTCACCCCGCTTGGCACGATTCGCTATGAGTTTTCAACCGAGCCGGGAAAGGTGGCTTTGCCCGCATCACTCAATCCTGTCAGTAACATTCATCACATAGAAGTTCGCGATGCTTCGGGAGGCATTCTCATTTTGCAGGGCGACCTCAAGACCGAAGCGCCGGAAATTGTCCGCGCACTTGAAAAAGAGGCGCGATTGCTCTCGCCCGCTACGGTTGCGAAAGTGGGAGGACGCGCCAATGTGAAAATTTTAAATGCCGACCAGATTCTCCGCATTGAAGCCGATGCGCTAACGTCTGATACCGCATATGCCATTTTCGTTGATGGGGTATTTTTAGGGACGCGGTTTGCCGATTCGGGATTCATACGGGCGCAATTTTCCAACAATCCGAGCTTCGGACAACTGCTGCCGCCGGCGCTTTTGCCACTTACGAATGTGCGGCTGATTGAATTGCGGAATCTGCGCGGCGAAGTGATTCTGCGCGGTCAATTCAGCGCCGTCCCGGTGGCGGCTTCACCAATTCGTTGAAGTTTAAAAACTCGATTTAAAGTTATCCATTCGGAAAGCCACTTTTTTGAATGGATAACTTTTAGCATTTCCGTTTGACACTGCCTGCCAAAATCCATATTCTTTACGCCACTTTTAATCGGTTGCCTTAAAACCGGAGTGAACCAATAAGCAATAGCTTGATGTAGAAATCTGTCCTCATCTAAATCGTTCACTTGACTCGATAGGGCGCAGTTTTTAAAATCGCCAATTCGTTATCTTGCCTGACTGAGTCATAACGACCTGCTAAAGGTCGTATTAGGCAAGGCTGGGTCAATTATTCGTGTTTACGTTTTCGTTACCTCAGGGTTTTGTGTCAAAAGCAGAATAAGGGGTGTGAAGTAAAACAGCGACAAACTTGCTTTGAAAAATTTATTTGCAGAAATAATTTGATTTAGGTGGAATAAAAGCGGTATGTGGGCGGATTACCTAAAAAGGTACGGCATTTGCTGTTACCTAATTCGGTCTCTTGTGCAGGCATCATCATAAGTCACAAGATGCTCGGTCACTCTTGATTCCGATTCATTGGCTTATGAAAACCTCAACCAAGCTCAAAATCTATTGGAGAGAGTTTAAGTTTCTAGCGAAGGGTGTTTTTTCGACCAAGCACCCCATCCTGGCGCATATCATCCCGATGCGGCGTTGTAATTTGTCGTGCACCTATTGCAATGAATATGACGATTATTCCAAACCGGTGCCGCTCGAAGAGATGTGTAAACGCTTAGATAAGCTGGCTATGCTCGGCACCACTGCAGTTATCATCAGCGGCGGCGAACCGCTCATGCACCCCGACATCGAAAAGATCATTGCGCGCATTCGGCATCACAAAATGCTTGCTTGCATGATTACCAATGGCTATTTGCTGACTCAAGATAGGATCAAAGCTCTCAATGATGCGGGGCTTGAATACATGCAAATCAGCATTGATAACATCAACCCCGATGAAGTCTCAAAAAAGAGCCTCAAGGTTTTAGATAAAAAATTGCAATGGTTGTCGGCGCTTGCACATTTTAAAGTCAACATCAATTCGGTGATTGGCGGGGGGATTAAAAGTCCCGATGATGCGTTGGCGGTTGGCAGTCGCGCCGTTGAACTGGGTTTTTCAAGTTCGCTTGGCATCATTCACGACGGGCTTGGCACCCTTAAACCTTTAAAAGGTCTTGAGCGCGAAGTCTTCAACAAGATGAAGACGCTTGGAAAAAAGGGGCACACGCGGGTCAACCAATTTCAAGATAATCTCGCGGACGGCAAACCGAACAAATGGCGGTGTCGCGCAGGGGCGCGTTACCTCTACATTTGCGAAGACGGGCTGGTGCATTACTGCTCGCAGCAACGCGGCTATCCCGGCATTCCGCTTGCCGAATATTCCTTTGAAGATATTAAACGCGAATACAACACCAAAAAAGCCTGTGCGCCGTATTGCACGATTGCCTGTGTCCATCAGGTTGCGGCATTCGATAACAAACGCAACCCGCAATTGCTTCCGGCAAAAGGTCTGGTGGAAAAAGAATCGGTACAGGCGATTCGTCGTCTGGTGCAGTTAGAAGTGCGCGGCGACCATCGCGCCAGTTAAACAGAACAGCGGGTAGAAGTTTTAAAGGATGTGAGTCGAGCGATTCTCATCTTTACAATTGGAAAAGTGCAGGTTGATTTCCAAATCACTTTCTTAAAAAAGTTTTATTAAAAATTCGTGCGAAGTGTTGGGATGCTGCAAGCTTCGCGATTTTGAGGAGAAGAAAAGTATGGCAAAAGCAATTAAGTATGTAGAAAAAAGCGTAGCGGTTGCCGCCAACGCTGCGTGGTTCGTTTATGAAAAATTGAATCGCATCAATCCGAACCCGTCATTTACGCCCAATTGGTCAGATAAACCCTTGTTGAAATCGTATCAAAAAACCAAACCGCCGCTTGGCTGGCCGCGCACTACTGATTCGCTTTGTCCGCGATGCGTCCCGAAAATTCGCCAGGATATTTTGGATGGTAAATTGCCCGTCGAAATTTTGAAAAATGAAAAGCTCGGTGAAATCAAAGCGCAAATCATCGAACGCGACGGCAAAATTTTAATGGTCAAAGATTGCCCGAATTGCGGCGGTCATTTTGAAGACGTGATGGCGATTGACCCGGATTTCTTCAAACACCTCGAAGAGAGTTTTCCCGGTCGTGACATTCGCGCCCACAATGACGAAGGCTTGCACAATCACGGTTCTTCGACCATCACCCACGGTCGCGGCGCAGTCTTGACCATCGACTTGACCAACCGCTGCAATATGATGTGTGACCCCTGTTTTATGGACGCCAATCAAGTGGGCTTCGTTCATGAACTGTCGTGGCAGGACATCAAAACCATGCTCGACAATGCGATTTCGATCAAACCGCGTCGCCAGATGTCCGTACAATTTTCCGGTGGCGAACCGACCCTCTCACCTTACTTTTTAGATGCCGTGCGTTATTCACGCAAAGTCGGTTACAACAGCGTGCAAGCGGCAACCAACGGCATTGAATTCGCCAAGAGTCCTGAGTTCTGCAAACAGGCGGCAGACGCGGGATTGCGTTATGCTTACCTGCAATTTGATGGCATCGGCAATGCCGCCAACGAACATCGCGCCGTCGGTAACCTCTTCGATGTGAAACTGCGCGCCATCGAAAACCTGCACGCGGCGGGCGTGGAAATCGTGCCGGTTACGACCATCGTCAACGGCGTCAATAACGAACAGGTCGGTCGCATCATTAAATTCGCGCTCGACAACCCGAAAAAGATTTCTTTCCTGTCGTTCCAGCCGGTGTCGTTCACCGGTCGCGACGAAGAGATCACCGATGAGCGTCGTCAGGCGCAACGTTACACGCTTTCGCATATGGCGCACGACATCAAAAATCAGACGGGCATTGGCGAACCGGTGCGCGATTGGTTCCCGATTTCGTTTATGTCAACCTTTTCGGATTGGGCAGACCTCGTACACGGACCCTCGAACGATTGGGGACAACTGAGTTGCGGTTGCCATCCCAATTGCGGCATCGGTATGGCGGTGATGATTGACAAAGAGACCAAAGAATGCGCGCCGGTCACTGCATTTCTGGATGCCAATCAATTCGCCAGAGATTTGATGAAGGTCAATGATGCGGCGCGTGGCAAAAAGATGTCGCTGCTCGGCGCTGGTCTTGCGCTGCTTCGCAACTATGACCCGTTCAAAGCCCCGACGCATTTCAAAATCAAAGACCTGATGATGAAATTCGATAAATCATTCGGCGCATCGGGCAAAGATTACGGAAAAGTGTCGGGCGACCGCACCGCCGAAGATATTGCCAAACGTCGTTCAGACCGCTGGAACTTCCTGTTCATTGCCGGTATGTGGTTCCAGGATTTGTTTAACTACGATTTCCGCCGTACCGAGCAGTGCATCATTCCGTATGCCACACAGGAAGGCGAAATCTCTTTCTGCGCCTATAACACAGGCATCGGTTGGCGCAACATCGTCGAGAAGATGCATATGACGGCGACGCTCACCAAGTGGTACGAAGAGCATGGGCATCACGAGATTTTTGCGGGTGGCAAAAGTGTTGGTCTGGTAAGCGTTGACCACTCGCTGGTTTTGAAAGACGAACTGGTCACCAACGAAATTCAACACGACCTCGACAATCTCGGCATTGCCAAGACCGCGCGCGAAGAGAAACAACGCGCCCGCGCCGAGCGTCTGCGTCAGGAACAGGAAAATGCGCGAATGGCGAAACTCTATCGTCAGCACATTCTCAAAGAGCAATCGGAACCCGAAGCGCCAATCGTTCAACTCAAAGGATTGAGCAAAGCCAAACCGCAAACCGAAACTATGGCGGGTGATTAATTCTTAAACCTAACGGATTTTCCGCAAGGCTGTTGGGCGCGCTCAACAGCCTTTTTTATTTCGCCGGCGATTCCCGAGCAACTGCTATTTGGAGAGCCTTGCGATTGGGCTGCGTCATTCCAGATTCATTTTATAAAGCAAGATTGTTGCAGTGACGACGCCGATAACCGAACAACGTATTTCCTAACCTGACAAATTTTCGCCACTATGCCGGTCATCCGGCGAATTGCATCCGGCATCTTCCTCACAACACAATTGCCGGTGACGCAAACTTCGCATAAGCGTGCAGACTTGGCGCATCTCTACAGTGACCTGCCAAAATCCTATGACACTTACAGTTTTTTGGTTGATGATTCGGGTATCTAGCGGAATAAAACCCAATATTTTATTTGGAATCACAGGAGGTTTTGGTATTTTCTTCCTCTGGAATGTTGTCTCCCCATTCACAGTTTACAATTTCAGTAGAGCCTATGGTTGAAAATCGAGAGCATCCGCTGGTCTCCGTCATCATTCCCACGTACAATAATGCGCGATTTTTGTCTGAGTGCCTCGACAGCATTCTCCATCAGACCTATGGTAATTTTGAAATTCTACTGGTTGATGATGGTTCAACCGACGATACCGAAGCGGTGATTCAGCCCTATCTCGAAAGCCTTCGCTATTTCCGCAAAGCCAATGGCGGGCCTTCATCGGCGCGCAATCTGGCGCTCACCCAGGCGCGCGGCGAGTTCATCGCTTTTCAGGATGCCGATGACATCTGGGTAAAAGACAAGCTTGAGTTGCAGGTTGATTATCTCAGACAAAATGCCCATGTCGGCGTGGTCTTTACTGATTCGGCGCGGTTTGACACCGAAGGCGGATTCCGTCCGAGTTTCCGGGAAACCTACGGGTACGTGCCCAATGAAAATATATTTGAAGAGTTGCTGGTCAATCATTTCATCGCCATGCCTTCGGTGATGGTGCGTCGCCGTTGTCTGGACGAGGTCGGATTGTTTGACGAATCGCTGACCGGCGCTGAAGATTACAATCTCTATTTGCGGCTGGCGAAAAAATACCAATTCGGTTTTCTGGATAAAGTCCTGGTGCATGTGCGGCTGCATGGCGCAAGTCTTTCCGACAATCTGGAACAGATGTGCCGCGATGAGATTAAAAATCTCGATAAAATATCGACGATGTTTCCTGATGCCGCTATCCCGAAACGCAAACTCGCGGGACGAATCTATGCGCGATTCGGGCGCTATTATTTCAGTCAACAGCGATTCGCAGAAGCTCGCCGGTGTTTCAGGCAAGCCTTTCGCCATTGGCCCTGGCAAGCGGGCAGCCTGCCGTTTTTCCTGATTGCCGCCTTGCCCGACCGCCTGCGCCACCGCGTGCTCTCGCTCAACAAATCGTTAAAAAAATTACCCCTTGATTTTTAACTTATCGAAACCGATTGTCATGCAAATCGAAAATCAGCATCGCGCTTCACAAATCATCAAAAACGTAGTGATGAACTGGGCGGCATTCATTGTCACCATCGGCATCGGTTTTGTGATGTCACCGTTTCTGGTGCGCAACCTTGGCGATGAAATTTACGGGGTCTGGGTGCTCGTAGGTTCGCTGGTTGGTTATCTGGGGCTTCTCGATTTCGGTATCACCCCTTCGACGGTGAAATACGTTGCAGAATATCGCGCGCGCGGTGAACAACAATCGATCAATCGTCTGATCACCACCAGCTTGACGATTTATTCAATCATCGGATTGCTGGCGCTTCTGCTTAGCGTCGGTTTCGCCATTTTCTTTAACCGTATTTTTCACACCCCGCTTTCATTCAACACTGCAGCCGCAGTGGTTTTAATAACCGGATTGAATCTCGCGCTCACCTTTCCGGCAACGGTTTTCGTAGGCGTGCTGCGCGGTTATCAACGATACGATTTGGATTCGTCGGTTACGACCATCAATATCCTCGTCCGCAGCGGGGTGATTGTCGCTTTGATTTTAAAAGGCTACGGCATACTGGCATTGGCTTTGGTGACCTTTGCGTTCGATATGTTGCGGCTCATTTATCTGATGCGTTCGGCATATCGGTTGAATTCGGAAATCGCCATCAAGCGCGAGTATTTCGATAAAGCGCAACTGAGAGAACTTTTCGGTTACAGCATCTTCGCTTTTTTAATGATTGTCGGAAAGCGCATCATTTTTTACACGGATGCGATTGTCATCGGAATTTTTTTATCGCCTGCGGCGGTTACGCTCTATTCAATCGCCAACCGGTTGGTGACCTATTTATTGCAAGTTTCGGAAACCATGGGGGTGCTCACGCCCACGGCATCCGATATGGGGGCGCGCAATGACCACCAGGCAATTAAAGAGATGTTGATTTTGAGCACCAAATATATGTTGCTCATTGCGCTTCCGGTGGCTGCGGTATTTTTTATTCTTGGCGACTTGTTTATCGCCTTGTGGATGGGGCAGGAATATATCCGTAGCGCAGTGATACTCTCCATCTTAACCGTAGCCGTATTGGCGCATTTACTGGAAATGCCCGCGCATACGATATTGCTCGGTCTCGGCAAACATAAGGTTGTGGCATTGTTTACGCTGGCGCAGGCGATTGCCAATCTGGTGTTGAGTTTGGTGCTGGTTAAACCTTACGGACTTGAAGGCGTGGCGTTTGGCACAACGATTCCGACGGTGGGCTTTACAGTGGTCGCGATAGTTATCTATTTCAGAAATTATTTGCGCGTCTCGCTGATTGAGTACATCAAGCGGTCGCTGCCGAGAGCGTTGCTTGTGCAGCTACCTTTTGTTTTATTGCTGTTGGGAATTAAAAGCTATTTGCCGCCGACGGCTCTGGTGAGCACTTCAAACAGAGGCTGGTTATTGTTAATTTTCTTTGCAGAAATTTCCATAGCGTTGCTTCCCTATGGGATTACAGTTTTTGCTTTTTGCATGGATCAATCTGAGCGCGCTGCGGTTTTAAAAATCACCGAGAAATTTGGCATCAAAAAAAAAGTGGCGGTTGATGCCGTTCCGTCTTCATAAAAAGGCAATTGCATTTCCTGTATAAAAGGTTTGACACTACTCTTGCAATAGATAAACGAGGTGGCTATACTGCTCTTTCGCTTTGCGTATTAAATTTGACGCGGGGTGGAGCAGCCAGGTAGCTCGTTGGGCTCATAACCCAAAGGTCGTAGGTTCAAATCCTACCCCCGCCACCAATTTAAGCCCGACCTACGTCGGGCTTTTCATTTGGGTTAGGGTTCTTTGAGGAGTGATTGTTACGCACACCTTTGCCTTCCAGGGTCCAAGCTAGGGTCCAATTTAATTTACAAGTCCACCACTGAAATCCTGTAGCTCTTGCATTTTGGAAAATATCTCTTCAGCCACCAGCTCAGCAACTTCCGCCACTTCATCTTCTTGAGTATGGACGTAAATGTTTGAAGTCGTAGATTCTTGAGCACGTCCAAGAAGCCTTTGAACTATTTTCATCTTACCGGTTTTGTCATACCCGATACTGCCTGCCGTGTGTCGAAACATGTGCAACCCATAAGCGCGAGACGTTCTTTTAATTTCCGCTTTATCCATTGCTGGATAAAGAACGCGCTCTTGCAGATGATCAGGATCGATGGGGCGACCATCCTCCCGTGAGAAGATATAATTATCAGGATTCGGGTATTTCGTTTTCGCCTGATGCTCTCGCAACTGCGTAACCAGCATAGGATGCAATCGAAACTTTCTTATGCCAAGTAGAGCCGAAAAAGTTCTTTGACAAAAGTATAATCAGGTCATCAACCATCGATTTCAGAATTGAGGGAGTGATGACTTACTTTGAACTCAACCCAAAAGAGCGAATCCTGCTCGAACACATTATTTCTAATTCGCTAGATGCCCGCCAGGTCTTGCGCGCCTATGCCTTCTGGCTCGACGATGGCGATTCGGTTGAGGAAATCGCGCAACGCTTGGGCGTCTCGCGTCAGACCATTTACAACTGGGCGAGCCGTTTCCAGCAACGCCAAAACGTTGAGTTGGTCGCGCCAGTTGCCGATGCCCCGCGTCCAGGAGGTAAGCGGCAAGCAGGTGTCGCCCTGAGTCTGACCAGCAGGGATCGTCCCACGCAGGGCATTGCCATCGAGGTTGAATTCGACCCCTTGCCCGGCTTGAGGATGAGACAGCAAAAAGCGACTGATGACGTCTTGAAGTTCGCTGACCACAACCACCTGCCCCAAGATGCGCGAGAACGTAATCGCCGCCGGAGTCGTGTCGCGGGCAAATTGGAGCGCTTCTCTAAGCAGGTCTTTACGTAAGGCGACCCACTGGGCGATGCCGCGAGGTTCCTGCTCGCCAGCGAGTTTGGCGAGGATGATAAAGACCAAAGCGACGGCTAGCGGGTAGCGGACGCCTTTGGGGTCGCGGCAGTCAGTAAGCGATTCCAGATGTTCATAGAGGCTCCCAACATCAAAGAAGAAGGCGGCTTCAACAGCCGCGAGTAAAATGGCAGCGGTGTTATACTTCATCGAGACCTTCCTCCGGTTCTGTGTGGTTTTGTAACTAACAGAGTAACCGAGGAAGGTTCTTCTTTTTAATTGTCAAGCGACTTTGTTACAGCCCTGGATGATTGACCAGCCGCCAGATAACGCATGAACTCAGGTCATTGCCGAAGGTGTAGCCAACGGGCATTCCGCCTCGCTTGACGACCTTAAGAATTGAGCGCGCGCAGTCCCGCTTCGATGACGCGGATGATTCGGTCAACGTCATAGACGCTGCCGCGCCAGGGTCCTCCGCTCGCGTTCTGGAGCGCCGCCCATAATCTTGTGTCGGCGGGCAGAGCCGGGTCAGTCCGTATGTCCGGTCGCGGCTCTCTCGCCGCTAACGTCGCGTCAGCCAGCACATAGTCGCCCGGCGCGCCTGCTTCCACCAGATCAATGCTTCCTCGCAACTCAATCGGGTCTATCACGACGCGAATCAGATCGCCGTCGCGCACCTTGCCAATGGGGCCGCCCGCAAGAGCTTCAGGGGCGACGTGCCCGATACACGGGCCGCTTGAGACGCCAGAGAAGCGTGCATCCGTAATGAGCGCAACCTTATCAGCGTAGGGCATGTACTTGAGTGCCGAGGTGATCTGGTATACCTCTTCCATCCCCGCGCCCATTGGTCCGCGGCAGATGAGCACGATCACCTCGCCGGGCTTGATGCAGTCCTCGCCGTGGCTCTTGATGGCGGCAATGGTTGCGCGCTCAGTCGTGAAGACGCGGGCAGGTCCCGTCAGGCGAAAGACGCCGTCAGCCCCAAATGCTGTGCGCGCGATGGCTGTGCTCTTGACAATTGCGCCCTGCGGGGCGAGGTTGCCTTTGATATAAGAGATTGTGCTCGTGAGTCCTCTTTCCCTTGCGCGCTCGGTCGGGCAGATGACCTCGTCGGGGTCAACGCCGTCAGCTTCCAGCAGGCGTGCGCGCAAAGCCCGCCGCCTTTCAGACCCTTCCCATTCGTCCAGTACTTCGTCGAGCGTCTTGCCAACAGCCGTGAGCGCCTTGCCATCAATCAAACCGAGGCGGCGCAGGTGCAGCATCACTTCGGGGACACCACCTGCGAGAAAGACGCGCACGGTCGTATGCTGCCCGTTCGGCAGCGCTTCGACAAGGCGCGGCACGCGACGGTTCACACCGATCCACTCGTCAATCGTCGGCGGCTCAAGCTCCGCCGCATGCGCCACCGCCGGCAGGTGCAGCAGAAGGTTCGTCGAGCCGCCGAAGGCTGCGTGCACAGCCATCGCGTTGCGGACGGCGACGTCAGTGACGAGGTCGCGCAGGGTGATGCCGAGTTCCTTCTGCCGCAGCACGGCACGCGCCGATCTGCGCGCCGCGTCGAGCCATATGGGTTGGCCCGAAGGCGCGAGCGCGCTGTGCGGAATGGCAAGACCAAGCGCCTCCGCAACGACCTGTGAAGTTGCTGCCGTACCCAGAAACTGACAGCCTCCGCCCGGCGAGCCACAGGCGCGACAGCCAATCTGGGCGGCCTCTTCGAGCGTGATCTGCCGGTTGGCGAAGCGCGCTCCGATGGTCTGCGCGCGGCCGGCGTCTTCTCCATCGCTCGCGGGCAGCGTCACCCCACCGGGGACGAGCACAACGGGAAGGTCGAATGAACCGGCAAGCGCCATCATCATGGCCGGCAGCCCTTTGTCACAGGTCGCAACGCCAATCACCGCTTGTCTCGTGGGCAATGAACGGATCAAGCGACGCAAGACCATCGCCGCGTCATTGCGATAAGGCAGGCTGTCGAACATCCCTGTCGTCCCTTGCGTCCGACCATCACACGGGTCTGTGCAGAAACCTGCGAACGGGATGCAGCCGCGCGCGTGCAACTCCTCGGCGGCAGCTTGCATGAGAAGACCGACCTCCCAGTGCCCCGTGTGGTAGCCGAGCGCGAGGGGCGTGCCGTCGGGCAGGCGGATGCCGCCCTGCGTACTTAGAATCAAGACTTCAGGGCGTCGCAACTGCGATGGATTCCAACCCATCCCAACATCCTGCGTCCAGCCGAAGATGTCGCCACTGGGACGGATGGTCAGGTCTTCCGCCGTGAGGGGCAGTTGTCCGCCTGGCCCCTGCGAAGCAGTCACTATCCGACAAACATCTTCGACATCCGAGTCGAAGATATTCCTGGAATTTGACTCAGATTTACCTTCCAAATCTCTCGACATAACTTTCCTCTAATGCAAAGTAACCATCAGAAATCTGCTTCGCGCCCCCGATCAACCCGGTTGATTAGCCTGCCCTATCCGTTCATTAATCATCTTGGCGGAGCAGCTCTTTGTTTTGCGAGTTCGGACTTGAAAGCTTGTTCTTTGTCGGCCACATATTTCTTGTAGCCTTCAGGATCGATGAAGGTGGCAAGACCAGCATCCTTCAGCCGTGCGTATTTCGATTCCATATTAAAGTAATTGCCATGCGCACCGAGAAAGATATCGCACGGCAAGGATTTCAAGACGCGGAACATCTTTTCGTAATCCGCCGCAATCTGCGGATAGGCAGTGTTGTTCACCAGCCGGTAGCCGGGATTCACATTAGGGCTGCCGATGATCACAATATTGTAGGTTTTCCCTGCCTCCTTCACTTTCATCGTCCAGGTCGTGCACCCCTTGGTGTGGCCGGGCGTGAGATGCGCCACCAAAACGGTGTTCCCTAACTTGACCTCATCGCCGTCATGTAGCACGCGATCCACCTTGGTAGGGGTGTAGAGGGCTGTCGGCTCGTTGCCATATTGAAAGTCCGTCTTGCCGCCCGATTCAACAACCGGCACATCGGCATCCATAACCATGTACTTCGCGCCGGTCAGTTTCTTGATGGTATTGCTGGCGGCATTGTGATCCCAGTGCGCGTGACTAATGAGAAGAACCTTAATGTCAGTAAACTTGAACCCAAGGTTCTCCACGCTCGCACGGATGAGCGGAACGTTCTCCTCAAGATCGCTGTTAATCAGGATGTGCCCCTGCGGCGTAGTGATCAGATAGTTGGCGAGGCCTTTGCTGCCAACGTAGTAGAGGTTCTCCGCAATTTTGAACGGTGGAAAGGGTTCGGTCCAATCCGTATTCCCCTGGGCATACAAAGCGCCAGGGGTTGGCAATTTAGTTTCGTTGACTTTGTATCCAAGAATCGAGAGCATCTTCTCGGCGTAACGTTTTCCAAACTGCCGGTAACCTTCCGCAGTGAAATGGAGGTGATCGGCATTGCACGGCAAACCAGCCGAAGAGATGACGTAGGAATTGGGAAGCGTTTCCGGCAATTTCTTAATGATTTCATTGGCGCTTGCCTTTTCGCCTCCCTGATCGGCATTGACCACTTCGCCCGCAAGCAGCGGCACCGATTCGGGCTTGAGATGCAAATCCTTCATCAGGTTGTCATAGACTACCTTGACTTTTTGGGGCCAGTCCCTGTCTTCGGCATTCGACTCTCCCTGGTGCAACAGAATTCCTTTAATCACGCCATTCTGCTGGGCGATTTTTGCCAGCTCAACCATGTAGCCGTAAGGGTTACCGCCGTATTCATCAGCAATTTTGACCTTCCAAACATCAGTCGTCGCCAGATATTCCCTGTAACTGTCCTTATCCCACAACTCGATCTTCGTGCCGGAAACGCCGACCTTGACCACGCCGACCCGGATATTTTTCGGAAGATTGGCGACCATCGTTTTGCCAAAGGAATCAACCAGGGATATGCCTCTCGTTCGACGAGTCAAAGGAGGAACGCCATTGTACCATTGGCCCTTCGTCCAGCCGCGGTCGGGATTGTCAAAATCCGCTAGCACCTGAAAGCGATTATCAACCCGCAGATCCGGTTCTTCGATTCGCCCTGCGCCTTCCATATTTGATTGCCCAAAGCATAGGAAGATGTAGAAATTCGGGTCCGGCTGTGAAGCTTGTGGCTGTCTTTGCAATTTTGTGGGTACAGGCGTGGTGTGTGTCGCGCTCAGGTTTACCGTAATCTCCTTTAGCGCCCTGTCTTCCGCGTCGAGAAACCGCGCGCAAAAATCCGTGGCTCCTCCGCCGTTAACAATCGCGGCACGCACGACGTTTGTCCCCTTGTTGAGCGTGAGTCGCTTGGAGACGCCATCGTCAATAACAGTCTGGCGGTCGCCATAAATGCCAATCACCTCTTTGCCGTTGACCCACCACACTGATGCCGCGTTGGAGCCAATCGACAGCCGCACGTCACGCATCTCGCGCGGGCAGTTGATCACCGTCACCGCCCAGAACAGCACATCGGAAGTCTTCTTGCCATGTGCGCGGGCGAAGTGAAAGAGGTTGACGTTATAGTTCACGCTGTCCACCGCATGCCAGGTGAGTTCCGTGCCGCCGACAATCACCTGGTCGCCATTGCGCGGAACAATCGTGAACTGCTCAGGGAAATACTCCTTCTTGACCGCCCCCTGAACCGCGCTGTCCGTTAGTCCACTCGCGCCAATCGGTTCGAGCAGGAGCCAACGTTGAATGAAGCCTTCGGCATTGGGCGCCTTTTCCGCTGAGGCGGGCTTCGTCAAAGTAGCAGCCGGAATCTGAGTCGCAATGTTCGAGGTGGCGGCAAGCGCCAGAAGCGCCGAAACTGTAAATACGGCGACGAAGGTGAACTGTTTAGTGAGACGCATATTCATAAATATTCCTGGACAATCACATCATGGAGTTTTGAGTAACCAACGCTGCTTCTCGCCCTGTGGGTCGAACCTGACGAGGGTGGCGAAACTGCTACCGACCGCCGAAAGGACAAGCGGAGTTTTCGCGTTGAGAATCGCCTTCGGACTGATGCGCCAACTGCCGTCGGCAAGCTGGTCGAAACGCCAGAGCTGTTCGGGGCCTCCGGTGAAGCCAGGTAAGACGACCAACTCCGCGCCATCAGTCGCCGCCAATGTCCGATTTGTTCCGGCAATGGTGATTTTGAAATAGGGTGAGCCAAGGTAGCCGCCCACGCTCGTGACTGGCTCAATCGTCCACTTCTGCTGCGCCTGACACAAGTAGTTGGCCAGACGAGCATCAATGTTGCCCGCCGGCCATTTCGGCGAAACCTCTGCGACATCTTGTATCGGAATGGGTTTGCCGGTGCCTGCGAAGATTCCACCTCCAGTACCAGGCGGGACTGCGTTACTGCCGGTGACTCCTGGCGGCGGCACTCGTCTCACGGGACTGCCGCCAACGGGAAATCCTTCCACGGCAAGCTCAAGCACCGTGCCGGTGCGCAGAGATTCGATCTGGTAGGTCCCGCCCTTAAGGTTTTCACCGGCGACGGGCCAACCGTCTTTCCAAAGCAAAGGGCGAATGTCGAGCACGCTAGCGCCGCCCAGGTCCAGGTCGGCTTCGTAGTGAAGTGAAAATCTCTGCACTCCATCGCCGAGATCGAACAGTCCGAAATGGCCGGGGCCAATCACACGTCCAGATGAGCCAACGAAAAGCTTGCCCCCGCCTTGAATCATGTCCACGCCCAGGTTGTCTAGGAAAGGACCCGTGACCTTCTTCGCGCGACCGGCGCGGATGTTATAGCCCGAGTCGGCGCCCCTGCAACAACTGCCATGCGTGACCAATAGGTAATGCCATCCGTCGTGGTAAATAATGATTGAGGCTTCGCTATTGATTGCAATGTTGCGGGGCTTTTCATTGGGGTTGAGGCGCTTGCCGGTTTTGGGGTCAAGCTCCAAGAGCCGGATGTAGCCGAAATAGGAGCCGTAGGTGAGCCACAGCCTTTTGGTGGTGGGATCAAGAAAAACGCCCGGATCAATGGCGTTGCAGTCTTCGATGCCGTCCGAAGACGCCACGACGCCGCCCTCTTCCCATTTGTAGTCAGGCGAAGCAGAGTCGAGGGTTTTGTTCGTGAGCAGGTTGATGTCCGCCTTCGTCGGCGCGCTGTTGGCGGCGATATACAGAAAATAGCGGTCGCCGATGTGAATCACGTCTGGGGCCAGTCCGCGTCGCGGAAGTTGTGCGCCCCGCCGCCAACTCCAACCATCATCAGAGACGAGTGCGGTACCACCTGTGCCATAGGTGTAGAACTTGCCTTCGCAGAAAATAATGGTGGAAGGATCATGAATTCGGATTTCGCCGTTGAGCGCGAAGACCAATGATTCCTGAGCCCATGCCGTTGTCAACCAGATGAAGAGGGCTGCCGCTAAAGTATTTTTCATAGCCATTATTTACAGTTATTTCCAAAGCATAGATTCTTGCTGAAGAACGGCAGGACGTGGTTCTGGAAACGAACCGCCACCGCGCTTGTATGAGTGCCTTGATACACTTCAAAACTGTTCATGACCCCGTATTTATCGAGCACATCATGCAGTTTGCCTGTATCAACACGTAAGCCGTCCTTGTCACCTACATCCAGTGAAATCGCACGATACTGGCGGAGATTGCCAATGTACTGATCAATGAAGGCTAACGGTGCGTTCGCCGCCCATTTGGCCAGAACATCCGGCTGTGGCTGACCATCTTTGACAGGCAAGTCAAGGTACAGTGGAGGGTTCTTCGGATTGGGTGACCAGGCAGCGGCGCTGGCTAACTGCGCGCGGGCCATAAACGGCAGCCTGGCCGAATCTTCGGGCGTCTTTACTGCCTCCAGCGCCTTCGCCATTTCCGGATTCGGCGGCCCCGCTTGTCGCGGAGATAAGCAGCAGGGACTCATGATGTAGAGGCTACCAAACACATCCGCATGCTTTATGCCGATGCGCGTCGCGCCATACCCTCCCATGGAATGTCCTACCAGTCCGCGAGCCAGCCGGTTTGGAATCGTCCGGTAATGCGCGTCAATATAAGAGACCACATCATGCGAAATAAAATTCTCGAAATCCCCTGTGGTAATCGAACTTGAATACATCGAACCGTTATGAATGGTCTTGGAATCGGGCAGCACGACAATCATCTCTTTAGCGCCCTGCGCGAAAGCGCCCTCAATGGTTTGCGGCACATGAATTTCCTTACTCCATTGTTCAGCGCCGATGGAATAACCATGCAAAGCATAGACGACCGGGTAGCGCCGCGACTTTTCCCTGGCGTAGCTCGGCGGCAGAAATACGATTACCTCGCGGTCAACGGCATCGCCCTCCAGGTTGCCCTCAAGGGCTGTTCCATGGATTTTAATGTGTTCCACTGTCACAAGCTTTGCACCGGGCACTACCGGAGGCACTTCGGTTTGCACCTGTGCCAGCAACGGCAATGCGAACGCAACAATGATTATCAGTATGATGATGTGCAAGAATTTGGTAATGGTCATTTTTTCTCTCTTGAAAACTAAGGCGCGGCGGAGAATTCACGCTCGCAATATTCAAAGTAATCGAAATCAGCCGGGTGCCCTGTGCCCGCAGCATCCTGACAGCACATCCCGACAAACGCTCCGGTGAAATTTGCAGCCGTGGGCGGACCTGCCTCATCGGACACGATGCTGGCGTCGAACTGTTCCGGCAACCACTGCCACTCGCCACTATCCAAGCGAAAGGCGAAGCGCAACCGCTCGTAATCCACCTCCACCCGCAGGTGTACGGGCACATCCGTAATGATAGGAACCGGCGCAGTGAACATGTCAGGCAACTCAGGGTGACAGGTCATCACGCAAAGATGTTTGCCGACAACCTCATCCATTGAAATATACAGGTAATGAAACTTGGAGCCGTTGTAGTAGCAGATCAGCCCGGCCTGTTGCTGGTAGTGTTGCGGCTCGAACTCAAGGGACGTCGCGGCGCTGTAGCAGTGCGATTGTTGTCGCCGCGCGACAAGCGCCTGGCGAAACAGGCTGCCGGTCGACTCGCGCCCGAACAGACGCAAGTAGCCGGGACGCGCCGTCAGGCTGAACAACTCATCAGTCCACGGCGAGCGCAGCCATTGAAATTCAATGGGAAGCGTCGGGCTGTCGAAATCTTCGCGCGTTGGCACGGGCGGGAATGAGTGCGGCGGCAACTTTGGCGCTGCCGTTTCGCGCTGCGGAAAGGCGTCGCGGTCCTCTGTGTATAACCAACCGTCCGCGCCCCATATCATGCGTTGAATTGCCGTTTCGCGTCCGAGCGTGCAGCGACCGCGATTTTTCAGCGGGCGACCACAGAGATAGACCATGTAGGTCTCGCCTTGTTGCGTCTCAACAAGGTCAGCATGCCCTGCGCGTTGCAGTTCCGCGTCGGGGCGGTTGCGCGCTGTCAGGATATAAGTATCCGGGTGCAGTTCATACGGCCCCAGCAACTCACGCGAGCGTGCCATCGTCACCGTGTGCCCCCAACCCGTACCGCCTTCGGCTGTGATGAGATAATAATAGTCGTTGCGCTTGTACAGGTGCGGCGCTTCGGTAAAGCCGATGGCTGTTCCTGTGAAGATGTTGTGCCGCTCGCCAATCAACCGGCATTCTACAGGCGAATACTCTTGCAGCGCGATACCGCCGAACCGGTTTTTGCCTGGCCTGTGGTCCCAGAGCATGTTGACCAGATATTTTCGCCCGTTTGTATCGTGAAACAAGGACGGGTCGAAACCGCTGCTGTTCAAATAGACCGGGTCGGACCACACACCATCAATTGTCGGCGAGGTCACCAGGTAGTTGTGCATGTCGCGCAAGCCCGCGCCCACTGCGCCCAGATGTGAGGTGCGCCCGTAGCGTTTGACGTCTGTGTAAATCAAATAGAACAACCCGTCGTCATATGTCAGGCAGGGCGCCCACACGCCGCAGGAATCCGGGTCACCAAGCATATTCAACTGACTCGGACGGTTCAGGGGGCGCGAAAGCAACCGCCAGTGCACGAGGTCGCGGGAGTGGTGAATCTGCACGCCGGGAAACCACTCAAACGTCGAGGTGGCGACGTAATAATCATCACCCAAGCGCACAATCGAAGGGTCGGGATTGAACCCGCGGAGGATGGGGTTTTGAATCATTGTCATTGAGCTGCTCATCGCACGTTCCTTCTTCAAACCTCGACCGCTTCGGCCGTCTCTACATCTGCTTTAACCACGATCCACAAGATCACTGCGCCGATAATATCCAGCAGGCCAAGACAAATGAAGAATGGGGTGTAGCCGATCTTCAGCACCAACGCACCGATCAGCAGTGAAAAGATTAGCAGCCCGGCGTTGCCGAATGTACCAGCCATTCCGGCAACCGTTGCCACTTCGTTCTTCTTGAACAAATCCGAAGACATGGTGATAACGGTCACCGACAAAGTTTGATGGGCGAAACCGGCAAGGCTGAGCAAAGCAATTGCGGCATACGGGCTTTCGACGAAACCGACGAAACCGACGCCAAGCATCAGGAAGGCACCGAGCGTGAAGGCGGCGCGCCGGGCGTTGAGGAGGTTGATGCGCCAGTATTTTTGCAGCCACAAACTGAACGTTCCGCCAAACAGGCAGCCGATGTCCGCCGCTAGAAACGGCAGCCACGCAAAGAGCGCGATCTGTTTCAAGTCCCAGCCGCGTGTCTGTGACAGGTAGAGCGGCATCCAGAATGTCAGCGTCCCCCACGTCGGGTCGGCCAAAAATCGCGGCAGCGCAATGCCCCAGAAGTTGCGCCGTCGCACGAGCGAGGGCACCGAAGGTCGCTTTCCGTCGTGTCGCAAATGCTGCTCCTGCCCGGCAGCGATGTAATCGAATTCCGCCGGCGAGAGCGCCGGGTGTTTCTCCGGTGGATGATAGAGCCAAAGCCATACCGCTACCCAGACCAGCCCCAATGCACCTGTCAACACGAATGCCGACTGCCAGTTGTACTGCAAAATCGCCCACGCGACGAGTGGAGGAGCGAGCATCGAGCCGAAGGAAGCGCCAATGTTATAAACGCCCCCTGCCAGCCCGCGCTCTTTAGCCGGGAACCACTCCGCCGTCGCCTTCATCCCAGCAGGATTCGCCGAGCCTTCGGCAAGCCCCAGCAGTCCACGTAGACCCGCTAGCACTTGCCAGTTGTGCGCCAGTCCGTGCGCCATGCTGATGAGCGACCAGGCGACGGCGAAGAGCGCATAGCCGATCTTCAGCCCGATTACATCCAGCACGTAGCCGCAGAGCGGTTGCAGCATGATGGCACCCTGAAATGTGCCGACCACCCACGAATATTGTTGTTCGCCGATGTTCAGGTCTTTCAGCAGCGTCGGCGCGGCCACCGAGAGCGTGCTGCGTGTCAGGTAATTGATAATCGAGCCAAGCATAACAAGCCCGATCATCCACCACCGCAGTCCTCTGATTTTAGACATTGCCATCCCCATCCGTTACTTTGCGCAACCCTGTAAATTCTGGTTACCTCGCCCAGCCTTATCAAAAAATTTACTGTGCTTGCATACCGAAATCACATCCTCGTTTCGTAGAGTTGCTGTGTCAACCGAGCCTGGAGATGCAGTATAATCGGCGGTCATCCGGGAGTTAAACCCCAGGCTGAAAAAATGGTGAGCCTGCCACTGGCGCAGCAAGGCTCACCATCAGGATAATCAACACAGTACTGGTCACTGTCGCCGGTGTTTGATTTGCGTCTGAGTGTCAGAACGAATACTTCAGTCCAAGTTGAAGCTGACGCATCGGGATAGCCGTTGTGCTGATAACGCCAAAGCCTTGATGCGCAGCATTGGCAGGCGCTCCCGGAAATGCCGGTCCCGCAAGGATGTTGCCATTCGGAGCACCCCAGACAGGATGATTGAACACATTGAATGCTTCCAGCCGAAATTGTATGGCATGGTTTTCGTTGTAAGGCATGGTAAATCGTTTCGCCAGTGCCGCATCAATGGCTTGGAAATGCGGTGTGAGCATGGTATTGCGTCCGACATTGCCAAAGGTTCCCTGGGGTGACACGATAAATGACGCGGGGTCGAACCATCGTGAGGGTGAACGGTTTGCCGCATAGCCATTTCCTACCCCGGAGTAGCTGGGGCGGTCGGGTAATGGGTTATTAGTACCGGCATTATTGATGCCAATGGTGAGGGTCTGCGGAACACCGCTCTGAATCGTCAGGTTCGTGCTGAACTGCCACCCGCCAACAAACCCATGGACGACTGAGTTGGTAACACTCAGGGGTTTGCCTTTGCCTATCGGCAGTTCATAGACCGTTCCGAGAACCCAACGATGGCGTACATCGAAGGAAGACAATCCTCGCTCGCAACGCAAGCAACTACTGTCTTGTGGAAAGAGGGTGTCGAGTCCTTGCGTACGGGTGCCGCTGGCATTGTCAATTGACTTGGCATAGGTGTAACTGGTGTTCAAGCTAATCCCCTCGCCAAAGCGCCGGGTCAGTTTCACACTTCCAGAGTTGTAGCTTGCGTTGAAACCATCGTTGACATAAGAGATGATCCCAAAATTGGCATACGGGCGGCGTGAATTAATGCTATTTAAGGGGCCGGGCAGCGCTTGGTTGACGTTTTGGAAGCCATAGAGGTGATGGCTTTGCGATCCCAGATAACCAGCTTCTACCAACCAGTTGACACTGAGTTGCCGTTGCACGCTCAGCAGGTACTGTATGGTGTAGGGAGTCGCGTGACTGTAAGCGGCTGTCAACGCAAACGGCGGTGGAACTTGCACAAAGCTTCCGCTGCCGCCGGGAATCGCATTGCTCCAGGTAACCGGATTGGCGGGCGTAGAAGTGAGGTCTACGCGAGCTGCGATATTACGAGCCATGTCAAAGTACACAGAGTTGGCGATGTCTTCCATGTAGAAGATGCCAAAACCAGCGCGGATCACAGTTTTATCATCGGGCGAGTAGGCAATGCCAAGGCGCGGAGCGAAGCTCTTATATTTAGTTTCCTTGAGGGCATTGTTCAGACCGCCGCCACAGACCGCTTTCGTGCTGGTCCAACGGATACTCAATCCCTCATACGGATCCGTGCAACCCTTGCCCTGCCGCACGAAATACGGCCAATCTGCTTCCGGCACATTCGCATTAAACTGAATCTTGGGTACATAAACAGCGAAATAGTTGCCCAGCGTATTGGTGAAAGGCGGCGTCAGTTCGTAACGCAAGCCGAGCGACAGCGTCAGCTTGGGAGTAACCTTCCAAGTGTCATCAATAAACGTATGAAAGACATTACGCTGGAATTTCGCATCGGCAATGGCGGCGGCATTGGTGGAGACAAAAATTCTCCCGAGCAGGAATTCGGCAAAGGAAAAGCCCCCGCTTCCATTGACAGGATTCCTGGTTGCGTTTGCCTGAAAAGTAAACACCCCGCGTGAGAACTGGTTGCCTACCTGATTGAAATTTTGCCGACTGTACTCGCCGCCGAAGGCGAAAGTATGTTTGCCATGGATCCAGGACAACTTATCGACGAATTGCAGGTAGTTGTTATTGTTGGCAAATGGCCCGTCATTGGCGTCACCAATCGCGGTAAACCCGCCTCCGTTAAATACCACGTTGGGAATTCCCCAAGTGATGGGATCGCCCGGTTTTTGGTTCGGAATGCCGATTTCGGAAACCACATCCAAGTTACCGGCGCTCAGAGTGCCAAGTGAGTTAAAGAAACGTGTATAGCCGACACGCGCGTCGTTGACCAGGTTCGGTGTTAAAGTCCGGGTGTTCGAGCCGGTATATTGTTTGTAGTTGGTCAAAACCTTTGTTCCCGCCAGATTTAAACCTTGCGTGGAGGTGTTTTCGTCGCCCCAGTTGTATCGTCCCATCCACTGCGACTTCGGCGACTCGATGAAGTCAACTCTTACAACAAATCCGTAGCGGTCGAAAGGCTGGGAACTGGTCTGCGCATAGTTGTTGGTTGTAAGCGTACTGGCGGAATTGTAGTACTTCAAAAACTTCAGCGAAATCGGATCCAACCGATTGCTGGGAATGATGTTGCCCGGAAAGGGCTGCCCGGTGTTCGGGTCGTAGATGATCGTCGAGGGCAGCAACTCGCTGAAGTCACCGGAAAACATCTTGGCAGTCGGAACCGTAAAAGTATTCAACACGCTTTGTCTACGACGCAACGCCTCATAATTGGTCATGAAGAATAGTTTGTCGCGCCCGTTGAACAAGCCAGGGATGCGTATCGGCCCGTCCAGCTCAAAGCCGTAGTCGTTCCATTTGAACGGATTCTTCGGTTTGGCGGTGGTGAATTGGTACTGCTTGGCGTCCAGAGCGTCATTTCGGTGAAATTCAAAAAGCGCGCCATGGTAGAGGTTACCGCCAGATTTGGTGAGTACGTTCACTTGTGTGCTTTGATGCCCATACTCTGCCGGATAGACACCGATTTGAACCTTGAACTCCTGAATCGCATCAATCGATGGCAGGGCAACGTAGGTATTGAAGTTCACGTCCAGGTTGTTGACACCGTCGAGTGTGTAGTAATTGTAGAATATGCGCTGCCCACCGACCGATATGGCTTGCTGAGCGCGTTCGCCGCCTTGCCGGGCACCCGCTTGCCCCGCCGCAGGCGCGAGGACGTTGGCGTTGGGCGAAAGCGCGACGAGATTCAGATATTGTCGTCCATTCAGCGGTAACTCCGTGACAATCTTGTTTTCTATCACGGTGCCGACTGTCGTGTTTTCGGAGTTGAGCAGTGCGCTGGTGCTGGTGATTGCTACCATTTCGCTGACCTGTCCGACTTCCATCGTCACATCCAACCGTGCTGACTGCTGAACTTCGAGCCTGATGTTATCAAGCCGCGCCGTTTTGAAACCCGATTGTTCGACTTTCAATTCATAGACACCGGGCAGCAGCGAGGGGAAGGCATAAAGCCCTTCGCTGTTGGTTATGGTCTTGCGCATAGCGCCGGTGGCTTTGTTCGTAACCGTCACGTTGGCACCCACCACCGCCGCACCTGAAGTATCACTCACCAGACCCGTTATATCACCATTGGTTTGTGCATTACAGGTGGCGGACAACACGTAAAGCATCGCCACACTGCCCAGCATAAGAAGTACAGAACGCAATCTCATTTTCACATTTCCTCCAGTCAAAGATGTGCCACAGCCTGTCAATCTGCAAAGGACTTGATATGGATTTGATTTAAATTATCCGAGAGCCAGCGGAACCGGTATCACATTGACCAACTGAATCTCGCAATGTGATCTGGCAAAATTTCTAAATGGAAAGCACTAAAGTTATACTCCCCCTAAAATTGCCATACAAGTATTGGAACGTTATTAAACGTTTGCTAACATATCTTTGAACGGTTCCAACCTTGGTAATTATCTAAAGATTAAGAGACACTTATGAGTGACTTGGCTCTCGAAATCAGTTCTTCTCTTACGAACGAGCAAAAGCGTGCGGCGCTTGATGCTGTACTGCACAGCCAAACCTTTTCCCGCGCTGACCAGTTGCGGTGTTTCCTGAAGTATGTCTGTGAAATGGAGATGTCCGGGCGCGGTCAGGAATTGACAGAGTATCTTATCGGCATCGAAATTCTCAGGCGACCAGATACTTATTCGCCGGGTGACGATTCGGTAGTACGCACAAGGGCATTTGCGCTCAGGAAAAAGTTGCAGGAGTTTTATGAGCACGAACAGCCCAATGCCACCCTGCGCATCGAGTTTCTGAAAGGCTCTTACTGTCCGCACTTTGTTGAAAAACAGGCGCGTCAAGAAGCAAATGGTGCCGAAACATCCGGCAATCATCTTGTCCCACAGCCTATCCATTCACCCATGGCGCACCAAGAATTGCCTCCTGCCAAAGCAGCGAGTCGGCGTGAATGGGAAAGCGGTTGGCTGCTTCCCTTCAGCGCCGGAATCGTGTTGACGGCGCTGCTCGCCGGTGGGCTTTACTGGTGGAAGGGAACCAAACCGATTACTAATGTTGTCTCGCGTAACCCGGCACCGATTTTGGCTGAAGCCTGGGGACCGCTACTGACGCCCAATGCCGATGTGCTGCTCTGTGTCGCTAATCCGCCCGCTTTTTCGGTACTTCCGGGACCCTTCTCACCCCCTGCACCCCAAACCCCACTCGCCGGTGAGCGACCTCTGCCGCAGGACCTTTATGACCTATACACCACGCGTTACCCTGCGACAGCTAACCTGAGTTTAACCATCACGACAAATGCGACTTACTGGGGAGATGTCTTGGGCGCACTGGCGGCGCTCAAAACCCTTAATACTGCCAATGTTTCACCGCAGATGTTCCCCGAAATGGTCACATCGATGTCGACACTGCGCCGTCGCAATGTGATCTTGTTTGGCGCGTCCGCATACAGCCCGATAGTTACCCGCTTTCTGGAAAAATGTCCCCTACATGTCAACTATCTGGATGCCATTGTCGGCCCGGCCACGGAACAGTTACCGGTGACCCGTTACGCGCTTAAACGTGATCAACAGCAGCGATTGACGCAGGTCTTTGGCTTGATTACCGTGCTGTCCGGCGAAAGCACTGCCAATCAGCAGCCTCGCATCCTCATCTTTTCAGGAGTGAATTCAGCCGGCACACAAGCGGCGGCTGAGTTTTTCAGCTCGCCCGACCACCTGCTCGAATTGAAGAATCAATTGAAAAAAGCCGGATACGATACTTTCCCACCAGCCTATCAGGTAGTGGTCAGAGCCGAGACCGATGACAGTATTCTTATTAACTTCAGCTATGAGGACTATCGTATCATTCCGTAATCGGACTGCGATTGAAAACACTTACTCCTTAACCTTTACCATCCTTCTTGGTTTTACCTCCACCGCTGCTACCTCTTTAGCGAACGGGAGGCAGGAGCAAAGATAACTATATAAATCCTTCAGGAATTTAAGAATAACAGTTGGGACGCAATAACCTTTCTATAAGGGGAAAACCGGGAAACAGCGGGAAGGTAAAGGAGAGACAGCAAAGCACAGGCAATTGTTTATTCAAACTCATAACCCAAAGGTCGTAGGTTCAAACCTTACCCCCGCCACCAGTTTTTTCAATAAATTAAGGCGAGCTAACCGGCTTGCCTTTTTGCTTTTGTGTCCGTAAGGTGACCGACCGTTGTGTCCTGCCTGATTTCCACCTTCTGCGGTTCTCATCAGCCTGCTGGCGCGCGCCGATGATTCAACAACTCATCCTCGAAAAATTCGCGGTCACCTACTCGGTCTTCTACATCGCTCGGTTGCTCAAGCGTCTCGGCTTCTCTTATCAAACCGCTTGATAGGTTGAAAAGTGATGAGAGCAAATTTAAGCAAAATCAGAAAGGACCTATGCATCCCGACATACCAACACTCACCGTTCGCATAAATGACAATTGGCGATAAATTGCCGTGCAGTTCGGTTGATTGGCACATCGGATAGGGTTTAGTTGGAATCGTATTTCGGCAGGCAAATGCGAAAACAACTGCCCTCATTCAAAGAACTCTTAACGCTGATTTCGCCGCCGTGCGCCGCGACGATGCCTTTGCAGATGGCAAGTCCTAAACCGACGCCGCCGCTTCTCAAAGTGCGCGCTTTGTCGGCTCGCCAGAATCGCTCAAACACTCTGGCTTTCTGTTCATCACCGATGCCGATGCCGTTATCACGCACTTCAATCCACACCTCTTTGTCGCTCGCGCCGGCGCTTATATCAATACGACCGCCTGCGGGTTTGCTGTAAGCAATCGCGTTGCTGATTAAATTCGTCAGCAGGCGTTTGAGTTTCGCAGGGTCAGCGATGACTGCAAAATTCGCGGGGATATTTGCCGACAGGGCAATCTGTTTTTTCTCGGCATCCGGTTCGTATTGCGAAAGCGTCTCTTCAACCAAAGGCTTTAATTCAACTTCGTATAAATCGAGATTGAGTTGTTTGGCATCGGCGCGCGCCAGTTCAAGCAAATCTTCCGTCAGCCGCGTTAACGCCGAAACATCTTCGAGACAACTTTCCAGCACCGCGCGATAATGTTCTGCCGAGCGACTTTGCCTGAGCGCGACTTCAATCTGCCCGCGCAAAGCCGCAAGCGGCGAGCGCAATTCGTGTGAAGCGTCGGCAGCAAATCGCTGATGCGATTCAATCAAACTGTAGAGCCGGTCGAGCATATCATTTAACAGATTAGTCAGGCGTCCGAGTTCATCATCGGTCTGTGGCTCTTCAAGGCGCAGGCGCAAATGGTCAAAGCCAATAACCCGCGCCCGCCGCGCAATCAAATCCACCGGACGCAGCGCCAAGGTTGCCAGCCGGTAACCCACCAAAGCCGTAGCCAGCAGCGCCATCAAGCCGATGATAATCAAATTGCGTTTTAAAGAACCGAGCACCGCCTGCATCGGTTCTTCGGGTGTGGCGACGACAAAAACATAACGTTGATTATCTTTTTCGGCGAGTAAACTCACCCCGTAACCGGGATGGTCATCCAAAGAGACTTTGGTAAACAGCGCCTGCCCGCTTAACGCCGTATCCATCACCTCGCGGGTGATGAGTGGCGCGCGGCTGACCAGTTGCGGCGATTGATTGACGATGTCGCCTGCGGGAGTGAGTATCTGCACATATTTTTCGATGTGCTGTTCGTTCGGATGATTGAAATCGTGCAGGTGGACGCCTTGATATTCGTCGATTGCCGAAGCCACTTCGGTAAGCGCCAATGTCCTCAAATTGGCTTCCAGAGCCGATTTCAGGTTATAGCTCAAACTGAAATAGATGCCGATTAAGGTCAAAGTCAACAACACGCCAAAGACCAGCGTCCAGTTGAGCGTCAGGCGGGCGCGAAAGCTCCGTGGTTTAAACGGCAACCTCAACATCTTAATCTCGCGGTTTCTGTTTCAACATATAACCGAGTCCACGCAATGTATGAATCAATTTGAAATTCGGGTCGGTGTCGATTTTTTTTCTCAGGTAATTGATATAAACATCGACGACATTGCTGAACGGGTCATAGCTTGCATCCCAGACATGGTCTGCGAGTTGTTGGCGCGTCAGAACTTTTCCCGGATGACGAATGAAATATTCCAGTAAACCGTATTCACGGGCGGTTAATTCAACCGCCTCACCGTGGACTTTTACCGTATGACCGAGGCGATCAATGGAAACATTTTCATAAGTCAACACCGCGTCTTCCAGCACCGGACCGCGACGCAGGAGCGCGCGAACCCTTGCCAACAGTTCATCGAAGACAAACGGCTTGGTCAAATAATCATCGGCTCCCGAATCCAACCCGGCGATTTTATCTGTGGTTTTATCGCGCGCCGTGAGCATCAAAATCGGCGTGTGATTTTTTGCCTGTCGCAAGGCGCAGCAAACTGCAAGCCCATCCATCTTTGGCAAAAGAATATCCAGTATGATCAAGTCGTAATGGTTGGTTGCGGCTATAAATTCACCGGCTTCGCCATCGGTTGCGACATCGACAACGAATTTTTCTTCGCTGAGACCGAGCTTGAGCAATTCGCAAATCTTCGTGTCATCTTCGATAACTAAAATTTTCATAGCCTCAACGAACCTTACGACTGATGTTGAATCAGCGCAATTTTCGCATTTAGTCATCATCTTTGCTACCGCGCTTTTTCTCAGTTTCCGAATCGTTGGATTTATCTTCTGCCTGGTTACCGGTTGATTGTGGATTGGTTGCGCGAATTTCCGTATGGCGTATCTCGCCGCCGAGGTTTGCCGTATAACCCATTAAACCAACGGTGACCAGCGACAGCGCGACCAGCAACATCATCAAGAGATTCGAGATGGCTTTTCCGCCGCGCGCGAGCAACAGACTGACTGCGGCAAGCGCGCCGGTAATCAAAATGGCAATCAAAGAAAATTTGGCGAAATCTTCGTGGCGTTCAATGATGGCATCGGTAACCCCCGGCAAATGTTCGGCAACCTCTTCGGCAGGCTCCCCCGTCAGATAAACCGGTATCGCGGTGATTGCGGTAAACACCAGAACGCCGAGGACGACTTTCTGCAAGGTCTGATTTTTCATCAGCAGAGAAACGATCAATAGACCAAAAGCGAAAATCATGCCGATCACCGGCAAATGATTCAGCATTAAATGGACGTGTGCCCAATTCATATACGACCTCCTTAAAGCGACCTGCCGGTCACTTCGTCATTGGGTTCACCTGATTCATCAGATGAATCGTCATGCAAAATCGCTTTCAAACTCTTTCTTTCAAAAATGCAATAGAGCACCGGCAAAACAAAGAGCGTCAGCAGTGTTGATGTGATTAGTCCGCCGATAACTACGGTTGCCAGCGGACGTTGAATTTCCGCGCCGGGATTGGTCGAAAGCGCCATCGGAATAAAACCGAGACTGGCGACCAGCGCGGTCATCAGTACCGGTCTCAGACGAACGCTTGCGCCTTCTAAAACCGCCTGCGTCACACTTCTGCCTTCGCCGCGCAGGGTGTTGATGTAGGAAACCATCACCACGCCGTTTAATACCGCGACGCCAAAAAGCGCGATGAATCCGACTGATGCCGAAAGATTCAAATTGAGTTCCCGCAACCACAATGCGCCGATGCCGCCAACCAGCGCGAACGGCACATTCATAATGATTAAAAACGAATGTTTGACCGAACCGAACATCGCAAATAACAGACCGAAAATAAACAGCAGCGCCAGCGGCACAACAATCATCAGTCTGCGGGTGGCGCGTTGCTGATTTTCAAATTGCCCGCCCCATTCCATCAGATACCCGGCAGGCAATTTGATTTCGCGGTCGATGGCTTTCTGCGCTTCGCCGACGAAACTGCCGATGTCTCTGCCGCGCACGTTGGATTGAATGACGATGCGACGCTGGCTGTTTTCGTGATTGATAATTTCCGGGGCATTGACGACCGTAATCTTTGCGACCTGCGCAAGCGACAAACGTTCACCGCCCGGCGCTGTCAGTTGCAAATCAGCGATAGCTTCAATATCGTTGCGCAAGGCTTCGGGAAAGCGCACCAGCACATCGAAACGTTTCTGCTCTTCAATCAATTCCGTAGCCACTTTGCCGCCCACAGCGGTCTCGACCAAATCCTGCGCGTCCTGAACATTCAAGCCATAACGCGCCAACTCTTCGCGGTTCAATTCAATCTGTAGCTGCGATGAACCCGACAGCACTTCTGCCTGTACATCTGCTGCGCCTTTGACTTTGGTTAAAACCTGGCGAATGTTTTCGGCTTCTCTCTCAAGCACAGCGGTGTCTTCGCCGTATAATTTAACGGCGACATCGGCTTTTACGCCTGAAACCACTTCATCCAGGCGCATCGCCATCGGTTGCGTGAAGTTGTAATTGACGCCGGGCAATTTGCGCAGTTCAACGTCCATCGCTTCAATCAATTCTTCTTTAGTGCGATGGCTTGCCCACGATTCGTGAGGGTGCAAGATGACATACACATCGCCTTGATAAATGCCCATCGCTTCGGTTGCTACATCAGGTCTGCCGATTTTCGTGACCACCGTTTCGACTTCGGCAAATGATTTAACAATCTTTTCAACCTTGGTGCTGATGTCCACCGATTCGCTAAGCGACACGCTCGGCAATTTGCGCGTTTCAATCAGCAGCGACCCTTCATCGAGTCTCGGCATAAACTCTGTGCCGATAAACGCCAGCGAACCGATGGCAACCGTAACCAGAATCAATGCCACGCCAACCGTCAGCCATTTGTGATGCAAGGCGCTCTTTAAGCTGCGCTCATAAATTTTGCGAATCAGTTCAAACAAGCGCCCGCGATGTTCTTTGATGCCGCCGCGCAACAGCAGCGATGACATCGCCGGAACATAGGTGAGCGCCATCAAGAGCGACCCTAACAGTGCAGCGCAGACCGCAAGCGCCATCGGCACAAACATCTTGCCTTCCATGCCTTGCAAGGTGAAGATGGGCAGATAGACGGCGATGATAATCATCACACCAAAAACAATCGGTCGCGCCACTTCAAGCGCCGAAGCTTGCAGGATGGCTTGCGTATGCGCCGGTGTGTGGTTTTCTTTTTCTTCGCTCAAATGACGCACGAAGTTTTCCATCATCACCACTGCGCCATCAACGATGAGTCCGAAATCGATTGCGCCAAGACTCATGAGGTTTGCCGAAATGCCCAGCAGTCGCATGAAAATAAATGCCACCATCATCGAAAGCGGAATCACCGAAGCGACAATCACCGAAGCGCGAATGTTTCTTAAAAAGAGAAAGAGAATAATGATGACCAGCGCGCCGCCTTCGAGCAGATTCTTTTTTACCGTTTGAATGGTGCGATCAATTACTGAAGTCTGGTCGTAAAACGGTTTGATTTTGACATCAGCGGGAAGCGATTTTGAGATTTCATCAATCTTTTCTCTGGCGCGTTCAGCGACCGCTTTGCCATTTTCGCCTTTGAGCATGATGATCATGCCGGAAACCGTTTCGCCCGTGCCGTCGCGTGTGACCGCGCCTTGACGCGCCAGCGCGCCGACTTTAACTTCCGCGACTTCGCTTAAAAAAATCGGTGTACCCTGATGCGACCCGATGACAATCTTATTCAAATCGTTTTCGTTTTTTGCCAGTCCCAGTCCGCGAATGATGTATTGTTCCGAACGATGTTCGATGAATCCGCCGCCGAAATTGGCATTGTTGGCGCTGACGCTATCAAAGACCTGTCTGAGCGTCAGGTTGTATTTCAGCAGTCGCGCAGGGTCAACGAGAATGTGAAACTGTTTGGTGAACCCACCCCACGAATTGATTTCGCTGACGCCGGGCACGGCTCGCAGTTGCGTGCGAATCGACCAATCGTGAAGGGTTTTTAAATCAAGCGGGCTTTGATTGCCTTCGATGGTGTATTGATAAATTTCTCCGAATGCGGTTGCCACAGGTCCCAGCGTTGGTTCAAGCCCAGCGGGGATGCGCGCCTTGGCTTCCTGCAAGCGTTCGTTAATCAATTGCCGCGCAAAATAGGTATCAACGCGGTCTTCAAAAACCACGGTGACCAGTGACAATCCGAATTTGGAAATCGAGCGCACCTCTTCGGTGTGCGGCACGCCCATCATCGCGCTTTCAATCGGAAAAGTGATTTGCGGTTCAATCTCTGCGGCAGCCATGCCGGGCGCTTCGGTGATGATGGTGACCTGATTGTTGGTCAGGTCTGGAAATGCATCAATCGGAATGGTTGACAGGGCATAAATACCGGCTAAGAAAATCGACAGCACCCAAGCCAGCAACATGAATCTCTGTGTGAATGAAAATTTAATCAGTGCTCGTATCATCGTGCGAAAATTTTTCAGCCAGGGGTTATTCTTCTTCGGCAAAACGCGATTTCAAAAATTCGGATTTGAGCAGGAAACTGCCTTGCGCAACGACCTTCTGTCCTGCTTCTACGCCTTTGGTAATTTCGACCAATCCATTTTGTTTGCGCCCGGTTGTGACCTCGCGTTTTTCAAAACGATGATTGCCGGTCGAAACAAAAACCACCGATTGTCCGTCAATTTCCTGCACCGCCTGTTCGCTCACCATTTGCGCCATCGCGGTTTCGCCGAGATTTAAATTGACCGTGGCATACATCTCAGGCTTCAACCGTCCCGCCTGGTTTTCCACCAGACAGCGCACTTCAACGGTGCGGGTTTGCGGACTCAGTTGATCGCCGATGCGCACAACCTTGCCGGTAAAGGTAGTGTCGGGAAATGCCGCGACTTCGATGGTCACGGTTGCGCCGCGTTTAATCGAGGCGAGGTAACGTTCGCCGACTTCGGCAACTACCCAGAGCGAGGCGAGGTTGCTGATGGTGAAAGCCGGTGTGCCGGGTGTTGCGGCTGCGCCGGGCGTGAGGTCGCGTGACATAATGACACCTGAAATCGGTGCCGTGATGGAAACCGAATCGTCATAGGTTCCGCTCTTTTCATTGAGTCCCAGATGTTCGAGATTCGCTACGGTGCGTTCGAGTTCAGCAGTCGCGCGGCGCGCCTCCTGTTCGGCAGCTTTCAAGGCGTTTTCAGCTTCTTCGACTTCGCGATAGGCGATGGCTTTTGCCCGATAGAGTCGCTGCGCCCGTTCATAAGCCGATTTCGCAAAAGCCAACTGGCTGTTTTTCATATCAAGTTCCGCGTGCGCTTTGTCATTGTCGGCGCGCGCATCATGCACTTCGTGGGTGTGCATCAGCGCCAACACTTGCCCCTGGCGAACCCGGTCACCGAGTTGGACGAGCACCTTTTCAACGCGCCCTTCAAAAAGTGCTCCGACATGCACGGTGCGTTCTTCGTTGACCACGACGCGACCAGTGACGCGCAAGGGAACTGTGAGCAGTTGTTCGACAACTTCGGTTTCGACGAACTGCGCGTAACGAGCGGAATCGGGTGAAAGCTCAATGATATTGGGGTCGGCTTTGGCGTCGGGTTCGTTGGCTTGCACATTTTCTGACGCCGCTTTGCGACAGCCTGCGGAAATCAAGGTGAAAAGCAGAATGAGCAGCGCGAGCAATTGAATAAGGTTTCGATGCATCTTCATTTCGTGGTTGTCACCTCCTGTCCGCTTGCGAGTTCAAGTTCGGCGAGGCTCAAGCGAAAATCGTAAAGCAGGCGATGGTAGAGCAACCGCGCATCGTTTCGCGCGCGTTGCGCTTCGAGCAATTTATAAAGGTCGGTTGCGCCTTCGCGATACGCCGCCAGCGCCACGTCGCGCGTGTCATCGGCGCGCAAGAGAAAGTCGCTTTGTAAGGCAAAGAGGTTTTGGCGAATTCGTTCGCTCGCCTGATAAGCGGTCTGGACTTCGGCGCGAATAAAATTTTCTTCGGCGGATAATTCGTGTTCGATGGCAGCAATCTCTGCGGCGGCGCGACCAATCTCGCCCTGATTTTTATTGAAGAGATGCAGCGGAATCGAAATGCCCGCAATGAAAGTATTAAATCCAGTGGTGCGTTTATAACCAAACGATGCCGACCAATCGCTCTTGGCATTCGCCTCGGCTAAACGCAAAGCCGCTTTGGCGTGTTCGAGCCGGGCACGCAGGGTGAGCAGTTCCGGGCGCTTGGCGAGCGCCTGTTGCAGCAATTCAGAAAGCGGCGCAGCAACCGGCGCATTCGCAAGTCTCGCTGTAGGGGTTAAATCGGCTTCATCGGTTACGCGAAAGTTGGTATTGAATTGCGCTTCGCCTATGGTTTTCAGTAGTTCAAGTTTGGCGCGTTCCAATTCCAAAGCAACTGTGGCTTCGTGGGTGGTCGCGGTTTGCATTTCCAGACGCGCGCGAATCAATTCGCCTTCGGCTGTGTAACCTTCGCGCACGCGGACATCGTTGTACTTAACCAACTGGTCAAGGTTTTGCCGGTTTTCACTGAGGATTTCCAGCAATGATTGGGCGACCACCGCTTTGTAATAGCTTCGCAAAATCTCCAGTGTCAGTCGCCGTTTCAAGGTTTCGAGTTCAGCCTGTAAAACCTCTTCGGCTTGGGCGGCGACTTCACGCCGACGCGCCGCTTTGCCGCCGCGTTCCAGCGTCTGCGTTCCGTAAATGAAGAGGTCGAGGTCTTGACTGGCTTTAAATGGCGGCTCACCGGTAAATCGCCAGTTTTCGCTTTGAAAAGTGATAGAGGGATTCAGGCGCGCAGCAGCAAATTGGCGGAATTGTTCAGCGCCTTCGATGCGTGAACGAACGGCGGCAAGCGCCGGGTGCTTGGTTAACGCCTGACTGAGACATTGGCTGAGCGTCAGGGTTGGCGCTGATGGATTTGTGGATAGTTGTTGGGCAAAGCCGTTCGGCGAATAAATGAACCAATAAATGATGGTAAATATCAAGGCATAGCGTCGGGTCATAAGCAATATCAATTCGTCTTCAGAAACAGATTTTACCGGTGCGACTGATGGCTCAGGATTCCACTGGGGCGCAGGCTTTCTTCGTCAGCCTTGCAACAGCAAATTCGCTTTAGCGGCAATATAGCAAAAGAAGATTAGGCGAAGATTAAAACCACCCTGAGAGTGCTTCGTTGACTTGAAGGGCGATTTTTCATATGCTCACACTGATAAAAATCGGTAGCGTTTTTTATCCACAAGATTCATGGATACATCCTCAAAAAACGACGTGACCAATCTCTTAGTCGCCTGGGGTGAAGGCAATAAAGAGGCATTGGGAGAACTGCTGCCGATGGTCTACCGGGAACTCCACCAGATTGCCGACCGTTATTTGCGACGCGAACGCATTGACCACACCTTGCAGGCGACCGCCCTGGTTCACGAAGCCTATTTCAAACTGGTTGACCAATCGCGTGTTCACTGGCAAAACCGCGCGCACTTTTTCGGGGTGGCGGCGCAAGCCATGCGACGCATACTGATTGACCATGCCCGCAATTATCAAACCGAAAAACGCGCCGGGGTTAAACTGTCGCTCGATGATGATATTGATATTTCCGACCAGCGCGCCAGTGAACTCATCGCCCTCGATGATGCGCTCAATGCGCTTGCCGAAATCGATAAACAAAAAAGCCGCATCGTTGAACTCAAATTTTTCGGCGGTCTTTCCATTGAAGAGATTGCCGAAGTTTTAGGCATCGGCACCGCCACAGTGATTCGCCAGTGGCGGCTCGCCAAAGCCTGGCTTTATTCGGAAATTAACAAATAAATTTTTGACTTCCAGATTTCTGCCTCCCACAATTACAATTTATTAGTAACCGCTGCCTGAACCAGTAACCCGTTTTGTATGACACCCGAACATTGGCAAAAAATTGAAGAGTTGTTTAATCAAGCTGTCGAAATGCCGCCCGATAGTCGCGATGTCTTTTTGCGTGAAGCCTGTGGTGACAATAGCGAATTGCGCGCCCAGGTTGAAAAGCTCATTCAAGCCGATGAAGATGCCGGTGATTTTATCGAATCCACTGTTCCGCTTTCGCACATCACCAAATTCGCCGACGCCCTGAATGATTACCCGGTGGACGGCATGATTGGTCGTAAAGTCGGGGCTTACGAAGTGGAACGCGAAATCGGACGCGGCGGCATGGGGGCAGTTTATCTGGCATCGCGCGCCGACAAAGTTTTCTTTAAGCGGGTCGCCATCAAATTAATCAAACGCGGCATGGATACCGATTTCATCATTCGCCGCTTTCGCAATGAGCGCCAGATTCTTGCAAACCTTGACCACCCGAATATCGCGCGTCTTTTAGACGGCGGCACCACCGATGACGATTTGCCCTATTTCGTGATGGAGTACATCGAAGGCGAACCGCTCACACGCTACTCTGATAAACGCAAGCTTTCGCTTGCCGACCGCTTGAAACTTTTTCTGCAAGTCTGTTCGGCGGTTCAGTATTCACACCTCAATCAAATCGTGCATCGCGATATTAAACCGAGCAACATTCTGGTGACATCTGATGGCAAGCCCAAGCTCCTGGATTTTGGCATTGCAAAATTGCTCAATCCCGAATTTGCGTTTGACACCCTCGATCCGACGGCAACCGCCATGCGGTTGATGACGCCTGAGTATGCCAGTCCCGAACAATCACGCGGCGAAAAAGTTTCGCCCGCAAGCGACCAGTACAGCCTCGGCGTGTTGTTATATGAACTGATGACAGGTCATCGCCCGTATCGTTTGACCAACTATTTGCCGCACGAAATCGTGCGCATCATTTGCGAAACCGAACCGGAAAAACCGAGCATTGTCATCTCGCGGGTTGAAAAAATTATCAATCGCGATGGCGAAGAGGTCTACTTAACCCCCGAACTCGTAAGCCAGTTGCGCCACACTTCGCCCGAAGGCTTGCAGATGGAACTCGCAAGCGGACTCGACAACATCATCATGCAAATGCTTCGCAAAGATGTGTCGATGCGCTATCCATCCATCGAACATCTGATGGCGGACATCAATCGCTATTTATCGGGCTTTCCGGTCACTGCGCCTTCCTATCATCCGCCGACGCCGGTTATCAAATCGAACACCGGCGATGACCATGCGGCGCAAAATGCCATTGCCATTTTGCCGTTCAAGCTGATTGAAATATCCGGTGAAGAGGATACCGGCAGCAAATTTTTAGGCATCGGGCTTGCCGATTCATTGATTACTCAACTGAGTAACATTCGCAGCTTGACCGTAAGACCGACAGCCTCGGTGATGCGTTATACGGAACTGACGACCGATGCGCTTTCGGTTGGCAAAGAGTTGAATGTCAATTATGTGCTTGATGGTCGCTTGCTGAAATCCGGCGACCGCATACGCATCACCACACAACTCATCAATGTGAAAACCGAATCGCCGCAATGGGCAGCGCAATTCGATGAAAAATACACCGACATTCTTGAATTACAGGATTCCATCTCGTCGCAGGTTGTCAAAGAACTGGTCAAAAAAATCTCCGGCGAAGAACGCCAAAAACTGGTTAAACGCGGCACCCATAATTTCAAAGCTTTTGAAGCCTATTTGCGCGGGCGTTACCACTGGCACACCTACACGGAAAGCGGACTGGCGCGCGCCATCACCTGTTTTTATGAAGCCATCGCTTTGGATGAAAATTTTGCAGCGGCTTATTCGGGGGTTGCCGATTATCATAACCTCCTGGGCGTTACATCGGTGTTATCGCCCGCCGATACCTTTCCGGCTGCCAAAGAAGCGGCGATTCGCGCATTGAAGATTGATAATAAACTCGCGGAAGTTTATTCATCTTTAGGACTCACCGCCTGGGCGTATGATTGGGACGCCGAAAAGAGCGAAGGCTTTTTCAAACGCGCCTTTGAACTCAATAGCAATTATTCGCAAGCCTATGAATGGTACGGTCATTTCTGCACCTCGTATGGTCGTTTTGAAGAAGCCGAAAAATCCATGCGCCGGGCTTTGGAAATTGACCCGCAATCGCGTTCGCTTTATACGATGATGTCGCGGGTTTATTACAATGCGCGACGTTATGAAGAGGCGGTCAAGTTCGCCGATAAATCTTTGGAACTGGAGCCGAATTATTATCTGGCGTTGCAGGGCGCGGCGTGGAGTTTAACCAAAGTCGGACGATTCGATGATGCGCTCGTCGCCGGGCGTAAAGGCGTAGAGGTTTCGGGCGGCAACCCTTTGACGATTTGTTCTTATGCGCGCGCGCTTGCCGATGCCGGGAAAATTGACGAAGCGCGGAAATATCTTGATGAATTAACTCAAGCGGCAGATAAACGTTACATCTCACCGTTTTTTCTTGTCGTCGTGCATACGGCGCTCGGTGAATACGAAGCGGCTTTCAAACAGATTGAAAAATTATTCGAGTATCACGACCATTGGGCGTTGTGGTTGAGGGTTGAACCTTCGCTTGACCCATTGCGTGATGACCCGCGCTTTGGCGAGGTTTTGCAACGCCTGCGACCTTTTAAAACCGGCAACACCGGCGATGATGAAGCGATTGCCACTTTAGTTCACGACGCAGCGCATACCCGAGGCGGAATGGTGGCGACGCCCGAACCCCTCATCGTCAATCGCAATCAGGTGACGGCAGTGATGGACGTTTCGCCAGCGACCGCCAGTTTGGTGGCTGAAAACCAAAGCGATTCACTGCCGGAAAAACCGCTTGAACCAGTGATTACCGCCGAGCAAACCCGCAGGCTCTCTTTAATGCACTGGGCGGTGTTTGCGCTGGTCTTTGCGGCAGTTTGTGCAATCGGTTGGTATGTCTATAAAAACGCGCAAAAGCCTATGGTGTTACGCAAAATTACGCCTGACCTGGCGCAAGCCAGTGTGCCCAAGTCGATTGCAATCTTGCCGTTTAAAACCGATGCCACAGGTGAAACCGAACGCTCAATCAGCATCGGGATTGCCGATGCCATGACATCCAAGTTGAGTGAGTTGCAACAGTTTTCCGTGCGCCCGGTTTCAGCGGTGCGGGTTTATTTCGGAAAGGATGTGGATGAACAAAAAGCCGGTCAGGAACTCGGCGTTGAATACTTGGTCAGCGGTTCGATGGAAAATTTCGATGACGCGGTAAAAGTCAGCGCCCAGTTACAAACCGTCAAAGACGGCAAAGTGTTATGGGCGGATGTGTTCGATGAAAAGCTCACTAATGTTGCCAATCTGCACTCGGCAATTGCCGAACGCATCTTGCGCGTCTTGAAAATCGAATTAACCGCCAGTCAACGCCAACGCCTGAATAAACGCTACACCGAAAACAGCGAAGCCTATCAACTCTATCTCGTCGGGCGTTATCAATGGGGCAAACGCACCGGCAGCGGACTCACCGAAGCAACGCGCAGCTTTGAACAGGCTTTAAAGAAAGACCCGAATTTCGCGCCCGCCTATGCAGGACTTGCCGATTGCTATGCGATATTGAATCAATATCAGGCGATCCCCCCGGCGGATGCGTTTGCCAAAGCCAAAGAGAATGCTTTGAAGGCGCTGGCGATTGATGAATCGCTTGCCGAGCCGCACGCCTCGCTCGCTTTTGTGAAGTTTTATTCGGAACGTGACCGCGCCGGTGCTGAAAAAGAATTTCGTCGCGCCGTTGAACTCAATCCGAGTTATGCCACGGCGCATCACTGGTTCGGCATGATGCTATCGGCATCGGGAAGACACGATGAAGCGATTGCCGAAATCAAACAGGCTGAACAACTCGACATTCGTTCACCGATTATTCGCGCTGCCGCCAGTACGGTCTATTTTTATGCGCGACAATACGACCAAGCCATCGAGCGGGCGAATAAAGCTTTGGAACTTGACCCCGGATTGGTTCCCGCTCATCGGGTTTTGCGCTGGACGTATGAAGCGATGAATCGTTACGAAGACGCCATGAATGCTTATCAAAATGAGAAAAGTTTCAGCGGCGATGCAGATAAAGAGTGGTACGCTATTCTAACCCAACTGCAAGCCATGCGTGGCGAGCGCGATGAAGCCATACGAACCTTGCGCTATTTTATCGCTTCGCCGGAATTCAAACCGGGAGAGACTTATCTGTTTTACGAACTCGCGGTGGCGTTTTCATTGCTCAATCAGAATGATGAAGCCTTGATGTGGCTTGCGAAAGCCGAAGCCTCGAAAACCCACCTGTTTAATTTCGCGCAGGTCGACCCGCGCCTCGACAATCTGCGCGCCGAGCCGCGATTCAATGAACTGATGAGAAAACTCGGTGCCTTCAGTTGAAAACCACTTTAGAACGTTGAGAGAGCGGTCTTTGACCGCGACCGTATGCAAACACGGTCAGAGACCACTCCTTTGGTAAAGCGTTTTGCCGTTCTCTCCAAACCGCGATTCACTTCTTCACGATGTGTTTTAATTTATCAAAGTCCCAGCACAACAGATAAATACTGGCGAGCAGCATCGCGCCGGTAATCACCGGCGTTCCGGTGAAATGCATCGACACCGTGATGAGAAAAATATTCAGGATGATAGGAAAATAAATTACTGCCCCAAGCGTGGTGGTTCGCGGAATCAATAACAGCAAAGCCGCTGTGAGTTGCGCGAGACCGATGAAATTCCAGTAAAAACCTGTACGATAAAACGCTTCAAAGAAAAATCCGACCGGGTTATCCAGCCCCAGCACGGTAAAGCGGTTGCCTAAAACTTTGGTAAGTCCCGATGGCGTAAAGCCGAGTGCTAAGAGAATACGTGTGGCGGTGGTGAATAATCTCGCCCACCGGTTTGGTTTTAATTGAGTCAGTAAAAATTGTTCGGCTTTTTCAATGAGTGAAAGTGATTGATGATTGATTGATAAACTCGATTGCAAAATTGTGCTCCATCATTTTGTTGCTCTCCACCGCAATCGCATACGAAAGATGTTTGAATGGATGTTCCCGAAAAATCAAAAGCCGCGATATGAATTTTCATATCACGGCTTTGATTGATTAGGGGGTGTTAAAGGGCTAAATAAAATCAGTGTCCGCCTACCACGGCAAGTTGATCGGGTCGCCTTCCGCTGTATAGACCCTGACGGGGGATTGATTAAACGTGCCGATGAGCTGCATCTCTTCATCGCCGGTATTCAGGATTTGATGAACTGCGCCCGCCGGAATTAATAACGTCGAGTTCGCAGTAAAGGTTGATGTTTCACCATCAAGAATCAATTGTCCCTGACCGCGTAAAATGACCACTACTTCAGGGCAATCATGTTTATGCGCGGGAGTTCCGCTTTGTGGCGCAACCGTCTGCATCCAGCTTTCGATGCCGTTTACACCGAGTTTCTCACTGGCAATGGTTTGATGGATGATGCCTGGAAAATCAAATTTTTCTAATGCCGAATGTTGAATCACGCTCATGAAAAATCTCCTTTAACCTCATGGATATTCACACCGGATGAAATCCAATTTTTCAAAATTTTATTTCACCATCTTTCAGGCATTCGGCAAATTGGGTATCGCTATCGTGACAGCACTTCAGCCAGAGCGCGCAAAAGTTTTGCGCCATCTCCTTGCCAGGCGCTGCCGTGCATACAGGCAAGCGTTGATGGTTCGGTTGCCGCCAACCGCTCAAGCATCGCACCGGTGTTTTTCGCGTGGGCAAAATAATCCAGTTTCTGGCGCAAGGCTTCGCTTGGTTCAAGAATGTCGGATTGGGTTATTGCCGGATGATTTGCGCCGCCTTGGGTGAACAAATCGCCGCACAAAAAGGTGCGCGTCTGTTCTTCGATTAAATAACCGCATTCCCATCCGTGCGGCAGATGCGGCGTATCAAACCAGCGTACCCGGTGTTTACCAAGCGTCAGGGTCTCACCATCGGCGAGGGCGCGTGGCGCTCGGTCGGCAAGGTCATTAATCGAAGTCATCGCCGCGATGTTGCCACATAGGGGAACCGATTGCGGAGCGGCTACGAGCCATTCGTTTAGCGAGCCGCATTCGTCTGCTTCCACATGCGAAAAAGAGACATAACGGAGTTGTTCGACAGGCATCACGCTTGCAACCGCCTCTTGAACGAGCGAAAACATTTTACGCGGACCCGTATGAAAGAGCAGCGGTTCGTCATCAACGATGAGATATTGATTGAAAGAAAAGCCTCCGGGTCCCACATTCATTGAAACCGGCGTGTTGATACGGTAAATCCCGTCAGCAATCTCATGAATATTGGTTCCCGACTCTGTATTGGTTATTGCCATTGTCAAACTCCTTTCAAAATGGGAATGTCAAAATGTGTCGCAGGTTTTTTATAAGCCTTCACTGCAATGATTCGCAACGTAAACGGAAATAAAAAAAAAGCTGCGCCTGTTGAGCGTTTATTGAGAGACAGGCGCAGCCGTCCAGGGGAGAAAGAATCTCAGTCGATTTATCGCCAGGTTAAATTATCAAGGGCGATGTTATAGACTTTGTTTACCGGGTCGAATTGAATCGAATAACTGGTCGGGTAATAACCGGCTTTTTCAAATTTCGCCGGTTGTTTGACCGGTTGCGAAAAACACGGTTTCGATTCAATGAAGGCTTTGGTAATCATCGGCTCGATGAAGGTGAAATGTCCGTTGTAGCTGCCATAAATCATCGTCGAGGTGAAATGATGCCCGTGAAATTCGTGGGCATTTTTATCAACCCAATGCGAACCCATATTGGCATGTTCGGTTTCAGGCGCATAGAAATAATCCTGCGGGACAAATTCATCTGCCGGTTTCTTTTTGCAGCGTTCCAAATCTTCGCCCTGAGCGGTAATTGCGGCGCGTTCCGATTCCGAAATCATATAGAAATGGAAATCGAAATGACCGACATTATAAATGTGCTCAGGCGGATGACCTTTCGGATTCCAGTTGACGCCGATGTGGTTGAAAGGGGCTACAGGAGCCGATTTCGGGAAATGTAAAACGTATTCGACGCCCATCTCTCCGTTCGGCAATTCCAGCGGCAGTCCGGTCAATGCCGATTCCGAAAGCGCAATGCCCACGGCTACCGGTTTACCGGCTTTGTTCAGGCGAACCCAGGAACGCATATCGCCATTGCCAATGGGCTTAGGTTCGCCGTAAACCGTTCTGCCTTCGGATATCGCAGAACCACCGGGCAATTGACAATCGGGCGAGGCGGATTGCCCCTGATGTTGCGCGTTATGCTGCGCGAAAGAGAATAGATTGAGTGATAAAAGAAGTGAAGCAGTAACCAGCGAGGTCAGTAATCGTTTAAATCGTTTCATACAACAATCTCCTTATGCGATAGCAAACTGTAAAACCAATTTCAGTAATTTTTTGTAATCAATAAATCTTGTGTTTCGCCTTCACTCCTTAACGCGAAAGAAATTGCCGGAATGAATCACCCTGGAAAAAAATTTTTTAATGAATGACGAAAAAGAAAAAGCGCGGAGTCTATTGCTCCGCGCTCAGTATGCAGAAGAAAAGATACTTGGGTTTACTGCTTTACTTTTAATTGAATTTGATTTGAATAACCGGATGTCACGCCGGTTGTTTGATTGAAAGCCTGTACGCGGTAAAGATAATTTCCGCGTCCGGGATACTCCGTATAAGTTGTGGCGTTCGCGCCGACCTGCCCGACACGCGCAAACGCGCCTGTGGCAGTTAAAGCGCGTTCGATGTAAAACCCGGTTTCGTTATTTGCGTTATCAACCCAGAATAATTTCACCCGCGTGTTTTTTACGTTACCCGTCAAATTGCTTGGCGCATTCACCACGGCGGTTGCAGGACTGACATTAATCGTGAGATTCGTTGACGAACTCGCGCCACTGTTATCGGTGACGGTAAGCGTTGCGGTATAAGTTCCGGCGGTTGCGTAGGTGTGGTTTGCGGTTACCCCGGAAGCTGTCGCGCCATCACCGAAATTCCAGGCGTAAGCCGCAATCGTTCCGTCCGGGTCGGTCGAGGCGCTGCCATTGAAATTGACCGCGAGCGGCGCTGTGCCTGATGTTGGACTGGCAGTTGCCGAAGCAACAGGCGGTTGATTACCGGTTGTCGCGGGACTGACGACCAACAAAGTGATGCTTTGCGGCGGTATGGTTAAACTCAAACTGCTGCCGGTGAAATTGATATTCGACAGCCGATTGATTTGATTGGTTGATGTCAATTGCCAGACCTGGGCGATGCCTTGCGCCGGGAAATTCGCGAGGTTAATGGTTGCCGATGTGTTGCCGGATAATTGTTTGCCAACCACCATCAGCGTCAATGCGCCGTCTGCATTTCTCAGCGCCGCAAATGCCGACACATTATCGGGATTGGGCACAGTCGCCTGGACACTGGTATCGCCGAAAGTTGATTGATTGCCATCATAATTGCGATACATTTTTATGGCTTTATAAGTCGGCGTCGCGGCGTCAGGCGTCGTCCAACGATTTGCCAAGTCCAACCCTTCGCGTCCAAAGATGCCGAGAATGTCGGCTTGGGTAGTCGCCCCATTGATATGATTTTCCGCGCCCCAATTGTATTCGGTGATGGCAATCCGGGTGTTGGGATAGTAAGTGTTTACCCAATTTTTCATGCGCGGGATGAGATTGACTTTGTCATTTATCCAGGTTTCATCAACATAACCGGCATCCCACAAGGCGCGGGTCGAACGGTTGCGCCGCAACTGCATGTTCGATGATGTGTCGTTACTGAATTCACCGCCTTGCGGATAAAAATGCAGACTGAAAATATCAACCAGTCGTTGACCTGTGGCGGTATTGCGCTGGCGCAGTTGGTCTAATAGATAAGGCATATAATCCCAACCGCCGTGACTCGAACGGTCAGGCATCAAACTCCAGTTCCAACCGTTGGCTGCGCCCCATTGCTGGTCATAACCGCTCAACCAATATCCCGTCCAGCCCCACTCTTCCGGGGCGACGACGATGGCTGACTGGTCATTGGCTTTGACCTTTGCGGCATAATCGAAAATTTTGTCGCGCACTTCATCCATCGTTGCGCCGGTCGGGTGAACATCGCGATGGGTGGCGTGCCAGATGCTCGGCTCATTGTCGAGAATGTAATAACGCAATCCGCCGTCGGTTGCGCTTCCCCAACGATTCACGAGATGTTGCATCCAGCTTTGTTGAAAGAGCGAATCGACAGCGACGTTTGCATCATTCGGGTCATTGCCTGTGACATATTGACCATTGGCGCGAATGCCATTTCCGGCATCGGGAAACCATTGCCAATCGTTGCCGGTTTGCGCGCCGTATTTGGCAATGGAAAAACTCGCCAGCTTGCTGCGATTGCTGCCGACTTTGGCGACCCAACCGAGCATCGGGATGGTGAGCATCGGTTGGGCATTCGCGGATTTGCTCAGTGAAATAAAGGTGTCGCCCTGTTCGCCCGCGAGATTGCTTGAATAGGCGATGCTTTCGTAGTACCAGTCATTGGCGCGATTGTCGGCGTTGAGTTGCCAGTTGTAACGGGTCGTGGTGTTGCCGCCATGCCGGTTGAGCGGCACATTCAAATCGTTTAATGCAGTTGTATCCGCCCAAGCCACGCCATAAATCAATGGGTTGATTGCCTGACGATTGGCATTGGCATCGACGTTAATGGTGATTGCCGGATTTTGCGCTTGAACCAATGTAATTGGGATGAAAAATGAAACCATGAGCAGCGAAATGAGCATCAACTTGAGTGTTCTCATATGAGAAATCCCTTTCAATATGGCTGAAAAAATTTAGTTTCCCACGCGAATCCCGAATTTAATGATGAGGAAAAATGAGAACGGGCAACGGTCATCTTAGTTTAACCGTTGCCCGATTGCCACACTAATTATTTTGTCGGGAGGCTGGTGATGTGTGGCAGTTGAATTCAAGTGTGTAGGTTTGCAACCGGGTTGAGGGACGCTTTCGGATTTTCCAGAATTTGGCAGTTTGCAATCAGAGTCGTCCCTCAACCGTCGTTTGAAACAACTGCTTTTAAGCGAATCGTTGACTCATTAACCTTTAACGTTTGCTGATGACATTCAACACCGCTGCGGCAATCTGTTCAATGAGCGGCGAGATAACATCTTCGCCGTCGCTTTTGGCTTTCGCTTTGAGTGTGTTGTTAAGGGTTGTGGTGTTGTTCGCCGCAACCAGTTTGTATTCGATGGTCACTTCATCTTTGGCTTTGGTATTGCCCGCGATGTCTGCCGCCGTGTAGACGATAGCGGTAGCAACCGTGGTTGCAACGGCGCTGGCGGTTGAACCCGCATAACCGACGGATGAAATCGCCCCGGTCAAAGGGCTGGCTTTTTTCAGAAAACCGCCAAAACCGCCGCCACCCTGTTTCTGTGTGACATCGGTATAGAGCAGGTAATCACAGGCTTTTTGTTTAGCTTCGACTTCGATTTGCGAAGCGACGCGCGATTCGATAATCGTCACTTCAATCGCCGGGCGGCTCAAATATTTCAACACTGTATTGCGAATCGGTTCGGCTGCTTCAACGCCTTCAAACGATTTGCCCATCTGAGTTTTCGGCATCAACACGCCGACGCGAATCACCCCGGCTTTTTTCGGTCCCGTGGCAATCGGCAAAATATCGACCGGTTTCGAGGGTTTATAGGGGGCTTGCGTTTCGGCTTCTTTGGTTGATGGATGCATTGCCTGCTTAGCGATGGCACCGACATTGATGCCCATCAGTTGCTGATAATCTTTGGCTTCGCTGTAACCTTCGGGAATTTCAAACAACGCGGCATCCAAAGCGGCGCGCGATAGTTCAACAACTTCGGTTCGCATGGTTGTTGTGCGCCCGCTGGCGTCGTAAATTGTCGTGGTCACATCAACCGGATAGCCGAGTTTAGCGGAACCGATATTTCTGGTGCGCACTTGATCCTGACAACCTTGATTGCCATAACTGTTTGCCTGCGCGGCAGCAGCGTTGTTTTGACAATCCAATCCGTAATTCAAATCAATGTACCAGCCATCGGTTTCCATCTTCATTTTGGTCTGGTTACAGGCGTCGGGGCTGGATTCCGTGGTCATTGAAGTTTTCAAGTGACGCGCTGTGTAACCGAAAAAGTCTTTGCGTTCGCCGGTGTCGGTGATGGTCGTTATGTGAGTAATAATGCCGCCGCGTTTCCTCTGTTGCGGCGCAGGACTTTGTGGTTCGTTCGGTTGCGTGCTGGTTGTGGTGTCGTTGTTAGCGAATGGTTGAATTAAATAGGTTTTGGCTTTGTCGTTAATTTGTACGGCGCGTTTGAGGTCGCATTGGACGAGATTGACGAAGCCCAAACCTGCGCCCATCTCTGTGCGTTGGCGCGCGCCTTTGATATAGATGAGACTTTCACTGCTATGTCCCTGCATGGTCATTTGCGTGCGGATTTTAATATCCTGACCGGTTGATGAATTGGCGACAGGTTTTTTCGCGCCGCGGTTTTGCGCCAAAGCGGTCAATGAAATGGTCTGTATGGTGATTGCCAGTATTAAAAGCGCATAAATTAGTTTGCTGCGGTTCATAAAATCCTCTTAATCGGTTCTGTTGATTTTAAATTTGGCAGCGAATGAACGAGGCAAATCAACAGCCGATTCAGCCCCGTTCTTCGCCTTCAATCAATAACGCGAAGAAAATTAAAAAAATGAATCACCATGTAAAAATTTTTTCAGGTAAGTTAATTTGACAGGCTTGTGACCAGTGACTTAGCATCGCTTTTACGTTCTTCCGTCACCTGTAAAACGATAGGCAGGTTTTTACATGAACGACCCGGCAGTTTAAATAAATTTCAATTGCATCTTCTCTGTTTCACTTCGAGAAGTTAAATGAGGCTAACCAAAAATGCGACAGGAGGCATTCGTGAAAAGGTTTAAATTTTTAAGTCACCTTACCATTACACTACTGCTTATTGGACAATTTACTTTCGGAGTTTTTGCGCAGTCCCAAGCTTCGACAGGTTCCATTGAAGGCATCGTGACCGACGCCACAGGCGCGGTCGTACCCGATGCCAAAGTTACGGTTATCAGCTTACAGACGGGTTTGAAACGCCAGAGCGAAACCAACAGCGACGGGCTTTATCGCTTGCTCGCTTTACCGGTTGGCGAATATCAAATGACCGTTGAAAAACAAGGGTTCGCCGTCGTCAAACGCGAAGCCGTTAAAGTGCAAATCGGCGATAAGGTCACGCTCGACATCGAACTCGGCGCGGCGGGCGCTTCGGAAACCGTCAACGTCACTTCGGAAGCGCCGATTGTTGAAACCACCCGCACACAGGTTTCGGCGACAGTTAATGACCGCGCGGTTGCCAATTTGCCGGTCAACGGGCGCAACTTCATCGATTTCGTTTTGCTCACGCCCGGCGTCACCCGCGATGTGAGAACCGGCGACATCAGTTTCGGCGGTCAACGCGGCACCTTGAACAGTTTGCAAATTGATGGCGCAGACAATAACAACACCTTTTTCGGGCAGGCGCTCGGACGTACCGGTTCGGGGCGCGCGCCTTATCAATTTTCGCAAGACGCGGTGCAGGAATTTCAAGTCAACTCGAACGGCTATTCCGCGGAATTCGGTCGCGCTGCGGGCGCAGTGGTCAATGTCGTGACCAAATCGGGAACCAACGATTTTCACGGAACCGCGTTTGAGTTTTATCGCGACAAATCGCTCAATGCCAACACCTTTTTCAATAACGCCAATCGTCGCAAGCGCCCGGCGTTGCACGTCAATCAATTCGGCGGCAACCTTGGCGGACCCGTTGTCAAAAACAAAGCCTTCTTCTTTTTCGATTATGACGGACAACGTCGCCGCGACCCTGTGGATGTGATTTTGCAAGGCACACTGGTTGGCGCCAGCGACCCGAATTTTGCGGCGCAACAACGGGCGCTTGCCGAACTCGCGCCGAAAATCGGCAACTACCCGCGCGCTTTCGACCAGGATGTTTATCTGGTCAAAGGCGACTGGCAGATGAATGATAAAAATCATTTCACGGCGCGCTACAACTTTCAGAAATTCACCGGCGGTTCGCTGGAAAACTCAGCGCCTCCGGGCATTCCTTCGACAACGTCAACGGCTGAACACACGGGCAACTCATTGGTTCGCACTCACACCTTGACGCTTTCGATGACTACAGTGCTTTCCACACGATTGTTGAATGAATTCCGTTATAACTATGCGCGTGACCGTGAACCCGGCACCGCAAATTCCGATGAGCCGGAAGCCATCATTTTGCAGGGCGGGGTCACGGCGCTGCAAATCGGGCGCAATAATTTCAGCCCGCGTGAAACCACTGTGCGGCGTCATCAATTCATTGACAACATCAGTTATTCGCTCGGCAGACATGCATTGAAAACCGGCGTCGATGTGAACATTGAAAATATTTTGAATTTCTTCCCGGGACTTTTCGGCGGGCAATATACCTTCAATTCACTGGCGGATTTTGCCAATCGTCGCCCGGCGCGATTTGCGCAGGCATTTGCGGGCGCGGGCACTGATGGCCCGACGACCCGCCCGAACAATCGTGAATTTGCAGCCTTCGTGCAAGATGATTGGCGCGTCAGTCAACGCCTGACCATCAATGCCGGATTGCGCTATGACATTCAAAACATGAAAGAGCCGCCGATTCAAAATCCTTCTCCGGCGCTTGCGGCGTTTGGCATTGATACCAGCCGCGTCAATCGCGACAAAAATAATTTTGCGCCGCGTGTCGGTTTTGCCTGGAGTCCGCTGGATTCCAACCGTACAGTGGTGCGCGGGGGATACGGCGCGTTTTTCGGACGAACCCCGGCAATTATGCTCGGCACTGCGCATTCGCAAAACGGTATTCAAGTCGTCAGTTTGACTTTTACCGGCTCAGCAATACCCGCCTATCCGAATCGCTTTTCAGCGATTCCAACGAGCGTGACCATCCCGGCGTCAAATATCTATGCCTTCTCGCCCGATTATGTCGCGCCGTATACACAGCAATGGAGTCTCGGCGTTGAACATCAATTGATGAAAGACCTTGCCTTGACGGTGAATTATCTCGGTGTCAAAGGCACGCATCTCGGACGCACTCGCGACATCAACTTGAGCACGCCGGTTGCGACCACCATCCGCGATACTTCGGGCAAGAGTTACACCTATTTCCGTTTCCCCTCGCGAGCGACCACCAGTTTTGCGCGCATCTCGCAATTTGAATCAACCGGCAATTCGATTTATCAAGGCTTGACCTTTCAATTGAACAAACGTTTCGCGCAGAATTATCAATTGCTGGTGGCGTACACTTACTCACACGCGATTGATGATGCGCCGGACGCGACATCTGTCGTACCCGGCAACGCTGGCGATGATAGCAAAGTAGTGCAGAACACTTTGAACATTCGCGATGATCGCGCTTCATCGGTAAACGATGTGCGCAATCGTTTTGTCATCAGCGGTATCTGGGAAGTCGGCAATTACGCGAAAGGCATCGATAATAAAGTCGCGCGCGCCATCTTTTCGGATTGGAGTTTGAGCGCCATCTTCACCGCAGAAGACGGCAGACCCTATACGAGTTTGCTCGGCAGCGACCTCAATAACGATGGCAATCGCTTCACAGACCGGGTTCCGGGTATCGGACGCAACACCAATGTGGGTCCGGGCTTTGCCAGCTTTGACCCGCGCATCGCCAGAGATATTCGCTTGAATGAACGTGTCAAATTACAGTTCATCGGCGAAGCTTTCAATGCGTTCAATCGGGCGAATTTCACGGCTGTCAACGCCACCGCATTTACGGTGTCGGGCACGGGAAGTTCCGCAGTGCTGGTGCCGAATGCGGCGTTCGGCAGACCGACCAACACTACTGAACCGCGCATCATTCAACTCGCCGCGAAAATTATTTTCTAAGACAAGTTGAAATCGCTTTGATCGAAAAGAGGCTGTTTACACGCAGCCTCTTTTTTGTTTATGCTGCTAAAAAAAATCGGTCAGGTAAGAAAGATGAAACGACTATTGATTGTCCTGTTATTGTTGCCGATGGGTTTGATGGGTTGTGCAAAAAATCCCGCGACGACGGAAGAGTACGAAGCGCAAACCAACCGCGCCAAATCTTATGCCGAAGCCAAAGATTATGATAAAGCCATCGAGGCGTATTCAAAAGCTGCCGCAATGAAGCCCGAAGTCGATACGGCGTATAAATTGCGCGGTCTGACTTACGCTGAAAAGCAGGATTACCAGCAGGCGATTCAAAATTATTATGATGCGCTCGATAGAAATCAGGACGATGCCGAGACCTGGAATGCATTGGCGCGCGCCAGCGCCGCAATCAAAGATTATTCGGTAGCGGAATCCGCTTTTCAAAAAGCCATTCGTTTAAAGCCGGATTACGCCGACCCGTTTTATTATCGCGCCTTGATGAATCAAGAACGCGGCAAACGCGACGAAGCGAGTTATGATTTAAAGCGCTGTATTGAACTCAGCAAAGATGTGGCGATGCAGGAGCAAGCCCGCGCGATGTTGAAAGAATTAGGGGTGAAGTAGATTATTCTAACGATTCGATTGACTGGGCGCGCCCCTGTGACGCTGAATTACAGACGACCTGTGGAGCGCGCTTCAGTGCAATAGATGTTCGGCGGTGTCCTATTTTCGCACTTCGTAACGAAGCGCCACCATTCCGGTTTTGTAGGCTTTGACCTCTGCCAGATGCAGGGCAATGTCTCTGTCGAGTTTCTCGAAGAATGGAATGCCCTCCCCAATCAAGATCGGTAGGATTGAATAACGAACTTCGTCGGCCAACCCACGACGCAGGCATTCGCCGGAGACTACACCACCGCCAACGAACCAGATGCTACGGAACGCAGGACGCAAACGGCCATTCACGAATTCTGTGAGATCACCGGCGTAGAACTCGATAGTATCTCTTGTCCGCGGCAAGTTGCGTCGCGTGAGAACGAAGGTAGGTTTGTTACCATATGCCCATCCCAATCCTTTGGCTTCAAAACTCAAGGCGGTCTCATAGGTTCGCGATCCCATCACATAACAATCAATCGTTTTGAGAAACTCCTGGACGAATGCTGGATCCATTGTGTCCCCGCTTACGAATTCGTCTGAAGTCTCCATCCAGTCAACGTTCCCGTCCTGCCGAGCGATGAAGCCGTCAAGGCTTGCAGCCATGTGAATAGTTACAAGAGAATCCGTGTTTGACATCGTTTCGTCTTCCCATAAATTCATGCCATTTATTTATATATCCATTCGTGTTCACGAAAGCTTAACGCTGCGGTTGACCGAACGCGAAAACACTGGATGCCTGAGAGCCGTTGTGCTCGCGCTCTGGTCGAATCGCTGATCAGACTGCGCCCCATCAACCGAGGTCTGTCTTGATTGCATTAACGACGGCACGCTTATGTGCCACACGTTCTTTAGCCTACTCAATTCTACTGGTTCGTAGCACCGATCCCTGTCGGCTTTCAAACTTTCAATTAGCTGCTTCTTGAGTTTAGTGCCGAGATGGGCAATCTCATCCGGGTTTAAGCTTATAGCCCACTTTGTAACTGCTGCCTGGACTGATGCAGCCGAAACCTGTGATACGTAAGTTCCGCCCTTGTATTCCATTATGAACGTGAATGTTGCCATACCTCATTCAAGTCCTGCTGCCGTACACCTACAAGCAGTCTAACCAGAATTGAGTGGTATCAGGAAAATTCTGAGTATGCGTTTACAGGTTCAACGAATTGCCAATCAGATAAATTTCAATGGACATTCCCAGCGGATGTCGCGGATTGCGCGGATGGGCGCGGATAAATTACTTGCTTCATCCGATGTTGAAACAATCAATTTAAATCATCCGTCTTCATCCGTTTCATCCGCGACATCCGCTGGGACATCGACAATGAATTGGCAAGCTACCAGGTCTTCCATCAATTCATTCCGAACCAGGTAGCCGAAATAGCTTGGTCAAAAGCCTTTCAACACGCAAGCGCAATTTCATTCAAAACTATCGAAGGATGCAATTAATTGCCGCGTTGCAGTCTGCCCCAGAAATCACTGATTTCATAAGCGCGGTCTACACCTTCATAACGCGCTTCCAAATCCTCGCGGTCGAGAATGTGACCTTGCAACCAGATTCTCGCGGAGATTGCCGCGCCGATTTTCAAACGACCCGGCAAGGCATGACGATTAGCTAAAATTTCCAGGCGGAATTTGCCGACATCAACGTGAAGCCAGACCAGGTCACTTTCCGTAAGTGGGTTTTTCAAATAACGCCACGCCAGCACACGCCCGCGAATCAGGTAATCGCTTTCATAAGCATTCTCTGCGAGTTCAGGGGTCTTTTCAGCCAATTCAAAAACCGGCGGATTGCGTTTGAGATAGGAACCCGAATGCAGCACCGCTGAATATGCGAGTCCGGCAAAGGCGACATGAAGGTGCGAATAATTGAACACGTTGAGATTCAATTCGGTGAGGTTCTGTAATTGAAAAAGTATCTCGGTATCGGCATTGAGATAGCCGCGCAGCAAAGCGTCGCCGCTCTCTTCGTATTCAATCAACTCCCAGGGCGAAAAGATGTAAGCGTAGCGACTGCGAAAAGCCGGACGGCAATCTTCATATTGAATTTTTTTGCCACTGGCGCAAAGCCATGCCCATACTTCCAAGCCATCGCCGACCTTCCAACATTTGCCTTGTAAAGTGGCTTCGCCGCGATTGATTAAACTATAGGTGCCGTATTTATCGGCGCTTTCAAAAAGGTCAAAGAAATCGTCATCTTCGATGATTTCAAAGCCTATCGCCTCAAAAAGATTATCATCGTAATCTTCGTCAAAGGTTTCTGCGGGTAAAACTTTTTTGGACATTTTCTTTTGGTCATTGATCATTGGTCATTGTCATCGGTCAACTGCTAAATAACGGCACTGCCTCAAGGGCAATCAATAGTTAGCAACTGACAAAGGACAAATGCCCAATGACTAATTTATTTTTTCTCTTCACCGACCTCGACACTCAAAGTGTATTCTTTACCGTCGCGCAAAATTTTAAGGGCAAGTTTAGTGCCCGGCGCTTTGTTCGCAACCAGGCGATTGAACTGCACGAATGAGGCGACCGGTTTGTCATCGACGTTGAGAATCAAATCGTTTTGTCTAAGCCCTGCGCGCGCCGCCGGTGTGCCACGTTCGGCACGAACCACCAAGACGCCGCGCGTATCAGCCGGAACTTTTAAGACGCCGCGCAAATCCGGCGTCAAATCGCGGGTTTCGATTCCCAGATAGCCGCGCGCTACTCGTCCGCGTTCGATGAGTTGTGGCAAGAGCGCTTTGACGCTGTTAATCGGAATCGAAAAACTCAACCCTTGCGAACGTTCCAACACCAGCGTGTTGATGCCAATCACTTTGCCGTCGGCATTGACCAGCGGGCCGCCGGAATTTCCCGGATTGATTGCCGCATCGGTTTGCAGATAATCATCAAACTGTCCGCCGAAATCGGTGCGCCCTTTGGCGCTTAAAATACCGAGCGTCACGGTGTGGTCAAGCCCCAGAGGATTACCAATGGCGATGACCCATTCACCGACGCGCAGTTCATCGCTATCGCCAAGTTCGGCAACCTGCAAAGCCGCGCCTGATGGGATAATTTGCAAAAGCGCAATATCGGTGACTTCGTCATAGCCTTTCACCGAAGCAGGGAATTGCCGACCGTCATGCAAGGTCACCCACACGCGGTCTGCCAGACGGGGTTGGCGATTTTCTGCGGTTTGACTGGCTCTTCGGCTGCTTTCGCCTGCGGAAATCAGATGAAAATTGGTGACAATCAAACCCTTGTTATCAATGATGAAACCGCTGCCGAGATTTTCGCCAAGCGCCGATGTTGAACGCACATTGACCACCACATCATTGAGTCGTTCAACAATTTCGGGCACATCGGGAAAAGCCGGCTTGGTTTTTGCGCGTGAGGATTGCACCTGATCTTTAGCATTTTGCGGACTGTTAAAACTTTCGACGGACGCAGAAAACCCGAAGGCTGTTTGCGAGGCTGCAACGCAAAATAAAAGGGTGAGTAACGATTTTGCCAGTTTATTCATGATTTCGGTTTACCTGAATTTAATTTTCTTCTTGAATTTCTCGGGCTGGGGCATAAACGCGAACGCCACGGATATTTCGCGCAGGTCCATATTGCGGACGCACACCCGAACGAATCATCTCCGCAAACAAGTCTACATCATAATCGCAATCACGCGACATCTCTTCGCGAATGGCGTGAAGCTCTTCTAAAAATCTCGGTTTCGGATACATAGGCTCAGTAGGCAGTAGCCGGTAATCGGTAATCGGTGATTGTCGTTTGACCGACCACCGACTGCCGATTACCGGCTACCGATTAAAATTCGGGACTAATTAAAAATTCCGGCGTCACAATCATCGGCACAAAAAAACCGGCTACGGTATTGAAGAGTTGCACACGCGATTGCCGATGGACATTTGCCAGATGACCAAAATCCCAGGTTACAAAAAAATCGGCTTTGTTGACCGATGCCAGGGCGACGTGCAAAGCGTTCGCCAGATATTTGCGATGAAAAATGCCGCGCGATACATAGCCATCCGCGAGAATCGCCGCCTCTTCGGTGATTTCATATTGCGGCAACGATTTGATCAATTTCAAATAAGATGACCGACGCGGTTCATCCATGCGTTCGAGTTCGCGCACCACCAGCGGCGAAACGAAGGCTTCATAATCGCGCAATTCATGCTCCCACCAGCGAATGGTTAAATCGCGACGAAAGGGTTCTCCGTTATCGAGATAAGCGCCAACAACGGAGGTTTCGATATATAAACTTTTCTTCATAACAACTGCGAAATTCATTCTAACACAAGCCGCAATTGTCGGATGGAATTCCGCTTGAGAAAAAAATATTCTTCAAATTAATTGAGCGGTCGCTCGTTCGATTAAGCGATGATGAGTTGAGGAGCAGAAAAATTTTAGTTTAGTTTAATGCTTGATTCTTGGTCTCCGCCGGTATTTTTTTAATTGAAGTGGTGTGCGGTTTCAAGCCAACCTGAGCTTTCGCGAAATTAATCGTCACACTGAAATGGCGCAGAAAATCGCCGCCTAAAATGCCGCTTTGTTCAAAGCCGGAGGTTTCGTTGATGGCGCTGAAATCCAAAACCAGAGCGCGTAAATTGTCCTGTCGCAAATCGGCAACGCGACAGTTTTTGATAAACAGCAATTCCACATTATCGGAAATGCCGCCTGCGCCGATGACCCGCACTTTTTGCCCTTTGATGATTTGTTCGCGCAAATTCAACCGGTCAACAGCGTGGGTTGAGATGACGGTGGAACTTGCGCCCGAATCCAAAATCGCATTGATGGTATTCTTGCCATCCAATTCGGTTTCGATACTGATTAAACCGTTTTGCGTGGTGCGAAACGGCACGACCGTCATATCAGGCGAGGTAGCCACGACCGATTGATCAATGTCCTGACTTAAACGCATGACGTTGCTTTGATAATCAAGCTCGGTTAAAAACCGCGACAAAACCGATAAGCCAATAAAGCCGTCAGCCTGAACGTCTGCGGCGGAATTGTTGAGCGAATGGAAGGGGCGAATAAAGCAGGGCACCGAGCGAACCTTTACCTCACCGAGTTGCAGGGTGTTGACCAGTCCGTAAACGATAGGGAATTTGCCGCTGCCGCCGACCCCCTGTGAATGCCCGCCGTGAGCGATTTCCGGAACTTTAAATTTTTTCGCAGCCTCTTTGGAAATCACCGTGAAACCGGAACCGGTATCAACCACGAAGATGGCATCCCGCCCGTTCATTTTGACGTTGATGTAAGGGCGACGGTCATTGCCGAGTTCAAACGGCACTTGCGAAGTTTTCGACCCGCTCACTTCGTGAACCCTGAGTCCTGCCAGTTTGCGATAAAATTCAATCAAACCGCTGATGCGGTCGCGGCGCTCTTTATCGGTTTCAGGCGCGACTGTAAGAAACCGTTCATAGGCTTCTGCCGCCTGGTCATATAATTCGATGCGTGATGAAGCGCGGGCAATGGTGATTAAAAAATCCTCTTCGGAAGAGTCAAGCGAGATGGCGCGAAAGGCTTTGGCAATCGATTGGTCACAACGCCCTTCATAATAATCAATCTCGGCGGCAGCGCCGTAAGCGAGCGCTTCTTTGGGATTCAGTTTGAATGCCTGATTCAATTCAGGGATGGCTGCGACAATAAACCCGGAGCGCAACAAGGATGCGCCGATTAACGCATGCGCGCGAGCATTGGTGCTGTCGAGTTTTAAAACTTCGGTAGCCAAATCAAAACAGGATTTATAATCGAGTCCTTTATAGTAAGCGTAAGATGCGCCGAGGCGTGCGGCGATGTTGGTCGGGTCGAGGTGGAGAATCGCTTGATAAGCTTTTACGGCATCCGGGTAATAGCCTTTACGGAAAGCTTTCCGTGCAGTTTTGCCGAGTTTTTCTAGCTCTGCATCGCGCTTTTTCTGTTCGGCTTTGGTAAGGGGGGATTGTTCGGATGCCGCGAAAATCAATGGTGGCGCAATAAAAGTTAATGCGAGCGCGAACAACAAAGCAACTGCTGTTGCGTGTTTCATACTGCACCTCACTCAAAAATAGTTGCCAAGATAAACCAGAGGGCACAACGGGTTCATCAAAAGTGGTTGTTATGGAATCCGCTAATGATTATCGGTTCAGCTGTCAATGCATTTCATACAGGCCGAGCAAAAAAAGTCTATGACTCGCGGTGATGAAAGTCAACAATCGAAATCGTATCCGCTCTGTTTCGTAAAAAGGAAATCTGACAATGCCTAAGTGAAGTTTACGATAATTGCTCAAGTAGCGATTGATTTCAGTGAATTTTCCAAAAATTGTCACGAAAAGCCCCCTGAAATTTGTATTTACTCTGCCTGTAATCGAGGCTAACATAAGCGTTGTCGGAGCCTGGTTCCCCGGTCTCTTATGAGCAGATGAGATCAGAAAGTATATTACTTAGTGTTGAGTTTCGATTTGTAATGGCTAGATGGATTGATGGGTTAATATCCGCTCGCGATTTTTTAACATTCCGCTATCGAAATTCAGGCTGAAAAGGCTCAGAATTTCCTGCCCTCTATTGGTAAGTTTCGCTTAAAAGTTCTTAGTCGGAAGGTCAATGACACAGCCTCTTTCAAAGGGTGAAGCGCTTCATCGTCTATCAAAAGGTGACAGCCTGCGAGGGATGAATCTGGTGCGAACCGATTTATCCTGCATGGAATTAATGTATGTTGATCTGACGCAAGCCAACTTGCGAATGGCAAACCTCTCGCAGGCGAATTTGAGCGATGCGCGATTAACCAGCAGTTTTCTAAGCGGCGCAACTTTGAGTCAGGCAAATCTGGTCGGCGCAAATCTTGTGCAAGCCAGCATGATTGGCTGCATTTTAAATGGCGCAGACCTCAGCCGCGCAGACCTCAGCGGCGCAGACCTCACCGGCGCAAATCTCGAAGAAGCCATGCTGTCGGGCGCGTTTCTGGTTGGCGCTTTTCTTACCGAAACCAATTTAAGTCGAGCCTATATTGCCGCCGCCTATGCGCGGATGGCGCAGATGTCGGGTTGCAATTTGACCGGCGCAGTTTTTGAAAACGCCGACCTTTCTTATAGCGACCTTTCCGGCGCGCGTCTGGAAAACACTTCACTGATTAGTTCCAACCTGTCGGGCGCGCGCCTTGCCGCCTGTTCGTTAGTCGGTTGTGATTTACGCAATGCCGATTTGACCAACGCCGATTTGAGCGGTTGCAATCTCACGGGCGCCAAATTACATGGCGTGAAATATTCGGGCGTCAATCTTGCAGATGCCTGGGCGGATTGGATTGACCTCAGCGCCGATGGCAATAACATCATGCGCGCGACCCTCGAAGATGCTTTTGTCGGCGTCTTGACGCGACCGATGGGACAGATTTTCATTGAAGGCGCGATGCCCAACCATGTCTGGTCGCTGCTGATTTCGCACCTGTGCGAATTTCAAATCACCAATCCCGCTTGCGCCGATATTCAATTGAAAGGCGTTCACAAGGGAACCAATTCATCAGCCTTTTATGTCGAAGCCGAACGCGAAACCAGTCTGGTGGCATACTTCAAGGATTTATGTGAACTGGTCGGCAAAGGCGCGCGCCAGTTATCGGAAAAGCTCGCCTATTTGAAAAGTATCAATGGTAATGTTTTAAGCAGCGCGCGACCCTTGTCGGTTGAATCCTCTTTGCAAAATAACCTCAATGGCGCACTCGGACTGGGCAATCTCGATTCGATGGATGACCTGCTCGGTTTGGGGTTGGGCAAAGCCTCGTTTGCGGAAAAACTCCAGACCACGCCGTTCTGGGGAAGCGAAAAAGGGTTTGTAATTTTAACCGGAGGGCGACAGATTTATATGGAAGCGGTTTCGAGTCCTTCGCTTACCATGCGTCCGCCCAATAACACCACCAGCAAACTCGATTTGGTACAAGGTCATTTCCTGCCGAATGAACGTTGATCTCAAGACGCATCCAAAACTTGTTGAACTCGCCGCAATAATTTTTTATCGCTTCCCGCCTGTCGAGCTAACTGAAGACTGCGTTTGGCAAGCAGGCGATAAATTTCCATAGCCGATTCATCAACGGCTTTCAATGCCTGTAAATTCCGCTCAACAGTTCCCATGTCGCCTCGACGAATGGGGCCGGTTAAAGCCTGCGCCGCATCGACCGTCTGTAGATTTTTTAAGGTTCCTTCAACTAACGGCAATAAAATTTTCCGCGCTTCTTTTTCCGGCAAACCGCAACGGATGAGCATGTCAATGGCGACAGCCAGTAAAGCGGTCACCCCTCCTGATGACATGACCGCCGCCGCGTGGTAGAGGCTTTTCATCTCCGGCTTGATTTCAAAATAACGCGCGCCGATAGCGCGAACCAAACGCCGCGCCGCGCCGACGGCTGCCGCTTCGCCTTCAATGCAGAAATAGGTTTGGGAAATTAACGGCAAGCCTTGCGCGGGGCTTGCGAAACTTTGCAGCGGATGACACGAACCCACAAGAATATTTTTTTCTTTGAGTGGCTCAAGTATCGCGCTTGATGATGCGCCGCTGGTATGCAGGGCAATCGCTTTATTGATAGGGCTTGTTTGAATCATCGCCACTGCATCAGCGATTTTGTCATCGGGGGTGGCGATTAAAATTAAATCCGTTGGTGATAACCTGGCTTTTGCGGCGGCTTGCGCGCGACCTGCGCCGATGAATTTAACAGCGCGATTTGCCGACGCTTTTGTGCGACAGACGACATCAATGATTTCAAAACCGGTTTCGCGCGCTCTGCGCCCAAGGGTTTGCCCGACGCGCCCCGCGCCAATGATTGATAGTTTCATCGCATTCTATTTTCGTAATCTTCTGATAAACCGTCCAAGGATAGCATTCATTGCGGACTTCAATTCTTCAACGCCCAACATCAAAGCCGCAATGTAAAACACGCTCGCGCCTGCGCTAACCGAAACGATGACGTTAATCATTCGCGCAATCCGATTATCACCGACGAATTGATGAATGCCTTGACTGACCAGCCAGCACACCAACGCCATTGCAATCGACGCAAGAATTATTTTCAAAACCGCAACAAACGTCCTTTTGCCTTCGATGCCGTTGATACGACGTTGCAGAACGAAATAGAGGACGAAAAAATTCAGCAACGCCACGGCGGAAGTCGAAAGCGCCAAGCCGCGCTCTTGCAACACGCCGACCAGCGACCAGTTCAGTGCATAATTAATCACAATCGAAAACAAACTGATACGCATGGGAAATTTCGCATCGCCGAGCGCATAAAACGCCGGAACGATTACTTTGAGCGCCGAATAACCGGCAAGCCCGATGGCATAACAGGCAAGCGCGGCGGCTGTATGCTGGGTGTCGCTGGCTTTGAATTTGGCGCTTTCATAAATGAGCGCGATGATCGGGCGACCGAGAACGATTAAACCGACTGCCGAAGGAATCGTCAGCACGAAAACCAGACGAATCGAGCTTGCCAAGGTGTGGCGAAAATCTTCAATCTCTCTGAGCGCGGCATTTTTGGAAATCGACGGCAGCGTCGCCGTGGCAATCGCTACACCGAAAACCCCGAGCGGAAATTGCATCAGGCGAAAGGCATAACTGAGCCACGAAACCGCGCCATCGCCGGGAATGCTTGATGCGAATTGACTGTTGATGAGCACATTGATTTGTACAGCCGCCGCGCCAATGACGGCTGGTCCCATCAATTTGAAAATTCTTCTTACCCCTTCATCGCGAAAACTGAGCATCGGGCGAAAATGAAATCCGACTTTTCTGAGACTCGGCCATTGCACGGCAAATTGCAGAAAACCGCCAATCAACACCCCGTAAGCCATGCCGACGATGCCTTCGATGGGATGGTCGAGAACCGATTGAACGGGGTGCGCAAAATCGCGTCCGGTCATAATCACCGCGAAAAACAGTCCGCCGATGATTGACCCGACATTGAAAAACGAAGCCGAGAGTGCAGGGATGCCGAAACGGTCACGCGAATTTAAAAGTCCCATCGCCTGCGCAGCCAGGGCGACCAGCAATATAAACGGCATCATAATGCGCGTCAGTTTAACGGTGAGCGCGAATTTATCGGGATTGGATTTAAACCCCGAGGCAAAGAGGCTGACGAGTTCCGGCGCAAAGATAACGCCGAGCACAACAAAAACCCCTAAGATAAAAATCAAAACCGTAGCAATGAGATTCGATAATCTGAACGCCGCTTTTTCGCCGCGCGTCACCAGATAATCGGAAAAGACGGTGACAAAAGCATTCGAGAGCGCGCCTTCGGCAAACAGGTCGCGCAACAAATTCGGTATGCGAAAAGCAATCACATAAGCGTCATAGGCGTAGCTTGCCGATGCGCCAAACAGACGCGAGAAAACCATTTCGCGCACCAATCCAAGGATGCGGCTTGCCATGACCGCAAGACTGATGAGTCCCGCCGAACGCGCCACGCTTGGCGATTTTTTCTTCGCTTGCACGGTTTGGTTATTGGCATTGCGGTCGTTGGTAATTTGCTTGGGTTGATCGATGGCTGATGATTTATCCATGTTGTCGTGTTTTGCTTATCGGGCTTCCGTGTGATTTTAGCTGCTTATACTGGTGTCATCCAGCTGAGACGATCTTTGATGCGCGTTTTCGCAATCGGAAACGTAAGAAAGTTATAATAATTTGCGCGCCTCTGTGCTATAGCAGAATCAACCATGATTGTTTACAATTTTATCGTGCGTTTTTCGATGACCATAGATTTCGTCATTGAAAGCCATGCTGTTTCAAATCAGTTCGGACCCGCCTCACAACCAAACTGAAGGTAGTTTCAGCTACCTGCAAAATTAATCCGGTTTTAATCCCGAATCATTACTTAAGAAGCTATGGGTTATCGGGGAATCAACATTTAATTCAACTCAGCAAAGGGCGCATCACCTTGCAGTTTTTGCGCGCTTTGCTTTTAAGGAGGGTATTCAATGAGAATGTGCAAATCAATTCTATCGTTAAGCCTGGTAATGAGTCTTTTCTTGTTGACCGGCGTACCGGCGAACTTCGCACAGCAAGTTCAATCAAGTTCGCAATCGCCGCAGGCGACCGTTTACAAGCCGGGAATTCGCGCGGTTTCGAGCGGGCAAAAAACGAAACTCAAGGGCAGAATCGTCAGCCGCGAGGCTGATACCTTCAGTGTTCGCGACGAGCAGGATATGGAAACCGTTGTGCGGCTCACGGATCAAACCAGCGTGAAATCGAAAGGCGGATTTTTCCGTCGCGGGAAAAATTATGATGTGACCAGTTTGCTGCGCGGTCTTGAAGTTGAAATCGAAGGACGCGGTAATATGGATGGGCAACTGGTTGCCGATAAAGTGCGTTTCGATTCATCGGATTTGAAGGTCGCGCGCACCGTCGAATCGCGGGTCTCTCCGGTTGAACGCGAAAATCAACGCATCGCCGGACAGGTGGATGAATTAAATGAAGTATCGAGGATGGCGAGAAGCGAAGCCGACCGCGCCAATGCCGGTGTGGCTGCCGCAAACGAGCGCATCTCGGCAATTGATGATTATACGGTGCAAGATTCGACAACCGTTTATTTCAGAGTCAACAGCGCAGTGCTTACGCCTGAATACAAACAGGCGCTTGATCAAATCGCTCAAAAAGCTGCGACCACAAAAGGCTTTGTTATTGAAATAACCGGCTACGCAGATTCAACCGGGAATATGGCGCGCAATCGCGTTCTCAGCCAGCAACGCGCTGATGCGGTGGTGCGTTATTTACAGGAAAACCATGACATTCCGTTGCGCCGCATCATCACTCCGTTTGGTTATGGGTCGTTAAGACCGGTTGCCGATAATGCAACTGCCGATGGTCGCAGACAAAATCGTCGCGTCGAAGTTAAGGTGTTGGTCAGCAGCGGACTCACGCAATCCAGCAGTCGACAGCAATAACTAAACTGTAAATCGGCTGTAAGATTACAACCTCGAAATAATAAAGCCCCGTGAGTAAATTTATTCACCGGGCTTTATTTATTTTAACGAGTCGCCAAAAAACGCTGAACGTTTTCTGGTAGTGGAGCAATCCAGGGAGATGAACCGTAGCCCGACCGTTAGGGAGGACTGTCAGACAAGCCCGCGCTCACGCTTGGGCTACTGCTTCCGCGCTTACTTATGCATCGCGCCCGATTAAAAAAACGGATGTAAGGGCTGACTATTGCATCAGTGCCAGCGCGTCGGTCAGTTGATTGACGGCTTTTAGCAGTGAGCGACCTGCCTCATCAAAGCGATTTGCAGCGGCTTGACTTTCAGCGTCGGTGCCGATTCGGGCAACCCCTGTAATAAAGGGGAAGTATTTTTTCAAGGTCTCGTTGAAGCGAAAGTCGCTTTCGAGTTTATCCAGTCCTGCACGGATGTTGTTGATGCTCTCTTTAACTTTAGTTTTGTTGCGTTCATTGGCTTCGATAGTTACCGACGATGCTTCGCGGGCGCGGGCTGCCTGGTCGACGGATTCGATGCCTTTGGTGATACCGGCAAACAGATAAAGAAAGCGGGTCATGGTTTTTATCTGCGCGGCAACCTGTTCGCGTCCCATTTTTAAATCGGCAGCGGTCTGTTGAGCCGCTGCGGCTTTTGCTGCCGCTGTCGCGTTGCTGCGTTTCGGTGTGCGGCGCTTGCGGCTCTGCGCGTCTGCGGAAATGGATAATGAAAACAGGCAAATCAGTAAGAAGATGATTAAAATGTTTTTCAATGCTTATTTCTCCTTCGTTAATCTTTTTCTTCCCACCTTATTAGTTTTGGTCTTTTTCAGGCATTTTGTCCAGCGAGGCTTGTGGGAGTTAATTTTGATGGAGAAAACAGAGCGACAGGTTTGCCCGGCGTAGATTGCCAACTGATTTACTAAAGTTGAGCAAGCGGCATTTGACCGCGTTGTGAAGAGCGGATTTGCAATATCCGCTGATTCGTTATAATCCGAGTATGAGTTTCGAGAAACTAGCTGAAGAAAAAATCAAAGAGGCGATGGAAAGCGGCGAGTTCGATAATCTCGCAGGCAAAGGTAAACCGATTGATTTGACCGCCTATTTTGCAACGCCCGAAGATTTGCGCATCGGTTATTCGATTTTGAAGAATGCCAATGTTCTTCCACAGGAAGCCGCGCTCCTGAAAGAAGCCGAAACTCTCAGAGCCAAACTTGAACGCGCTACTAATGAAGAAGAGAAGCGAAAATTAAAAAGAGCCATTGATGAAACCATCATGAAGTACAACCTGCTGATTGAAAAATATCGCAAGAAAAAATAACGAATGGCGAACTGCGGAGCGCGAAGTGCCGCGCGCGAAGGAGCGTAGATAGGAGCGCGGGCAAGGATACCCGCAGGCATTAAAACAATGCGGACAAGGATGTCTGAAAATTCCAAGTGTGCTTACGATATATTTACGCAAAAGAAAAAGGGCGACTCTTGCAAGAGTCGCCCTTTTAGGTTTTGAACCATGAGGTTCCGGTTATTGATTAGAGGTTTGTTGCTCGTTCATCAGGATGATCGGTTCGCCTCTGCGACCCTTGCGGGTGCGACGCGGAACGCGACGAACAGGCGGTTTCTTATCATCGGAAACCGCTGGCGTTTCATCGGTGATGACGCGCGGTGATGAACCCGTAGCGCACTTCTTCAACTCATCAATCAAGCCCACGTTTGAACCCGCAGGTACGATGTAGAACTCAACTCTACGATTGAGGTTCATATCGCCAGAGTCATGTGCGCAGGTATCGCCGTAGTTGCGTACGGTGATGCGAGCCGCATCCACGCCTTTTTCGTTGACGAGGTAGTCGCGTGCGTTGTTGGCGCGGGTAAGCGAGATGCCAACACGTTCTGACGAATCGCGATGACCGTCAATGACAAGCGCGGCGCGCGGGTCTTGCTGCAATCTCAATGCGATTTCATCCAGGCACGCCTTGTGCTCGTTGTTGATGCGAGCTGAGTTGAACTTGAAGAAGATAGGTCCGCACGGTACGAGCGGTCGTACAACTTCTGGCGGTGGTAATGCCTTCACTGAGAATGAAGTCGTGCAACTGCTACCCGGACATGGTTGGTCGCAACGTGTCTTATCGGTTGCCACGTTCACCGTGACGGTGTAGGTGCCTTCGGATAAGCCAGCGGTATCAATGGTGACCTCTGAACCGGTCGAAGCGGAGAGACGACCACCGGTTGCTGACCAACTGAAGGTGAAGTTGCCGCCACCGGTTGCGGTTGCGCGCAGGGTGACAGGTTCACCAGGATTGACTGATGATGGTGTGGTAAGCGCTTCGCAAGCCACCGTCGGGCACGGCGGTTCGGTGACTTCAAACTTGGTGGTGCAGGTCGTCGAACCTGTGGTAACGCAATCGCTCGGGCAATCAACTGCCGGAACGCTGGCGACTACAGTGGTGGTGACCATATAGGTTCCGCAAGGCAATTGCCCGGTGGCGATGTCAACCGATGCGCCGGAGCCGCTGATGGTAACCGGGCGACCCGATGCATCTCTCACATCCCATTTATATTCGTAAGTCACCTGACCTTCCTGATAACCCGGAGTGGTCGGTTTGTCCGTTACTGTAATGCGTTCGCCTTTGTTGACGGTGCTTGACGAAACGGTGACGACGCAAACCGGCGCAGGCGGAGCCGGGCAAGCGCGACGGCTGCCAATGTTGACATAGCTGACGAAGCCATTTTCGCTACCATTAGCACCGAAGCTCTGGGTCGGGAAATCAAAGGTCGGAATGAAGAAGAAGAACGGTTGCGCGAAGCCCGCAAATCTTGCCACTTGCAAATTCTGCGTGTCTTCGCCATTCAGGTATCTTCTGTACGCGCCGCCGAATTGAATGCGTCCATCTTTGAAGTGGAAACGCAAACCGACGTTCAAATCCCACGGGTCGTTTTCAATCAAATGCGGGGTGTCGTTGCCGACAAAGCGCGTATGTAACAATTCGCTGACGAATTCAACATTCTTGCTGAGCGCCACGGACATACCGATGTTGAATTTGAATTTGTCTGCGAGGTCTAAAATTTTCACATCATTACGATGCGGATCGTTGGTGTGAATGTAACCCAACTCTTCATACAGACGGAAACGTTTGCCGCCCGATTCCTGACCGAAAATCAAGGTCGGTCCATATTCCCATTGACCGCTCGTGCGACCGCGCGCAAGTGCCGAATCGCTATCGGAAATCGGAATCTTGACATAACCGGCAAGCGCGATGCTGAACCAGTTGTGGTCAGGATCGATCAGGCTGTATTTGGTGCCGATATAAAAATCGCTGGTGCCGTTTGAGGATTGGCGAGGCCCGAATACCGGACGACCGGCGCTATCGAAGCCGACGAAATCCAATTCGCCGAAAAACGGCAATTCGTTATAGAAACTCGGAAGCGGGGTGGTAAACGCCGGACCCAAGCCAACGACTTGTGAAGCGTTTGGTCCGCCGGGTGACACGACACTTGCGCCGGTGAAATTCAATGGTGCGCCCCAGGCGCCAAGTTTCGGAAGGATGCCGCCGAATTCTGCGCCGGTGCGCGGGAAGAATGCGGCTGCCGCATCTTTGCCGCCGACCGCAGGACCAAGTAAGGTTGAGGGGTTGCCAAAAAATTGCACAGCGCTATATTGATAACCGCTCAACAGGAACGGACTGCGCGACGTTACTTGTTGCCAGGTAACCCAATCAACCCAGAGTTCCCATCTGTTGGTTAAACCGACCGTGAAGTTAAACGGAACTTGATTGATGTCTAAATCGCCCGGATCACGGTCGAAATTATTCCAGAACAGAGCGAAATTAAATTCTCCTTTACACAGGGTACGAGTCGAAAACGTATTGAATAACCCCGTGCCGCCGAGAACAGTTGGCGCTTTCTGCTTTTCTGCCAGGCTGCCTTGTGCAAAGCTTACGCTTGCAAGAGCCAAAAGCGTCAACAACAGCGTGCTGATTCTTATAGCCGCTTTCATTATTATTTGCCTCCTAAATTATTCACCATTTTTGCGGTTCTCTTTCGTTCCGCCTCTATTGTGCTGCCAGAGGATTTTTTGCTGCCCCCTCAGAAAGTGTGGGATGAAGCTTATGTGAGCGCAATTGCGAGTCGTTCCTGCAAGACTCTTTGATTAGTGCGACCCCTTTTTTATACAAGCATTTAGCCCTTGGGTCAACACTAAAAACACTTTTTCGACAATGCCGAAAATCGGCTGATTAAACCTCTACGGACTCCCTTTTTAGGGAACCTCTGCGGGTTACAAAAAATCTTTCCGACATTTACCGTTTGCGGCTCGCTCAGCAAACGGTCGGGCTAGGCATAGATGCCGCGAATCTTGGTGTCATAAGCGACGCGGTCAATCGCCAGCATGTAAGCCGCAAGGCGCGTATTGACTTTGTATTTTTCCGCAACTCGGACGACATCATGGAAACTGTTGACCATAATCTCTTTCAGCCGTTCATTCACTGTATCTTCATTCCAGAAATAGCCCATGCGGTCTTGCACCCATTCAAAATAACTGACGGTGACGCCGCCTGCGTTAGCCAGAATATCGGGAATGACGAAGATATTTTTCTCGGCAATAATTTCATCGGCATCCGCCGTGGTCGGGCCGTTCGCGCCTTCAGCCAGAATTCTGCATTTAATGCGGTCGGCATTATCCGAAGTGATTTGATTTTCGGTCGCCGCAGGCATCAGGATTTCGCATTCGAGTTCGAGGAATTCGTCGCGGTCAACGATGTCGCCGTCTTTGTAATCTTCGACCGTTTTATTTTTCTTCAAATAGCTGAGTAAATCGGGAATATTCAGACCTTTCGGGTTGTATACGGAGCCAGTGATGTCGGCTAAGCCGATAACCTTGTAGCCCATATCGTACATCAATTCCGCTGCCACGCCGCCGACATTGCCCGCGCCTTGAATAATCACGCGGGTATTCGGGTAATCGAGATTGAATTTTTTGCAGGCTTCATTGCAAACAAATAGCAAGCCACGTCCGGTCGCTTCGCGGCGTCCGCGCGAACCGCCAATTTCAATCGGTTTGCCGGTAACCACCGCCGTAACCGTGTGACGCATGTGCATGGAATAGGTATCCATAATCCACGCCATGGTCTGTTCATTGGTATTCATATCAGGCGCGGGCACATCGCGTTCGGGCCCAATGAAATCCATCAAATCCGAAGTGTAACGCCGCGTCAGGCGTTCGAGTTCGCCCGGACTCATCTCTTTCGGGTTGCAGATGATGCCGCCTTTGCCGCCGCCGAAAGGAATGTTGACAACCGCGCATTTCCAGGTCATCCACGCCGCCAGCGCGCGAACTTCATCAATGGTGACGTCGGGCGAATAGCGAATGCCGCCTTTCGCAGGACCGCGCGCAAAATTGTGTTGTACACGATAGCCGGTAAACACCTGGTAGTTCCCGTCATCCATCATCACGGGAATGTAGAGGGTAATTTCTCTATTAGGCCAACGAAGAATTTTATAAATGTTCGGGTCGAGATTCAGTAAGCGGGCGGCTTCATCAAAGCGCTCCATCATGGAATCAAAAGGATTTTCTTCTTTGATGTGATGCCCATCATCAACAAATGCATTTGGCATGGAAGACCTCCGGTGTGTAAATAGTAATTAAAGAGCTTGCTGCAACGTTGCAGACTTGTGCTATTGAGCGGCGATTATAGCCAACAACCAATTGTTTAGGCAAAGAACTTTCCGAAGATAGACAGCGGCGAATTTAGCCATTGAAAAAAATATTTTCATAAGCAATCTGCGATTGAGTAAATTTTTATAACGGGCATCTTTTCATCTGTCTCGCAACTCCAAGCAAGCGCAGGGTCGGGTAAAAGCCAAAGTGAAAAATTTGAGGCAACGCCTGTAGGTCACTGAAACGTCACAAACAAGCGAACTCGTTTATCGAAGGAGGAGAAAGATGAAAAATAAAAGCATTATTTTAGGCGTCTTTATTACGCTGCTGGCGATAGGGCTGACAGGTTGCCCGGAACGCAAAAAGATTCGGGATATTACGGCAGACCCCGGACGTTTCAACAACAAAGAGGTCACCATCGTCGGTCGGGTTACCAATTCCTATGGCGCATTGGGATATGGGGTGTTCGAGATTGATGATGGCACAGGTCGTATGTGGGTGGTCACGGAAAAATATGGCGTGCCGAGTAAAGATGCTTACATCGGGGTTTCCGGCAAAGTCATACCGGGGGTTACCTATAACGGGCGAAATTTTGGCACCGGCTTGCACGAAAGCGAACGCCGCACGCGCGAAAACCGCAAATAGCTATCACAAGTTGCAACAGGCAAAAGGAAAGTGGCAAGAGCGACCTATGCTCTTGCCTTTTGCCGTTTTACGGCACCTTTTCAATCAGCGGCGACGCTCGCTTCGACCTGCGGTTTAAGTAATTCATAACCTTCCGAACGCGCCACATAGGTGGCAACGGTTAAATCGCCCGCGACATTCAGCGTCGTGCGGCACATATCCAAAATTCGATCCACCCCTAAAATAATCGCAATCAGCGCAGGATTGACGCCGATGGTCGTCAACACAATGACGATAAAGGGAATTGAACCCGAAGGCACACCGGCAGTGCCCACGCCGCCGAGAATCGCCAGATAGGCGACTAGGATTTGTTGACCGAGCGTGAGGTCAACGCCCGCAAGTTGCGCTAAAAATAATACTGTCACGCCTTCATAAAGCGCCGTGCCATTTTGATTGGCAGTGGCTCCAACCGTGAGGACAAAGCTATTGATTTCTCTGGGCACGCCGAGATTTTCTTCCGATACGCGAAGCGCCGTTGGCAAGGTCGCATTCGATGATGAGGTCGAAAACGCCGTGAGCATCACGGTCTTTATGCGACGGAAAAATTCGAGCGGCGAAATGCGCGACAGCAGATAAACCGATAACGAATAGACCCCGAACATATGCAACGCGAGTCCACCGAGAACCGCAACAATGAACCACGCCAATGCGCCGAGTAAATCCAAACCGAATCGCGCTGTGTTATTGAATAACAGGCAGGCGACAGCAAACGGCGCAAGCTTCATAATCAGGTCAATGATTTTCGTGGAGATTTGAAAAAGCGAATCCAGCCCGCGCACAAACGGCGCGGTCACTTCGGGATTAACCAAAGTGATGGCAATGCCTAAAATCAGGGCGAAAAACATCAAGTGCAACATATCCGGGGTGTCCGTCTGTTTTTCTTCACCGGCGCGTATGCCGACAATCGATGCCAGCGGATTTGACGGCACAACGGTTTTAACAACCTGCATCAACACCGAATCGGTCGAGGTGCCGATTTTTTGCGCGTCTTCAACCCGCTTGGTCGCGTCCGTGCCATAGCGTTGTTGCAGTGCCGCTGCTGTATCAGGATTGATGCGCGTGCCCGGCTTGATAGTGTTTGCCATCGTCAATCCAATCACTACCGAGATGGCGGAAATAATTAACGTGTAGGCAAAGGATTTCAACCCGACACGTCCGAGTTTGCGAATATCGCCGATGCCTGCAACCCCGACGACCAGAGAAGAGAACACCAGCGGCACCACAGTCATCAGCAGCAATCTCAAAAACAGGCTGCCAATCGGTTCGGTAAAGTTGCTGATGACCCAGGTGATGCGTGGGTGATTGCCGCCAAGCGTGGCGTTGCTGATGACGCCCGCCGCGACCCCGACCACTAAACCGATGAGGATGCGCGTGTGCAGCGGCATCCCTTTGGGTTTATCGGGTGTTGTGTCTTTAAGGTCTGTGGTTTCTTCCAACTCATAAGCATCTGCGTTCAATTTTTTCGGGTTATTTGTTTTGTCTGTCATTTTACCTCTCTTAGCGCAATTTGATTCAAGTATTGACGAAGGTTATTAACTTTGTGCAGGGGTAGTCAAATCGAACTCACGGTTGACAGTTTTACCAGAGCATATCCGCGACAATCGGGTCGTGGTCGGCAAGCGCTCTGCCTTCGTATGAAAGGTTTTTAATAGTTTGCGGGCAGATACTTTGAACACCGGTTGCCGCATCAATAATTTCGCCATCTTGCAAAGCGCGAAACCCGCGCGCCGCCAACCAGTCCAACCGCAAATCGAGTTTGAGTCCCGCATGTCCGATGCGCCGCATCGCCCACCAGCGTACCGGCGCGGGCAGCGAACTTTTATCATCAAGCGAAGAGACAATGGAATAACTGGTCGGCTCGTGGTCGTTGAATTGATCAACCGCAAAGCCGCGATGCCCCAGTTCAAGGATTGCCGGTTCTTTTTTCATCAAACTGCGGCGGAGCCACGCGGGACTGGTGCCGAGTATTCTTGCAGTATTTTTCAGAGCGCGCAGTTTGCCGCCACGCGCAAAGGTGTGCGTATTGAAATCGCCGCCGAGAATAATTTTGGCGATAGGATTTGCGCCGGATTGCCTACGCGCTTCGATTGCGGCGATTGCCGATTGAAGTTGCCGCGCCCGACAACGCGGCGTGTTGACGACATCCAGATGCGCCGTTGATGCTAAAAAATTAGCACTTCCGATTGCAATGTCGGTCAGGATGCACAACCGCCCGCCGAGGCGTTTTTCGGCGCTTTCAAAATTGTTTTCACAACGCGACAGCCTGGCGATTTGCGGATTGGCGAAATCATACCTCGTCAAAATTGCATTGCCATGCAATGCCGCGGTGTTGTCGTCGGCTAAGTGCAATTCTTTGCCCGTGCCTTTGGTGAATTCGAGGTACTCAACGCCATAAATCGCGTGCGCGGAAATGGCGCGACCGAGTTCACGCGCAACATTGATATTGTTTGAGCGCGCCATGCCGTCATCGAGTTCATTGAGCAGCAGCAAATCGGCGTATTGCAAAACCGGATGATGATTTAAGACGTCGATGATGCCGTCAAGTTCTCTGCCGCGTTCGATGTTCCAGACCGCAACCCGCAAAAATGATTGCAGGCGCGGTTTCGTCGCCTCTGCGCGATAGATGCGCGGGGTGTTGAAGAGTTCCGCAAGCTTTGATTGATGGCGTTGATAGATTTCAGAAGCGCGCAGTTCTTTAAAGGTTGAAAAGTCTTTAAGGGCGTTGATTAACGGTTGATTATTTTCTTCGGTTCGTCGGAATGGTGTCTGGTCGGTCATGAGATTTACAAGGCAACATCGTAAACGTTGGCTTTCGGCTCTGGCAACCAAAGCGCGAAAAATGCGTCTAAGGCGGGGCGCGTTGACGTCGTTTTTGATATGCTTGCAGACCGAAAATCAAAATTTTTAAGGATGGCTCAAATGTCGGACGCTACCCTCACCATACAACCGGAAGAGGCTGTTGAAAAGCAATCGTTTTTTCAACGCTATGAATTTTTGGCTTTCAGCATCGTTGGTTTTGTCGCCAAATCGGCACTGCTTGTCAGGCTCCCTTATCGTGAATGGTATATCAATGCTTTTTGGACTTCGCTGATAATCGGACTGTTTTATTGTTATTTCAGGTTTCGCGTCAAAGCCAAGCCTCCGGCGTTTATTGTTTTTTGTCTGGTGTTCGCCATTGGCATCGATGTGATTGGCAACGTCTTTCATCTGTATGGCAGAGAATTTTTCAGCATTCAATATGACGAATACACCCACTTTTTCGGCTCCGCCGGTTCGCTGGTTCCGGTGATGTGGGCGTTTAGAACGACGACCCGCCGATGGGGATTTTATCTGCCGAATGATATGGTGGCATTTCTTTCGGTTTGTATTACCTTCAGTTTATGCGCGTGGTATGAAATTCTCGAATTGTGGGATGAGCTGTTCTGGGGCGATTTCACCAGACTCTGGACACCGCGCGACACTGCCAATGATTTGCAATGGAATCTTTCGGGCATCATCGTTGCCGCGTTCATCGCTTTTCAGATTTTCAAATTTATTGACCGCCACGCGAAAGCCGCTACCCTTGAAGCATAAAGTTACGCGAACGCCTGCCGCAAAAAATTTATAGGAGAAAACTTTTGCGGCAGGCATTTCCTTGTGTATCATGCCAGTCAGCACTTAGAAGTGCAGCAATTTTTACAACCTGTTTGCAGCATTAACTTCATAGGAGTAGTTGCGTGAAAACTTATCGCCTTGCCTTCGGGCTTGTTGTATTTATTCTCATTGCTTTTTCTGTAGAAGCTGAAGCCAAAGACAAATGGCTCAATCTGCAAACCAAAAATTTCAATGTCGTCAGCAATGCCGATGAAGGCGCGACCCGCGACCTGTTGCTTAAACTCGAACAGTTTCGCGCCGCCTTTGCCAAAATTTTTCGGGCGCAAAATACCACACCGATTACCTTGATGGTATTTAAAAGCGACGATTCCTTTAAACCGTTCAAACCGCTTTACAACGGCAAACCCGCCAATCTCTCAGGCTATTTTCAACGCTCGGCAGACGAAGACATTATCGCGCTGAACATTGATGCGAAAAGCGAAGAGTTTCCGCTGGCGGTGATTTTTCACGAATACACTCACTATCTGACGAGCCGCGCGCCGCGGCGTTGGCCCGCCTGGCTCAACGAAGGAATTGCCGAAGTCTATTCGACCTTTCTGGTGAACAAAAATAAAGTCACGCTGGGTTCGGCAAGCGCCAATCGCCTTTTATTTTTGCGCGATAAAAAAATGCTCAGCCTCAAGGAACTGTTCAATGTCGGGCAGGACTCGCCAATTTATAATGAACGCGACAAGCAGAGCATTTTTTACGCGCAATCATGGGCGTTGGTGCATTACCTGATGCTTGGCGATAAACTGGCGCGACAGCCGCAGTTGACTCAGTTCGTGCGCCTGATTAATGAAGGCGCAAATACCGAAGCCGCATTTTTGCAAATCTTCAAAACCGATTTCGCGACGGTTGAAAAAAATCTGCGCGATTATGTCAACCTCAACGCTTATACGATTGTCACTTACACGCTCGATAGCATCGAAGGCGAAAAAGAGGTAACATCGCGCCCGCTTTCAGACGCCGAAATTCAATATTATTTAGGCAACCTGCTGTTGAGAACCCAGCGCCTTGATGAGAGCGAAGAATATTTCAAACAGGCGATTGCTTTGGATGCGAACTTTGCCGCGCCTTATGAAGGAATGGGTTTTGCCGCGCTTCGTAAAAACAATTTTCCAGCCTCGCAACAATATTTCAAACAGGCGGTCGAACGTGGATCAAAAAATTACCTGACGCATTTTTATTATGCGCAGGAACTCTATAACGATTCGTTGCGAACCACACGCGATATAAAATCCGCTACTTATAAATCCATCGTTGATTCGCTGAAAACTTCCATCAGCCTCAGTCCCTATTATGCTCATGCGCGCGCCCTGCTTGCGCATGTTTATATGCTGGATACAGACAAGCAAAATCTCGCATTGCAGGAGATGAAAACGGCGCTTGCCTTGGAGCCGCAAAATGCCGAGTTTCGTCGGCGGTTGGCAGAAATGCAACTGTTCATGCGTGATTTTGCGGCGGCGCGAAAAACTCTGGAACCGATGCTGGCTTCCGATGATGCGCAGGCGAAAAGTTCGGCTGAACGATTATTGAAAGCCATTGACGCGCAGGAAAAATTCATTGCCGAAAGCAAAGAGCGCAATGCCAATGTGACAACACCTAACAGCCCGCCAACCGATGGCAGAGTTTACGAAGAGTCCCCGCAACAAAGAGTTTTGATTCCGCCACGAGTTGCTGACCTCATTGCCCAGTCGCAAAACCTGAGTGGGGTGATTACTGCCATCGAATGCAAAGGCAATACGATGGTAATGACCTTAAAAGATGGCGCGAAACTGGCAAAATTTTTCATCGCTGATTACGACAAAATTCCCATGTTCAGCCGCAAAGGGTTCTACGATGTGCAATTCGTTTGCGGAGCAAATAAAATTCCTGCGGTGATTTATTTCAAGCCTTCAAGTGATAAACGGGTCAATGGCGAAGCGGTGGTGATTGAGATAGTCAATTGAATTGAGATAGTCAATTGAGATGAACTGAAAGTCAGGGGTTAATAAGTTGAGCAGCGGTCAGTGACCGCCTCTGGGGTTCCGGCAATACATTTACCCACCATTGGCATTGCGTTAATTCAGATGAGCAAGAATCAAAACGGAGGCGAAATTTCTTTCGTCTCCGCTTTGCTTTTTTCTGTCATAGATTTTTATGGCGCTCGTCAGAGGGCGGCGCTTATGAAGACGAAGGCGCGAAGCAATAAATCGCGCGCGCCTTGAGGAGTTTGTTTACACAGGGCGATGCGCTGAATATAATGGCGGCTGCACAGTTTCATCACACGCCCTCGTACAGGTTAGCGCAGGCGCTTTTAGCCAACTGAACAGCCGTATTGTTTATAAAAACTTTTGACATCAGGAGACGATTATGAGAATTGGTCGCGTACAACTGGGACCCGGAGCCATCATTTTAATTTTAGCTTTAATGGGAGGTCTGGTTTATGTGGGACTCCAACAATTAGGCATCCTTGAAAAGCTCAGTTCAAATTCAAATCAAAACAAAAACGGCACGGCGGGACAAATTTTAGATAAACCCGAAGACCTCAGCAAAATTGCGCTGGGCAATCTCCCCCCGTCTTCGGTTTCGCCGCCAACCCGCACCAACGATAATCCGCCGGTAAAAATTGGCATCTGGACTTGGCAGACCGTCAGCGGTCTGATTGATGCCGTCGGTGGACCCGGCAAATCCGGCGACCATCTCGATAGTTGTTTGTGTCAGGCAGGAATTACCAATACCGAACTCATCGTTGAAAACGATACCTCGAAACAGGTGCAGGCACTCGCCGCAGGGCAAATGCAACTGGTGACGACAACCGGTGATCAAGCAGCGGTTGACATCAATGGCGCAAATCAATTGTTGCGCGGCAACAAAGCCAAGGTCATCTGGTCGAGCGGGTATTCATTTGGTGAAGATTGTTTGATGGGACCTGAATCGTGGAAAAAAGACCCGCAACTGGCGCGCGGCGCACTGGTCGTCACCGCTGTGCCGTATTGCGACTGGAACGTCACCGTCAACTGGGCTGCCGATAACCAGATTCCCGTAAATGCCGATGAGCAGGTTTATGACCCCGACGCGATTAATTTCGTTAATGCCACAGACCATATTGAAGCGGCTACGAAATTCACCCAAAACGCCAAGGTCAATCTGCGCAATAAAGCGACCGGCAGAACCGAAGCTTATGAAATCAATGCCGTCGCCACCTGGACACCCGGCGACGTGATGGCTGTCAAAGGTCGCCCGGCAGTCAATTACAAAGGCGTCAATGAAAAGTTGCAGAAGATTGTTTCGACCAAGGAATACAGCTACATGATGCCGCAAATTCTTTTCGGCAATGCAGACTGGCTCAATCAGCATCGCGAATATGTGAAAACGCTGTTGCGTTGCATCGCGCGCTCGAATGAAAAAATCAAAACCGACCCGGATTATTTCAAAAACCGCGTTGCTCCATTGAATGCGGTGGTCTTCAACATGGAAGGCATGGGACCGACATTCTGGAATACCTATTTCAATAACACGGTTGAAAACGGTGTGCCGCTTGGCGGTTCGCGCGTCAACAACATCGCCGAAGTGCGCCATCTTTTCGGCATGGACAGCAACACGCCGATTGCCAATACGATTTTCGGCATCACCTATTCAGACCACGCCAAACGCTTGAGGAAATTGCTGCCCGACAGACTCTCAAATTATGCGACGGTTGAGCAGGTGGTGGATACGAGTTTCATTCGCGACATTACCGATGAACGCAGCACCACAGGCGTTTACACGGCGAGTTTCGACCAGGGGCAAAGTCAAGGCAAAGTCGTGCAGGCAAATTTCCAAATCAGATTTGACAGCGGTTCGGCGAAAATCAAACCTTCAGAGATGGCTCAATTGCAGGAAATCCGTAGCCTGCTCATTCGCGCCAGCGATACCAAAGTATCTATTGAAGGGCACACCGATAGTGTCGGCGATTTTGCCACCAATGTGCAATTGTCACTGGCGCGCGCCAATTCGGTCTGGCAGTGGTTGAAAGATTCCGACACGACCGGCGTCAACATCAGCGACCGGCGCAAAGAGAATATCGAAGGCTTTGGCCCGGCGCGTCCCTTGCCCGGCAATACCAACAAAGATGAGGCGGAACGCGCCGCCAATCGCCGCGTCGTGATAATCTTGAAGTAGGAGAAAAGATGGAACGGCAGGCAGAACTCGGTTATGAACGAATCGTTGAGAGGGTAGGGCAATAACCGCCATCTCAACGATTCCACTTAATTCAAGAGGTTTTGCAAACCCTTGCGCCTTATGAATTGCATTCCCGAAAACGAACGCTGAAAAAGGCATTGGGAATTGCTATCACAGATTCACCGCCCAATGATGAAAAGGTACAGCGCATTTTGGAAGATAGCCTGATGGAGAAATATCTTTGAGATGTGCGGTAGAGGGAATTCCTTAAATAGTTTATGACCAACTCAAAAAGTTCCTTTGGTTCTTTCAGTGATGCGATTCGCGTGTATGGACAACTTGGAGCCTTTGCGCGTTCGAGTTTGATGATCATCTGGATTGCCCTGTTTTTACTGGTCTGGTTTGTCAATCCGATTCAATCGCTTCCCAATCCGTTTGAAGTCCTGCAAGCCTTCGGCAAAATGTTCAACGCCGAAGGCAGCAGCAATCTCGTCCCCAATGTTTATGTCACCTTGAAACTCAATGTCGTGGGGCTGCTCTATTCGGCAATTATCTCACTACTGATTTCTTACATGAGCGTGCTGCCCATCCTGCAACCGTTTAACAAAATCGTGCAATGGTTGCGCTACATTCCCATCATCGGCTTCAATCTGGTTTTCCTGACGCTCTTTTCGATTGGCTGGCCAATGAAAGTCGCAATGCTCACTGCCGGTATGTCGTTCTTTTTAGTCACCAGTATGACCGCGGTCATTGAATCGATTCCCAAATTAAAATTCGAGCTGGCTCAAGTCCTGGGCTATAACGACTGGCAAACCTTTTATAGCGTCGTTGTGCGCCCGACCTTGCCGCAGATGATTGATATGGTGGCGCAAAACGCGGCGATGGGCTGGGTGATGATTACCGCAATTGAAACTTATAATCGAACGGAAGGCGGCATCGGCGCGCAAATCTATGCCTACAACGCGACCAATCAACTTGCGGAAGTCTACGCCTATCTCATCATCATCGGCGCGATTGCCATCATCGAAGACGCTTTGTTCAAATTGATGAAGCGCATACTGTTTCCTTATAGCGTGATTGCCGAGAGGGCTTAATGGACGAGACCAAACCAAACAATGAAGAGGTAAAAGAAACGCCTGACGCCAGCCACGCCGAAGCCGATGACGGACATTGCATTGACGGTCCCTTGAAAGATGGCGCGACCATGCTTGAACCGCTGCTGACGTTGGAAAACGTCTGCAAAGAATTTCCGATGAATGACGGCACCACGTTTATCGCGCTCAAAAATCTTTCCCTGACCATTAAAGACATCAAAGGCAAACCGCAAATCGTCAGCCTCCTGGGACCATCAGGCTCCGGTAAAACCACTGCACTTAGATTGATTGCCGGACTTGATCAACCGACATCGGGTTGCGTGATGATTACCAACGGCAAAGGGATGCGTTCGGTAAAGGTCGGCGATGTCGGCGTCGTTTTTCAACGTTATCCGCTCTTTGAAGATTTACATGTTCTGGATAATTTGGTCATTCCGGCAACGCGCACGGGCATGAGCAAAGAAGCTGCCAGAGATAAAGCCGCGCGTTATCTGGATGAATTCGATTTGGTCAAACAGGGGCTTGCCTGGCCTGTGCAACTTTCAGGCGGGCAACGACAGCGCGTCGCCATTTTGCAACAGTTGATGCGCGACCGCCATTTCATCATTCTCGACGAACCGTTTTCGGGACTCGACCCGGTGAATATTCAAAACGTCATTAACCTGATTAATCGCATCGCTCATGAACACACGCTCAATACGTTTATTATCATCACCCATGATGTGACTTCGGCATTGATTATTTCCGACCATGTTTATCTGCTCGGGCGCGAACGCGATTCGCAGGGCAAACCGATTATGGGGTCGCGGGTGATGAAAGAGTACGATTTGGTTGCCGAAGGCGTGGCTTATCAACCGAACATCGAAGATTTGCCGCGCTTTGCGGAAATTCGCAAAGAGATTAAAATGGTCGAGTTTCCAAAATTGTAAAGTCTTGGTTATATCGTTCATGCCGTGGTCTGCATCGTTTAGACCGTGATTTATAGAGTTGAGATTGCAGTGGAACCAAAAGGAGAAAAATTATGAGTCAAATCGAGAGTCAAGTTCATAACAAATTTAAAGTCTTTTCAGGAGAATTGCAGGCTGATAAAACTATTGGCAGCCTTGCCGATGCGGTGGCGCAGTTTGCCAGCGACAATAAAATTGCAGCGAAAAGCATTGGCGTTGAATATCTGGAATCGGCAAAACGTCTTATTATCACGCTCGGTTATCGCGATGATGAAGAACCTTATCCGATTCAATTGCAATCGGTATCGCTTGGTAAAGTCGATGCTTCGGGCGGCGATTTTTCGGCACTCGAACAGGCGATGGCAAACGCCAGTTCGCAACTCGGCAATATCATCTGCCATGAACTTTACGTCACCGATGAGCAGGATTTCTTAATGATTTTCATGACGCACGCTGCGTAAATACCGAATGTCGCAAGTCCCAGTCAGGATGTGATGGTGTTCAAATAAACGGACACCGGACTCCAGACCCTCGACTCTCGACTCGAAATGTTATTTTTATGGCTGACGAAGAAATCAATTATGTCAAAGAGGTCTTAAAGAGCGACATCAATCTTGCCTTCGTTGGAGTGATGGCTTTTTTGATGCTGGTAGTGAATTTCCTGGGCTTTCTGCCGCTGCTGGTTGCCGGTGAAATCGCCGCGATTTTCATTGCCCAAAATGTGCGTGTGCAACGCATCATTCGCGCCCGCAAAAACCGGCATCAGAAACTCGAAAGCGAAGACACCGAAAAGACCATCGTGCAATCGTTGCCGCTCAACTATCAACAGGATTTCAATTCCGTGCGCTCGCTTTGCGAGGAGATTGAAAAACGCTCGAATGAACTGGGCGATGCCGGAAGCCGTGTGATGTTGTCAGGGGTCATCGAACGGTTATTCGCGTTTCGTATCGAATATGCCAAGATGCTGCGCGCCCATCACCTGCTTTCGACGCGCAATTATCGCAACCTGCAAACCATGCTGGCGAATGAAATCGCCAAAGCCGAAAAAGCGGTTGAACGCGAACAATCGCCAGCCGTGCGTCAGGCATTGGCGCAAAATTTGAGCATTCTCAAAAAGCGGCTCGGACGCATTCAAAAACTCGATGAGTTGGTCAGGCTCCTCGAAGCCCGCATTCACGTCGTTAAAAATTCCTTGAGTTTGATTCAAGACGAAGTTTATTCATTTACCAACGTCGCGGGCATCTCCGATCTGGTTGGCAATCTGCTCGATAATCTAAGCATCAGCGATGAATTCCGCTCGGCTTACGAAGATGTTTTAGTCACCGAAGGTGATAATCTGGCGACCCTTGAAGCCGCCCCCGAAGAGTCCGGTTTAAGCGATTGGGATGCGCCGCCAGGTGAAGAAGCGCGTCGCTTGCCGCAACGCGAACACCTTCGCCGCGTGAAATGAAGCAATTGATGTTTCGGAGAGTAAAAATGGGATTAATGATACATTCGCTTGCAAAATTACCGCTTAATGCTGAGAGAGATTATTACATTTACCTGCTTGATTATGGTTGGAAAGAGCCAATAGCTGATACTCTTAGGTCGAACTTTCACAAGATGGCAACATTAGCATCAGAAACACACTCAGTTGTCATGATGGGACTAGAAGGTAGCCATTTTAATGATGATGTGTTGTCTTGGCATAATATCAATGGTCAACCGGGCGATAAGTTGCTTCCAGCAATTCTAATTACAACAAGGCATCCCCATTTATTTAAGGAGGATCGTCAATATAACTATTCTACATTGCGAGATGACTATTCTGATCGGTTATTATTAATTCCACTACAAAAAATTTGTAAGACACCAAGAGACGTTGTAATTCTTATCGAACGACTATTCACTGGCATAAAAGAAAAGAAAACCTTGTCCAACTTTCAAGTTAGTAGTGAGATGAAAAAAGGGAAGTTAGGGGCATTAGCTGATGCACTGCTCCTGCGACCAAATATAAAAGGAGTTGGGGTAGACCTCAACTATGTAATCAACTATTTAATGGGTAGAGATTGATTCACAAGAATAGCCAATCCCCTTGGTCTCTACTAAGGAGAATCAAATGCCGAATCCGCCACAAAGACCGAAAAGTACCGAAGATATTTTGCGTGAGATGGAACAGATGTCGCAGGGCGTCAGTCCGTCGGGTGAGACGAAAAAATCGGGCAGCGCGTTTAAATCATTGATGGATTTTTTCATCAAGGTTGAACCCGAAGAGGAGCCATCGTCGTCGCCGCCACCACCGCAATTTACCGCACCGCAACAAGCGCCGCCGCGCCGCGCTGTGCCTACGGGTTCGCTCGGTGTGCCGCGACCACAGCAACGGGTCGGCGATTTGGTTGCCAGCGAACCGCCGCCTACGTTTAAACCGCCGGCGACCAAGCCCGGCGATGATTTGGCGCAACGAGAGTTCGCGCAGATTTATAAGGATGCGGGCATTGCCAATTCGCCTTGCAGTGTCGATGAACTCGCGCAGTTGATGGACAATCCAACGGTCGCCAATCAACCTCTGAGCGTCAAAATCATCGCGGTCAATCTGGCATTGTCGGCAAAAAACCTCGGCATTGATGTGCCGATTGCCGATGCCGCGCGCCGTGACCGCGCGTTGGATGCGTATCAGAAAATGCTGACGGATCGCGCCAACGGCATCGAACAACGCAACAGCGAAAAGGTTCAACTGATTTCCAAAGAGGTCGAAGAATATTTGAAACGCAAGCAAGCCGAGATGGAAGCGTTGAAAACCGAAGTCGCCGACGCCCGCCGTCAATCGATTGATTTTGCGGTGCGTCGCGAAGCCGAAGAAAAACGCCTCGCCGAGCTAATCAGTCCGTTTCTCGAAGGCAAACCCAACCCCGTCACCGTCGGCAATTCGCCTGATGCGCCGCCACCCGAAAATAAAATGTAGGTTAAAAAATCAATTGAAGATTTTCAGAAGGCGCAGGGTCGCAAGCTTTGCGCCTTTGGTTTTTGGGCACTGGAAAATATTTCCATATTGGTTGAGCGGCGGTTTCTGATCGCGTAAGGGGTGGGTATCGGTGGTTTTGCGGCTGTGCCGCTTTGATGTGCGGTGAGTCCGAGACTCACCGTTCGGCATTGTTAATTTTCTTTCGGGGCTATGCCCCTCATCGCGCTTATCAGAGAGGCTTAGCTACTGCACATCAAAACACACCGATACTAATCACCATGCTCTTAACTGAGCGTCGAAGATTTTGCCGTCGCCTTCAATCGAAATTTGCGAGAACGAGTCAGTGACGCTAAAGTTGGTAGGCGACAAATCAATTCAATAAATATGGAGCGTAGTTGTATTCGCTTATGAAACCCCTTCAGCGTAGGCTTGTAATTTTTCTATTCATTTCAGTGTGCGCTTTTGTCGTGACTGCGCCGGTTTTGCTGCAATCAAATGACGCGACGAAGCCCAATTTATCGGTTCGCGAAGACGCTTACCGAGCAAACAATCTCGGCGTCGCTTTGCTTGAACAGTTCAAACACAAAGAAGCATCAGAAGAATTTCGCCGCGCCTTGAAAATCAATCCGCAACTTTACGCGGCGCGCATCAACCTTGCCATCGCGCTCTACAACGTGCCCGATGTCGAAGGGGCGCTTACGGAAATCAAAGCCGCCGCTGAAGTCGCGCCAGATGCGCCGCAGGTGCAATTTATGTTCGGCTTGATTGCGCGCAATCAGAGTCGCCCCGAAGATGCGATTGCCGCTTTTCAAAAAGTTCTCAAAGCCGACCCGCTCGATGTCGCAAGCAACATCAACCTCGCGCAGCTTTATATGCAGCAGCGCAAATTTGATGACGCCATCAAGTTGTTGCGCGAAGCCTTGAGAATCGAGCCTTACAACATAACCGCGACGTATAATCTGGCGATTGCCTTGACGCGCTCAGGGGTGCGCGAAGAGGGACAGCCAATGATGGCGCGGTTTTTGGCGCTGCGCGATGGCGGCTATGGGACGAGTCTCGGACAAAATTATCTTGAGCAAGGGCAATATGCCGAAGCGATGGTGTCAACCGGCGCGGAACCTGAGTTGATTGATACGACGATTCCCGACGTGACCTTTAACGAAGCGACCGGCAGTTTCTTTTCCGCAGGCGTAGAGAAAAAAACAGGGGCGAACAAATTTTTCGGACAGCGGTTTAATTCAGCGGCAGAATTAAGCGATGCGGCAAAGCGTGAATTGATTGCCGCGCTTGGCGGCAGTTTGACGCCGATTGATTTTGATGGCGATGGCGACCTTGATTTATTTGAAGTGACGCCGAGCGCGCAAAAACTTTATCGCAACGACAAAGGCAAGTTTGTTGATGTGAGCAAAGATTCAGGGCTTGCTTTATCCAACCCTCAGACAATAGCCATCGGCGCGGTTGCCGGTGATTATGATAATGACGGACGCGCTGACCTTTTCGTTTTGCGACTGGGCGGCAACGCGCTTTACCACAACGACGGCAACAGCAAATTCTCAGACGCTACACCAACCGCGAAGATTCCAGCATTCAATCCGCTTGCGATTTCCGCCGCGCTTGTCGATGTTGACCACGATGGCGACCTTGATATTTTTATTGCCGGGTTTGCCGACCTCAATAAACCGACCAAGTCAACCGGCGCATTAACCTTTCCTGATGACTTTGCCGCAGCGCCCAATCAACTGCTCAGAAATAATGGCAACGGCACCTTCACGGATAACAGTGAAGCCGCGAAACTGGCTACAGGAGCCGGTCACGCGGTAGCCGTCGTGCCAACCGATTATAATAACCGTCGTGATGTGGATTTGTTACTGGTAAATTATGACGCGCCGCCGACGCTTTACAGCAATCAACGCGATGGCAGCTTTAAAGATGTCACAAGTGAAGTCGGACTCACGATGAAAGGGCGGTTCACCTGCGTGGCGGCAGGCGATATTAATAAGGACAGTTTCACCGATTTCTATTTTGGCGAAGCAAGTGGCGCAGGCTTTTTTGCCCTGAGCAATCGGCGTGGCGGCTTTACCATGACTGCCGCAAGCGCGGGGATAGAAGGCGCGAGCGCGGCGCAATTTGTCGATTACGATAACGATGGCTTGCTCGATTTAATTGCGATTGCCGGCGGCAAATTGCGCGTTTGGAGAAATCTCGGCAACAACTGGCAAAACGTTACCGACCGCGCCGTGGCAAAAAATTTTGCGATGAGTGTGCCGACCAGTGATTCGCCGCATCGGTTTGCGGCGGCTGATTTGGACAGTGATGGCGATACCGATTTGCTGTTGCACATAACGCCCGAACAAATCAAAGTGGCGCGCAATGATGGCGGCAATCGCAACCGCTCGCTGCGCATCAACCTTGCCGGAAAAATCAGCAATCGTAGCGGCGTCGGCGCAAAAGTCGAAATGCGCGCCGGAAGTTTGCAACAAAAAATCGAAACCGCTTCCGCCGTTCCCGCTGCGCAACCCGCCGATGTGTTGTTCGGCTTGGGCAAACGCGCCGCCGCAGACACCGTGCGCGTATTGTGGACCTCGGGGATTTTACAATCGGAAACCGAAACGCCGCGCGCCGCAAATATCAACGCCCAGACCATGTCAATCACTGAGGTTGACCGCAAACCTTCGTCCTGTCCGTATCTCTATACCTGGAATGGCGAACGCTTTGAATTCATCACCGATTTTATGGGCGGCGGGGAAATGGGTTACTGGGAAGCGCCGGAGGTTTACAATCATCCAGACCCCGTTGAATATACGCGCATACGCGACGAGCAATTGAAAGCGCGCAACGGAATTTTTGAACTTCGCGTCACCAATGAACTCGAAGAGGTATTGTTTGTCGATAATCTCAAATTGATGGCGATTGCTCATCCATCGAACATCGAAGTTTTTCCCAACGAAGGCATGACGAGTCCGCCGCGTGAATTTAAATTGTTCACCACACGCAACGCGCAACCGCCGGTGTCGGCAGTCGATGATAAAGGGCAGGATGTGCTGGCGCGAATTGCGAAGATGGATAGAAGTTATCCCGATAATTTTACGCTGCACCGCATACGCGGTTATGCCGAAACCCATTCACTGACCTTGAATTTAGGTGAAGCCAGCAGCAAAAAAACTTTGCTGCTGCTCACAGGGTGGACGGATTACGCTTTTTCAAGCGATAACGTGGCGGCGCATCAAGCAGGGTTGACGATGCAACCGCCAGGTTTACAAGTGAAAGATAAAGACGGCAACTGGCAAACCGTGATGGAGGTTGGTATTCCGGTCGGGCGTCCGCAAACCATTGTGCTTGATTTAAGCGGGAAATTTCTGACCGCCAGCCGTGAGGTTCGCATTGTGACCAATATGCGAATTTACTGGGATCAGATTCTGGTCGACAGGGCAGGTGTATTGGCGCAACCGCGAATCGAGTGGTTGAAAGCATTGACAGCGAAACTCAGTTGGCGCGGGTTTTCAGCGGAAGTTACCCCGGATGGTCGCGAACCTTACACCTATGATTACCAGCGCGTGACCTTAACTTCGCCGTGGAAAACCTTCGCCGGGCGGTACACGCGAGAAGGTGATGTTCGCACACTACTTGCGCGCACCGACGATCTATTTGTGATTGCGCGTCCGGGCGATGAAATTGCGCTCGCTTTTGATGCTAAAAAACTAGCACCTTTGCCGAAAGGCTGGAAACGCGCGTTTTTACTCTATTCGGATGGTTACAGCAAAGAGATGGATATTCATTCCGCAAGCCCGGATGCGGTAACGCCTCTGCCTTTTCACGCGATGAAAAAATATCCTTATGAAGATATGCAAACTTATCCACAAACGGCGGTGCATCGCGATTATCTCAAGCGGTTTAATACGCGGGTTGTCGGTTCGCCGCTGCCGCGCATCGAAGCCCCGCTTGCTGCAAAATTTCTGGAAAGCGGAAGTCGTTGAATAACGGTTGGCAATATCGGTACGGGAAATGCGCTGAAAAATATGGCGTTTTATTGATCTGGTAGATGGGTAAATTTTTTGAATGATTTGCACGCGTTCAGACTGGCATCGCTATTTTCTCTCGGAGGTGAGCGGGTGAATGGCAATTGGGGTGATGGTCGTTGGAATGCCGTTATCGACGGCGACCTTTAATAAAATTTGATAATAACGTGGCGGTTCGTTGCCGGTATCCAAGGTTCGCAGGCGTTGATTCAGGGCGCTCAGATAGTTTTCACCGGCGACATACTCAGCCGCCGCCTGTGTGCCTTCGCTATGGATGCCTGCTAACACCATCACCGTGTCTTTTTCCGAGATATTCGGTTTCACGGTAATCAACGCGTAATCTTCAATCAATCGACCATAATTGTCGAATTGGGGTTTGTATTCGCCCTCTTCACCGGGTTGTTGATTGTGATTTTCGATAGTGGCGCGATTCGTATAAACGAAATCTTCTTTGATCGGTAATTTAACTGTCCATTCATTGACCCAGACGCTGCCCAGCATGATGACATTATGGTTTTTCAAATCTTCGCTGCTCACCGTGCGGCTTTGTTTGAGGGAAAGCCCGCGTCCGGCTTTACGGAAAAGGTCTGTGACATGATACAAGCCGATAGCTTCGCCGACGCCTGTAAATTCATCAGGGCAGATGATCAGCTTGGGCGTTGGATTGTTTTTGGTAATAAAGGTCTCGCCAAGCATTTCGGTTAAGGTCTTGTTCTGTTCAGCCGTGAGCGGGACGGCGCGTTCAGCCAGATAGGGCGGATCCATGGCATTTAAAAAACGATAAACCGGAGGATTGCTGAGCACCAGTAATGTCGGACTGTCAGTTTTCAAAAACGGCGACCAGATGCCTTCCTGAACTTCCGCAGGGATTGTCGCTGCGGTTTGTTCGGCGCGCTTTTGCAGTTCAAGGTTTGAAAACGCCAAAATGGCAACGGTCGCAAGCAACGCGACTATCAAGACGGCGGCAATCATTAACCAGCGTTTTTGATTTTTTGAAGTTGCGATTTCGCTTTGTATGGAATCGGCGTGCGCCGGATCGGAAGCCTCCAGATGATGAACGACCGAAGGAGCAAGCGTGAGCGATGAAGACGCCGATAGGTTCGCCGGTTCGGGAGCCGGAACGTAAGAGAAGACCGGTTTGTAATGTCCTTTGGGTAACTCGATAATCAGATTATCGAATTTTCCTTCAGTGGCGTAATACTCCAAAAGTTTTGCGCGCAAGCGTCCGGCTTGAACACGCACGACGGAATCGGTTCTGGGGTTATATTGTTTGCCGCGACCAAAAACTTCTGTGGCGATGGTATATTCTTTCAGCTCATCTTCCTTTTCATCAATCGCCTTATCCACTATGAATTTCAGAAAAGATTTGAGACTTTCGGAACTTTGCAGCGCCTGACTTTGCAAGATGCGCTCCACCTGCTCCAGTTTTTGTTCTCTCGTTGTATCCATAATGAAACTGCCGAGTTATGAACTTGTGGAAAGGTATAAAACCCCTAGTAACTCAGGTATTATACCCCCATTAACTTCCAAAACAAGTCCGTAACAGCGTAGCATAGGAAAGTATTCAAACCCCATTAATCCGAAATTGCGTGGCAAAGTGATTTTTCTCGGGGCGATTTAATTAGTTGGTTGACAAAACCAACTAATTAAATTATAGTGCAGCGGATTTAAAGTTAAGTGGTCTAATACAGGCAGTTCAGTTTTTTAGGTAAGCCTCTCTAGCGATTTTGGTGTGCTGGTCGCAGGCTGGTACACCAACGCTTTTTTTAATCAGCAAGCTATTTTCTAAAGTTCTGCACTGATGAGTGGGAAGTGGATATTAATCGGCATTCAACAAACCGCTCAGAAATTCGGTGCAAAAGGCTAAACCTGCTGTGTAATAAACTTGGTGAGTGAATTGAGAATTTAAGATTTGTCGGAACCGTAAATTTCTCGTCAGGACTTTATTGCACGGCAGGTTTCTATATCAACTACGTAGTTTCGTGCTGTTTCGCTCATAAATAATCAGGAGGTACCTATATGCTAATTCCGTTTAAGGAAAGGCTTCTCTCAACATCTCGACGCCTCTCCTACAGCCTGGTCATCTGCTTGGCGGCGATTTTAGCTGGCACCTGGACAACTTACGCACAGGTCACTGGAAGCGCAACTTTGCGTGGCACGGTTAAAGACCCCAATGGCGCGGTCATCGCAAAAGCCAATGTTTCGATTGTCAATGATCGAACCAGGGAAGAGCGGCAAGCGTCAACCAACGACGAAGGCAATTATGTCTTTGGCGCGCTTACGCCCGGCACTTACACGGTCAAGGTTGAAGCGCAAGGGTTTAAAACCAACCAGCAAACCAATGTGGTGCTTAACACCAGTGATACGCGTGGTCTCGACATCGTTATGGAGGTCGGTGCCACCAGTGAAACTGTGACCGTACAGGCGGCCGGTGAGCAGATACAAAAAGAGACAGGTGCAAAAGAGAATACCATCACCTCTAAGCAGATTGAAAACCTGTCCATCATCAGCCGCAGTTCGCTCGAACTGCTGCGTATTCTTCCGGGAGTGACGGCTCCGAACCCGGATGAAGCGGGTCAACAGGCTGTAGGTTTCAATGCCGGCGCAAATGCTAACAATCAATACCACGTCAATGGACTTCGCGGTGAAAACAACAACGTCAGTATTGACGGTTCCAGAGTTATCGATATCGGCGCGAACAATGGCACCATCATTACCGCCAACAACGACATGGTTCAGGAAGTGAAAGTCCAGAGCAGTAACTATGCTGCTGAACACGGCTCCAGCGGGGTGCAAATCAGCGCCACCACCAAAGGCGGCAGCAGCGAGTTTCATGGAACGCTCTATGATTACATTCGCAACCACAAAATCAATGCCAATGACCGCTCAAATACAATAAATGGGGTGGCCAGGCCTGAAGAAAGTTACCAGTATCCGGGCGGCAACGTCGGCGGTCCGGTGATCTTTCCGGGAACCAATTTCAATAAAAACCGTGACAAGCTTTTCTTCTTCTACGGACTGGAAATTCAGCGCCAGAAAGTAGACCCTGGCGCGCGCTTCGATGTTGTACCGACCGAAGCCGAGCGCAACGGCATCTTCCCGGGCGGCTTGGATGTGCGCAATCGCATCGACCCGGTCGGAAAAGCGCTCATCAACCTTTATCCATTGCCGAACTTCACAGACCCCAATGGCGGTCGCAACAATTATGTCTCGCAAGCACTGCAACCCATCAATCGTAATCAACAGACTCTAAGAGTTGACTACAATCTGACCAATGACACCAAACTCTATGTGCGTTGGGCACGTGAATTTGAAGATCAGGATTATGCGCGCGGTTTGTGGTGGAACCCTTCTGCCTATGAATTGCCTTCGCACGTTCAAGGCACCAACCTCGGTCGGTCGCTGGCTGTCAACATGACCAACGTCATCAACCCGACAATGACCAACGAAGTGTTGTTCAGCTTTAGCAAATTGAAACTGGACAATGACTACAGAGACCCGAGCAAAGTGACCCTGGAGGCGTTGGGCATTCCGAATTTTGCCGGTCCTTTCGGCAAGCAAAGCCCTTATGCGCCGATTTCCCTGATTACCAGTTGGTCAGGTCAAACTTCCGGCGATTTCTGGGAACCGGGCGGATTGCCGCTCTTTGCGCATAATTCAAGTCTTTCTGTCACCGACAACCTGACGAAAGTTTATGGCGCGCATACCATGAAATTCGGCGGTTTGATTGAACGTGGCGGTAAGATTCAAAACCTCCAAAGCAATGCGGAAACCCAGTTGATTTTCTCGCAATGGGGCAACGGTTCAACCGGCAATGTGTTTGCGGACATTCTCGTCGGCAGACCGACACAGGTAGCCGCTTCGACCAAAGTTCCAATTGGCGATTTCGTCTTCTGGAACTATGAAGCCTATGCTCAGGATGGCTGGAAAGTGCGACCGAATCTCACGATTGAATATGGTTTGCGCGCAGCCTTTTTCCCAACCAACAAAGAGAAGAACGGGTTGGCAGTGCGCTTCGATCCGGCTTCTTATGTGCAGGGCGCGGGCGTGTTGATCAACAACGACCCGACCCGACCGAACGGTATTTTACAAGCCTCCAGAGGTGAAATCCCCAAAGGCATCACCGATTCGCCGGGGGTTCAATGGGCACCCAGACTGAATTTCGCCTGGGATATTGGCAGCAAAGGCGACACTGTGGTGCGCGGCGGCGCTGGACTTTTCTACAATCGCGTACAGGGGAACTATCAGTATTATATTTTGAATGGTTCACCGCCGAATACTTATGGGGCAACCTTTGATAGCTATGCCTTCGGTGATTTAGGAGGCGGTAGAGGATTGACTTATAGCACCTTGCCGCTCATCAATCCCTTCACCCAAATCGGTTCGATTGATGTTCAAACCGCGAACCCGGATTCAATAGAGATTCCGCGAATCGCAACCATGAGTTTGTCCGTAGCCAGGAAGTTACCTTGGAACAACCTCTTTGAAGCCGGTTATGTCGGCACCCAAGCGCGACACCTGCCACAACGACGGAACATCAATTATGTGCCGCTGGGCAGATTGTTAAGCGGCAGAGTCGGTAACGCCGACCTGTCTGATCCGGTTCAGCGGGTAGCGGTTGCCGGACAGTCAGGTGTGTTGGCGCAATTCCGCCCATTCCCGGCGTACAATAACATTACGTCCTTTGAATATGCGGCGACCTCTTCCTATCATTCGTTGCAAATGACCTTGAGTCATCAAACGGGACAACGCTTGCAGTATTTTGCAACCTACACCTTCTCGAAAGCGCTCGGCACCACCGGCGTCAATGAGACAGGCGATCTGGTTGACCCGATTGATACTCGCGGACGCAGCTATGGCATTTTGCCGTACGATAGAACCCACATTTTTAATCTCTCTTACAACTATCTGGTGCCGGATATTGCAAGAAGCGGATTCAAGAACGGGTTTACCAATGCGGTGTTCAATGGCTGGCAGATGTCCGGTATTACCACCTTCCAGAGCGGCTTGCCGATTCGCCTCAGATTTGAAGGCGACCTCTTTGCCGCAGGCACTTCGCTTGCCTTCTTCGGAACGGACGCTTTCAGCAATTCCGGCTCATCATCGGGCGCGGTAACCCCCGTTTATTTGGGGAACCCGCAAGTTGAAAGCGGTCTGAAACTCGGCAGCAGAATGTTAGACCTGAACGCGCTGGCGATTCCTTCATTCGGAACCACCGGGCCTTATGTCCAACCTTTCTATCTGAGAGCGCCGCATCGTTGGAATCACGACATCACCTTCTTCAAGAATTTCCAACTCACGGAACGGCAGAAGATTCAATTCCGTGCGGGATTCTTTAACATCTTCAATCAGGCGTACCCCCGATTCATTCAGGGCGATAACTCCAATAGCGACATCAACGTCAGATTGATTACTGAATGTAATGTGAAAGTCAACGGCGTTCCCAATGGCACCGGCGGAACTACCGATAACGTTTGTGACCCGACCAAAGGGTTCAAGTTCACTCAGGACACCATCAACAACTTTGGAAGAGTCACCAACAAACACGGGCATCGCGTGGTTGAATTCGCTTTGAAGTATTACTTCTAATCATCCTTTCGATGACTCTAGCAGCGGTTAAGCGCGGGGAAGTTCTTCTTCCTCGCGCTATTTTTTTGCTGATCGGTTTATGATTTTGTGTATAGAGCGGTGTGCGATGGCGTTTACTTTGAATCGGTTGAACAAGGGTCTAAAGACCGCTTCCTCAACTCCAGTAAATCGTTTTGCAATCTGCAATAGAGGAATTGATTGCGAAGTCGGATAGTTAAGAACGAGAGGTCAATGCTCCTTAAACCCGAATTGCCTGAAGTACCCCAATTCAACGCGACGAGTCACTGCGATGATTCATTTGGGTAATTCGCAGCATTCCTGGGAGTAGCCCTTCAATCAAACCACAATGCCGTCGGCTGTGTCAGTGAACCAATTGCCTGATGGCATTCTCGTGCAATTGAAAAATGCCATCAGGCAAAATCAACTCGAAATGAGCGCGGCGATTCACAATTGCCGCGTTCATCACTCAAATACGCTTCTATTTCACGACGACCTCTAAATTCACCGTTTGTAATTTCACTGAACTGGTGCCGACCATAATGTCAAACATTCCCGGCTCAACCACACGCTTCATATTGATGTCATAAAAGCGTAATTTTTCGGGCGTAATCGTAAACGTCACGGTTTTACTTTGACCGGGCGCGAGATTGATGCGGGCAAAATCCTTTAATTCTTTTACCGGGCGAGTCACCGAACTTACTTTGTCGTGAATGTAGAGTTGTACGACTTCATCACCTGCAACTTTGCCGGTGTTAGTGACCGTTACACTCACTGTTGCCTTTCCGGCAACTCCGATTTTTTCCGGCGAGACTTTCACATCACTATACGCAAATGTGGTGTAGCTCAACCCGAAGCCGAAAGGATAGAGCGGCTCTTTACTGGTAAACAGATAGCCGCGTTTGGCTGTCGGTTTCTGGTTGTAGTAAATCGGCAATTGTCCGACCGAACGCGGAAAACTCACAGGCAGTTTGCCGCCGGGATTGACGTCGCCGAATAACACATCTGCCGCAGCCATGCCGGTCTCCTGTCCGAGATAAAAGCCTTCCAAAATCGCCGGAACCTTTTCGGCGATGTAATTAATCGACAGCGCGCCGCTGTTGATTAAAAAAACAACTGTCGGTTTGCCAGTCGCTAAAATCGCTTTCACCAAATCGTTTTGTCTGCCGACTAAATCGAGGTTGTCGCGGTCGCCCAAATGATTTTCCGCCCACGCTTCTTTGTTGGTATCTTCATTGCCGCCCAGAACGAGCACCGCAACATCCGAATTTTTAGCGACCTGCACCGCTTCGTTGATTAATCGTTCATCATCTGCCGGGTCATTGAGCGTCGCCGTATCGCCAAACCAGTTGCCACCTTCTTTAGTAATCTTGCAGCCTTCGGCGTAGTTGACTTTGATTTGACTACCGACCTTATCGCGCACGCCCTGCAAAATACTGATGCCGCGTTGCGGGTCATCGCTGTAGCCGCCAAGATGCGCTTTTGCGGCATTGGGTCCAATAATGGCGATGGATTTCACTTTGGTTTTATCGAGCGGCAAGAGATTGTCCTGATTTTTTAACAGGGTAATCGAACGCCGCGCGGCTTCCGCTGCAAGCTCGCGATGAGATTGTGAGTTGACGATTTGCGCGGCGCGTTCCGGGTCAACATAAGGGTTTTCAAAAAGTCCGAGTTGAAATTTGGCGCGTAAAACCCGCGCAACCGATTGGTCAAGCTGCGATTCGGAAATTTTTCCTTCAGCGATGAGCTGCGGCAAGGTTTGATAAATATCCGGGTCAGGCAGTTCAACATCAACGCCCGCTTCAAACGCAACCTTCGCGCTCTCGGCTTTATTTGCGGTCAACAAATGTCGTCCCTGTAATTCGCCGATGGCAAAATAATCGGAAACCACAAAGCCATCAAAACCCCATTCTTCGCGCAACAAATTTTGCAACAGTTTGTAATTGGCGTGCGATGGCACACCGTCCACTTCGTTATAAGATGGCATCACGCTCTTGATGCCCGCTTCTTTCACTGCCGCTTCAAAGGTCGGATAAAAGACTTCGCGCAACACTCTTTCCGAAACATTTACGGGCGCAACGTTGGTGCCGCCTTCAGGTTGTCCGTGGGCAACAAAATGTTTTGCCGTGGCGATGACGTTTTGCGCTTGAATGGCTTTTACACAGGCGACCGCCATTCGTGATGCCAGATAAGGGTCTTCGCCATAGGTCTCTTCGGTGCGCCCCCAACGCGGCTCACGCGCCAAATCGAGATTTGGACCTAAAACTTGATGCGAACCGCGCACCCGGGTTTCAAGCGCCGCGGCGGTAAAAATGCGACTGATGAGTTCGGTATCCCAACTCGAAGCGAGCGACAACGGCGTCGGGAAGTGTGTGCTGCCAAGCCCCATATTGCCATGCAGAATTTCATCGTGAAAAATTGCCGGAATGCCGAGCCGCGTATGGTCAATCAACCATTTCTGCGCGGCATTCGCATAAATGGCTGCCTGCCGCGCATCTTTTCTTTCGCGCTGCCGGGCGATTTGCCCGATGCCGTTTTTCATGACCACGGCTGCCTGTTCAGGCGAAAAATCGCCTCTATCGGGCATGGTAGCCGGATTCGACGGTAATGCCTGCGGCTTTTTAAACCACAGGCATTCAAGTTGCGCGACCTTTTCATCAATCGTCATGCGTGAAAGCAAATCTGCAACCCGCTGTTCAATCGGCAAACCGGCATTGCGATAGGCTGGCGGGTTGCTTTGCAGGTGTGCCGCGCGGGTCGGCAAGAGTCCGACGAAAAGTGACAAGATAGTTAAGCTGAAAACCAGAAAACGACAGTGATTTTTGTGAATCGAAATAGAGAGCAATTTGCTTAATCGCATAGTTTTGACCTGTGAGTTGGGATTGACTGAACAGAAAGGTATTTCGGGTTTGCCGGAACCTGAACCGGTGTTACAAAAGGGAAGCGACACGAAATCAGCTACTGTAGCTGGTTTCGTGTCGCAAGGAATTTCTGATTTAACGCACGCCGAGCAGAATGTCTATCGTCAGTTGGTCGAGCCGCTCGTACTGCAAGCCTTTCGCGGAAAGCGCAGTTCTGTCGAAAGTTTGTGCCAGAAGCCTGGCGCTGCCATCTTTGGAAAACTTGCCGAACGCCGGTTGCGCATTCGGTTCATTGATTTCCGCAAGCAAGGCTTTGATTTCCGGGTCGGCATTCCAACGCGCCGCTTTGTCTTTCAAAATCAAATAGGTTCGCATACAGCCGCGCGCGAAATCCTTGACGCCCTGGTAATCTTCCGTGCGATAGGCGTGGGCGTCGAAATGGCGCGAGCCTTCATAGCCCACATCTTCTAAAAATTTCACCAGCCAGAAAGCCGCTTTGGGATTTGCCGAACCGAAGCGCAAATCCTGGTCGTAGCGTCCGGGTATCTGGTCATTGAGGTCTATATGAAAAAGTTTACCGGCTTCCCAGGCTTGCGCCACGGCGTGCGTCATATTGAGTCCTGCCATGTGTTCGTGCGCGACTTCCGGGTTGACGCCAACCAGTTCGGGATGGGCAAGCGTCGGAATCAAGGCAAGGTAAGCGCCGGTCGAGGCGAAATAGATGTCGGCGCGCGGTTCATTGGGTTTGGCTTCGAGTGCCAGGCGATAATCATAACCTTTATCAATCGAGTATTCGCAAAGGTAATTGAGCGCCTCGCGAAACCGTTTGATGGCATCATCGGCGCGACGGCAGCCATCGGTTTCAACGCCCTCGCGCCCGCCCCATAAAACAAATATTTTGGCGCCGAATTCGGCTCCGAGGTCCATCGCCCGCAGGGTTTTTTGCAACGCATAAGCGCGAACCTGCGGGTCGTTGGCGGTAAACGCGCCATCGCGAAAGACGGGTTCGTAAAACAGATTGACGGTTGCCATCGGCACTTTGAGTCCGGTGCTCTCTAAAGCGGCGCGAAAATCGCGAACAATCTGGTCGCGTTCGGCAGGCGTGGCGTCGATGGGCACTAAATCATTATCGTGAAAATTGACTCCCATGGCGCCGATTTCGGCAAGCAGGTGAACGATGTCAACCGGCGGCAGTGACGGGCGAACCGCTTCGCCGAAGGGGTCGCGTCCGCGATTGCCAACTGTCCAAAGTCCGAAGGTGAAGTGATGTTCAGGACGAGGCGTGAACTGATCTGTCATAGACTCTCCTTACTCTCTCGCGAAACCGTCAATGCCAGCATTTTATTGATTGTTCTTTGGCACTTGAGAATATCTTGCAGATTATTTTAATTAGTTGGTTTTGTCAACTAACTAATTTATAATCCCTGAGAATTTGGCGAACGATGAAAACAAGCTTCATAATACAACAAGTTTATGGTAGACGTTCAGGCTACAAAAAACTTAATGCCCTCAACAACCGTAACTAAAAACTGTAAATCAGTAAACCGGTCTTAGACTCATTGAGCCGTACGGGAAATCAAAGCGCGGGCAAGGGAACAAACGACATGAAATCTTACCTAAAAGCTGCGAGAGAAATCACTCGCGGGGTGTTCGCTGATAATTTTCAAACTGGTAATCAAGGGTTGCTACGACAAAAAAATCTTTCAGGGATTATGCATCATCTGCATGACAAAGCGCCGATTTCGCGCGCCGACCTTGCCAAAATGACCGGACTGAATAAAACCACGGTGTCGAGTTTGATAACCGAATTGATGGATAACCATTTCGTTCAGGAAATCGGCATCAGTTCTCCCAAAGGCATCGGGCGACGCTCGGTGATGCTCGACATCAATCCGGCTCGCGGTGCGATTGTGAGCGCCGAACTTGGCGGCGATTTTCTCTCGGCAGTCACGACAGATTTTGCTACCGAAATCATCTGGAAAAAACGCGAAAGCATCAGCCCGACGCTCAGCCAAACCGCCATTCTTGAACGCCTGCTCAAACTCTTAAAAGAAGCCATCGCCATTGGCAATAAAAAAGGTTACCCGCTGCTTGGTCTGGCGCTCGGGGTTCCCGGATTGGTTGATGGGCAAAGCGGCAATTTACTCTTTGCGCCCAATCTCGGCTGGAAGGATGTGCCGCTCAGGGATTGGCTGCGCAAATCATTCGACACCCGGATTATTGTGGAAAATGAAGCGACGCTGGCGGCGCTCGGTGAACAATATTTCGGCGCGGCAGAAGGCTACAGCGAAGTGCTGTACGTCAGCGCCGGCGTGGGACTTGGCGGCGGCATGGTTATCGAAGGTCATTTGTATAACGGCGCATCGGGGTTTGCAGGCGAATTCGGTCATATGACCATGAACCCGGAAGGCGAATCCTGTATGTGTGGCAATCGCGGTTGCTGGGAAACTCAGGTGTCGCAATTTGCGCTCTTTCGTTATATCAAAGAAGCGATTAAAGCCGGTTCGACGAGTTCGCTGCCGGCGCAAACCAAAGGCAAACTCGACCATTTAACTGTCGAGATGGTGGTTGACGCAGCGCGCAGAGGCGACCGGGCGGCGCTTGTGGCGCTCGATAAAGTCGGCAAATATCTCGGCACCGGCATCGCTTCGCTAATCAATGTGCTCAATCCCAGCCTGGTGGTTTTTGGCGGCATTCTCAGTCTCGCGGGTGAATTTTTGCTGCCGCGCATCAATGAGGAATTGCACAAACGCGCTTTACATTGGACGGAAGAGAAAGTCAAACTGGTGGTCGCCAAATACGGTTTCGATGCCACCGTGATGGGCGGCGTGGCGCGCGTCTATCGCGCCGTGTTAGCCAATCCCCCAATATTGGAAAGAGCTTTGTAAGCGAAAGCGAATCACTCTCATGGGTAAAAGTTTTTTGGGAATTCTCGGCGGTTTATTATTGATTTGTGCATTGGCGAGTTCCAGCACCGCGCAAAACTGGACGCTCACCTGGGCGGATGAATTTGACGGCGAAACGGGCACCGCGCCCAATTCGGCGAAGTGGGGCTATGACATAGGCGGCAACGGGTGGGGCAACAATGAATTGCAGTATTACACCAACCGTCTGGCAAATGCCTATCTTGATGGGCAAGGCAATCTGGTTATCAAAACCCTCAAAGAACGCTACACCGGCGCGGACGGCGTGACGCGCGAATACACCTCGGCGCGATTGCTGACGAAAGGCAAATTCGAGCAACGCTACGGCAAATTTGAAGCGCGCATTAAAGTGCCTTATGGACAAGGCATCTGGCCGGCATTCTGGATGCTTGGCAATGACCTTGATGCGAACGGTTGGCCGCGTTGCGGTGAAATTGACATTATGGAAAACATCGGCAAGGAGCCATCCATCAATCACGGCTCTTTGCACGGCCCGGGTTATTCGGGCGCCAATCCCCTGACAGGCATTTACACCCTTGCAGGCGGGCAAAAATTTTCCGATGACTTTCACACTTTCGCGGTCGAATGGTTTCCCACGACGATTCGTTTTTACGTAGATGGCAATCTCTATCATACGAAAACCGCCAATGATGTTGCGGCAGGCAATCGCTGGGTATTTGACCATCCGTTCTTCATGATTTTGAACATCGCCATCGGCGGCAATTTTCCCGGCAACCCCGACGACACCACGGTTTTTCCGCAATCAATGACGGTCGATTATGTGCGCGTTTATGCGGACAGCGACAGCACGCGCCCGAAAATCATCAATGTGACGGTTAAAAAAAAAGACCTGCGCGTAAGCGGTGAAAATTTCGACAGCGGCGCAAAGATTTTCATGAATGATGAACAACAGAAGACCTTGTATGACGAACAAAACGCCAACCTGTTAATCGGCAAGAAACTGGCAAAGAAAATCTCTCCGGGGCAAACCGTGATATTGCAAGTGCGGAACGCGGACGGTACACTTTCAGAAGCCTTTAACTACACGCGCCCTTGAAAAAGGAGTCGATATGAAAGCCCAACTCAGCTTTCACGTTTTCATTTTCGCTATTTGCATAATCGCTATGGCGACACCTGTTCAGGCGCAGCGAATCCCCGGTCAAAACGGCGTGCCTTATTCTGATACCGGGTCAGCAACGATTTCGGGTCGCCTGGTGCTGGCGACCGGCGTAACCATGAGCGCCAGCGTCAAAATCATTCTCAGTAAACCTGAAGCCCCGCTGGTGACGCTTTACACCAATAAAACCGGCGAATTTAATTTCACTAATCTGCTCGAAGGCAATTATGTAGTGCAGGCCATCGGTGATGAAAAAATTTATGAACCGGTCACTCGACGAATCCATTTAAACCCTGGCGAACAGGCTTTTGTCATTATCACGTTGGCGGAAAAAAATGCGCCTACCGTAAAAGAGAAACGCGGGGAAGTCGTATCGGCAAAAGTTGCTGACAGCGCGATTCCACTGGCTGCCAGAAAAGCTTATGATCTGGGAATCAAGAGCGTAAAGAAAAATGCCGCGCCGGAGGCGATTGCCTATTTCAAAGAAGCGATTGCGCTTTATGAGAATTATCTGGCGGCGCGTAATGACCTCGGTGTGCAATACCTCAAGCTCAAACGTTTCGACGAAGCCGCCGAACAGTTCGATGCCATACTGGAACAAGACCCGAAATTCTTTAGCGCCCGTTTAAATTTAGGCATTGTGCGGGTCGAACAGAAACGCTATGCGGAAGCGATTGACCATCTGAGTCAGGCGATTGCTGCCAATAGCGCGAATGCAGCGGCGCATCTTTTTTTAGGCATTGCCGCGCTCGATATAGATGATTTGCCGGTGGCGGAAAAAGAGTTGGTGCGGGCATTGCTTTTAGGCGGCAATGAGTTTGCCATTGCCCATTATTATTTCGCGCATATCTATTTAAAAACCGGCAGACGCGAAGAAGCGGCGCGGGAGTTGAAATTGTATCTTGCCGTCACGCCTGTGGGTGAAACCGCGACGCATGCGAAAGAGATGCTCGATAAATTGAATGCCAACTGAACTCCGTCCGTTTTTTATTCCTGAACTCATCAAGATAAATAGGGGATTCGGTTCTCTTTCAGCAAGTCAGTGGCTCACGACCGGAAGATGAAATTTTATCCCCGGATTGAGCAAAAAAAAACGGGTCGGGCAAATGCGCTTCGCCAGCTTTTCGGCTCCGTCGGTCTCATCCAAATGGACAATTTTTTCGGGCAAGCGCGCTTGCAACCAACGAAACCGTTAGCATTCGGTCAACGAGTAACGATTTTTTCAAGCTTGTTTTTACTCTTCGTTGACACGCTTCTAAGCGTTGCCTATTCTTGAATATCTGAAAAATATTCAGGATTCAATGAACACCTCAGTGAAAGGAAAATCTAAATGTCGAGTGAAGCCAATGCCGCGAAGGCTGGTCTCGAAGGCATTGTCGCCGCTTCATCAGTTATCAGCACGGTTGATGGATTAATCGGAAAACTGATTTACAGCGGTTACAACATTCACGACCTCGCACAACGCTCAACCTTTGAAGAAGTCATCTATCTGCTCTGGAACACCAAACTCCCTACCGCACCCGAACTCGAAGAACTCACATCACAACTCAAAAAAGAAGCGGCGCTTCCCCGTGAGATTGTTGATTTGATTCGTTCACTTCCCGCAGGCATCAACCCGATGGATATGTTGCGCACGGTGGTCTCTGCCTTGGCGCTTTACGATTCTGACGGGCAGGATATGTCGCGCGAAGCCAATCTGCGCAAAGCCATTCGCCTGACCGCGAAATTTCCGACCATCGTCACCACCTTTCAACGTTTGCGTAACGGCTTGGAACCGGTTGCGCCACGCGAAGATTTATCGGTGGCGGGCAATTTCCTCTACACCTTGAACGGCACTCAGCCTGATGACGTGGCAACGCGCACCATGGATGTCGCGTTCATCCTGCACGCCGACCACGAATTGAATGCCTCGACCTTTGCAGCGCGCGTCACGGCGGCGACGCTTTCGGATATGTATTCGGCAGTGGTTTCGGCAATCGGCACCCTCAAAGGTCCTTTGCATGGCGGCGCAAACGAAGGGGTGATTAAAAACCTTCTGGAAATCGGCACGGTCGATAACGTCGAAGCCTGGACATTGAATGCTTTCGCCCAAAAGAAAAAAATCATGGGCTTCGGGCATCGCGTCTATAAAACCACAGACCCGCGCGCCACACATTTGAAGAAGATGTCGGGCGAACTCGCGCAACAGACCGGCGAATCGCGTTGGTATGAAATGTCGCGCAAGATGGAAGAAGTGGTGATGCGCGAAAAAGGGCTTTATGCCAATGTCGATTTTTATTCGGCGTCGACCTATTATTCGCTTGGCATTCCGACCGATTTGTTCACCCCGATTTTTGCTTGCAGTCGGATTTCGGGCTGGACGGCGCACATCCTTGAACAATACGCGAGTAATCGTTTGATTCGTCCGCGCGCCGAATACGTCGGGGCAATGGATTTGACCTATACGCCGATTGACGAGCGCGGTTAATCGAATTAAAACGCTTTTGGAAGATTCAACAGTCACGTCGTAAAACCGGCGTGGCTGTTTTTATTTTTACGGGTTGGAATAAAATCGCCCGTCGCAGGCATTTAATCAACGGGGATTCCCTTCGGCAAAATTCAATGCAGGAAGCCAAAGCCAACACCACTGAATTTTGTCGCTTAAAAGGTTGAAGCCCACACCCCAACAATATCTGAAATTCATTTTGGAGAAAGGTCATGTTGAAAATAATCAAAACAGGCACGCTCACGCTGTTGCTGGCGCTCATTGCATTCGCAGAAACGCCAAAGGTAGGTGATCGCGCGCCTGAATTTAATTTACCTGCGCACACCGGCAAACCGGTGGCGCTTAAAGATTACGCGGGAAAATCCAATCTCGTGCTGGTTTTTTATAGAGGTTACTGGTGACCTTATTGTCGAAAACAACTAGCCAGTTTGGCTACCAATTATGAGAAATTCAAAAGCGCAGGCGCAGACGTGCTTGCCATCAGCGTTGACTCACCCGATAAAAGCCAGAAGATGGCAGAACAGCTTAAAATCCCTTACCCGATTCTTTCAGACGAAGGGCACAAAATCATCGACACTTATTCGATTCTCGACCCCGGCGGAAAAATTTCCACCGCCGCCGTATTCATATTAGACAAGCGTGGCATCGTGCGCTGGTCATATGTGGCGAGTGATTACAAAGTGCGACCGCTAGATGACACCTTGCTTGAGGAATTGAAAAAAATTAAATAGCCGGTGTCGAAACACCAAAGCCGTATTTCACAAAGCCTTTTCAAGCAGCGCGCTTAACGGTTCAAAGCGTTGTAAGGTATGCATTGAATCAAGTGCGGCACGGGCGGCGGGCGCAATGTATGAAACATAGATTTCATTTTTCATCACCGCCGCCTGATAGGCATAAGTGCCGATGGCTTTGACCATGCGTTGCACGGTCATCAGGTGCAACTCTTCGCGAAACGCCTCAAGGCTTGCGAGCGGCTGGCTCGAGCTTGATTTCAAATCAATAAAATAGTCGAGCATGTCGTTCTTTATCGCTTCATCAATTGCCGCGTAAGGGTCGCTCAGAAATGATGCGACATCGTAACTCGCAGGACCCATGCGCGCATCCTGATGGTCAATGATAAACATCTCGCCGTCCTTCATCATCAGGTTGCGCGTATGATAATCGCGATGAGTGAGCACCCGTGGACGCGCCGCAAGGTCTGCGCAGAGGGTTTTAAAATCCTGTTGAATCGCCATTGATGTTGCGGCATCGAGTTTCAGGTTCAAATACTTGTTGACGAAATTAACAAAGAAAAATCCCAATTCCCATTTCAACTTCGCTTCATCGAAGGCAAGCTCAGAGCAAATGACACCCGATTGTTTGGTGAGTTCCGTGGCTTCCTGAATTTTGACGATGAGTTGCATGGCGCGCTGGTAGGCTTCACGCACTCCACTGATTGAACGATTCTGCATCCAATCCTGCAACCGGGCATCGCCGACATCTTCAATAAAAATCACGCGATTTTCGCCCGATACGCCGATGATTTTCGGCACCGGCAATTGGGCTTCGAGGAAAAGCGCCGTGGCTTCGAGGTAAGCGATGGGGTCGCTGGCAAACGCCAGTCGCGCCGAAGGGTTATCCATCTCCAGCAGGGTGAGCCGTTCTGCGCCGCTCAATCGTTCATCGAATGGCGAACCGTAAAGCGCGATAATGAGGCTTTGTTCGTTTGCGCGGGCGCGGAAATAGGCGCGGGTCGAAGCGTCGCCCGTGACGCGCTCGACGCTTACACGCTCAGGCGTTGCTTGTAGCGACCGGGCAATTAACCCGATGACTGTTTCAGAAAGGGGGATTGAGGGTTCTGCTGTCATAATGAAAATTCAACTTACGCTTATTTCAGATGAACAATGATATTTTCGCCCGCCTCTTCGATGTTGGCAATTTCAAGGCGCTGGCGTTCTTCAACACCGCGATTGATGATTTCGCGACGCACCACCACGGCGCGTTCGATGTGCGCGCCAGCAGGAATTCGCACACCTTCGGCTAACACCGCCTGCTGCACACGCGCACCGGCTTCGACTGTAACGTTATCCCATAAAATCGAATCGCTGACTCTGGCGCTGTCGGCAATTTGGCAATTCGCGCCCTGCACCATGTGTTTTCCATCTTTATGCAGCAGCGCGAGGCTCAGTTCCAGATAGCGCGTCAGGGTGCTGAATTCATACCAGTGACCTGTGGCGATGTGACCGATGACGGCTTCGGCGGCGCGCATTGCCGCCGGATAAACATCCATCACCGTATCGGAAAAGCCGTGGCGCGGAATGTAATTGAAAATTCGCGGCGAAAGAATGTGAATACTGACGAACATCAACGGCGCGGGTTCAACCGGTGAAGTCGCACCGCTTTGCGAATCGGCGGCGGTGGCAACCGCTTGCGGAAATCCCGCAAACCGCGAAATATAATTGCGCTCATCAACTTCGATGATGCTGAAGCGTTCGCGCGCCACATTTTCTTTCAATACCAGTGTGGCAATCGCTTGGCGTTCGCGATGGGCGCGGATTGCCGATTGCAAATCAACGTCGGTGACAATTTTTCCGTTGATGACGACGAAATCATCGTCCAGGAATTTTTCGCGAACTTTATCAATGCCGCCTGCGGTGCCGAGTATCTCGGCTTCTTCGGAGTAATCAAGGTTGACGCCAAACCGGGAACCATCACCGAGAGCCTTTTTAATCGACTCACCCTGATAATGTAAATTGACGGTGATGTCGGTGATGCCTGCGTGTTTGAGCAGTTCGACCGAATGGGCGATTAACGGGCGACCGAGAAAGGGAATAGCAGGCTTGGCGCGGTCTTGTGTCAAGGGCCACAAGCGATTGCCAAATCCTGCTGCGAGTATCATTGCTTTCATAATTCGAGGATTCAGGATTCAGGATTCAGGATTTCAAAAAGTATCTCTCTGAATCCTGAATCCTTCAAAAAACTAAATCTTTAACTGGTATGCCTATCTCGCGACAACGTTTGACCTGAAGTTCAGGGTAGCTTTCGCGGATGATGTCTTCGGCGCGAAAACCTGCCGCCTGCATCACAGCTAATACTTCGGTTTCATCGCCTTCGATTTCGATGAAATTGCCCATCGGCGTTTCGTCAAAAGTAACGCTGACGAATTTATCGGCGAGTTTGACGCGATAATCGGTGCGATATTTTTGATAACGAAATGAGCGATGCAAACCCAGACGTTCAAATAAGGTTGCCAGGTGTTCAGGCTGGGCAACTTCGGTTTCAATCTCTTCGCGAACTTTGAGCGGCGAGGTGGCGCTGTTCATCACGATGCCTTTATAAGTGACCAGCCCTTGATTTTCCACTTTGCGCACGCGCAATGCCGCGCCGGTTTTGAATAATCGCTGGTCGGCAAAATCGAAAAGCCAGTTGTCTTCAAAATAGCGCGGTTTTACGATGCTCAGGTCAAGTCCGGCGTTGCGAAGCGCGTCAACCGAATCACATGCCAGTTTGACTTCAATTTCCAGATGGGTATTTGATTTCGCCACGCAAAACCTCGGGTAAAAATTTAATCGCTAATTATCTAGGCTGGCTTAACCGCGCGTCAATGCTCAGTTCAATTAAGATAATTTGAACAGGTCAAGGCGACGACGGGAAAACGCCGGGCGCGAGAGCGTTATACTTTTGCGAACAAAAACCGCGTGGTAAAGTGAAATCGAGCAATAGGCTTTAAATTCATATCATTCATACTGGGGACGCCAATGGCATTAAAACATTTATCCGAAAATACCCGTGGTGAAGCGCGGGCGTGGAACTTACAACTGGGGATACCCGGTTTCAAATATGCTGACCTTAACCGCGTGCGGCGGCTCGAAGCGCTCGACCGCACGTTTTTTCATTACCTGGAGCAAGGCGACAGTGGACTAGCCGCCGAATTTAAACAGTATCGCGACACCGGCGGAAAAAATTGTACGCGGCTTCAGGAATCGGAACTCTTGATGCGTATCGCGCCCTATCTGGGCAGCTTTATTGCGCAGTTGTTCAAAATCGAAAATGATTACCAGGGGCTTTGTGAACGGGTGCGCAACGAACAGGTATTATTTCGCTGGAAACGCGATTATCTGGAAAGACGGATTTTTAAAAATCCGCCAACCCTCGAAGCCATCGCCGAAATTGACCCGGTCGAAGTGGAATTCACCTTTAGAAAAATTGTTGATGAGATGATGCTCGATGTGTCATTGACCGCCGATTCCGAACGCGAACTGGCAGTCGTCTGCATGACCTTGCAGGACATCATCAAAACCAGCGAAAACCCGGAAGAAAAAGCTGCGGCGCAAGAGCGTTTTACGCATGTCGAAACGTGGATTCAGGCGCTCGCCTTTCATCCAAGCCTCGCCGAACGCCGCGCCCAAATCGTCAGTTTTCAGGTTCCGCACAAAACCGAATACACGGAACTGGTGCCGCGCATTCACCCGCGCCCTGACCTTCCCGAATTTTTCATGGGTCCGCACGATACGCGCCGCCATCGTGACGGATTCAATTTAACCGATGAACGGTTCACCCCGCGCGAAAACCTGCGCGAATCACACTACTGTTTGACCTGTCACGAACGCGGCAAAGATTCCTGTTCGACAGGGCTGCTTGCCAAAGACGGCGCGGTACAACGCAACCCTTTGGGCATCAAACTCGAAGGCTGTCCGCTCGATGAAAAAATATCGGAGATGATTGCCCTCTATAAAAACGGGCATCCGATTGGCGCGCTTGCGGTAATTATGATTGATAATCCGATGCTTGCCGGAACGGGTCATCGCATCTGCAATGACTGCATGAAATCGTGCATCTTTCAAAAGCAAGACCCGGTGAACATTCCGCAAATCGAAACCGGCATTCTCACAGAAGTATTGCATCTTTCGTATGGCTTCGAGATTATTTCGCTCCTGGCGCGCTGGAATCCGCTCAATGCGCGAAGACCTTACCCATTGCGTTACAACGGCAAAAATATTTTGGTCGTTGGCATGGGACCTGCCGGTTATACGCTGGCGCATCATCTGCTTAACGAAGGCTTCGGCGTCGTCGGTATCGAAGGCTTGAAGGTCGAACCGCTGGCATTGCAACTGCGAGGCGCAAAACGCCGCGTGCCGCAACCGATTCGCGATATTAAAGAAATTCTAGGCCCGCTATCGGAACGCCCAACCGTCGGCTTTGGCGGCGTTGCCGAATATGGCATCACGGTGCGCTGGGATAAAAATTTCCTCGATATTAATTACATTCTGTTGATGCGGCGCAAAAAATTCCGCTTGATGGATGGCGTGCGATTTGGCGGCACGATGACTATTGAAGATGCGTGGAATTCAGGGTTCGACCACATCGCGATTGCCGCGGGCGCGGGTCGCCCGACCTTGGTGCCAATGGAAAATAACCTGTCGCGTGGCGTGCGTATGGCTTCCGATTTTCTGATGGGACTGCAAGGGCAGGGCGCATTTCGTAAAAATTCGCTAACCAATCTCGAAGTTGAACTGCCAGCGGTAGTCATCGGCGGCGGACTTACAGCAATTGATACGGCGACCGAATTGCAGGCTTACTATGTCACACAAGTTGAAAAAGTTCTGGAACGCTTCGAGCGTTTGCGCCGTCGCATCGGTGAAGAAGCCATCTGGGCGAAACTCGATAAAGAAGAGACCGAACGTGTACACACTTTTCTCGCGCATGGGCGCATGGTGCAGACCGAACGCGCAGCGGCTGCGGCTGCCGGTCGCCCTGCGGATTTTGCGAGACTGGTGCGCTTGTGGGGCGGCGTGACCATTGTTTATCGCAAACGGTTGCAGGATTCGCCCGCCTATCGTTTGAATCACGAAGAGGTCATCAAGGCGCTCGAAGAAGGCATAGGCTTTACCGAATGCATGAGTCCTGCGGCATGTTTGCTCGATGATTACGGACACGCCAAAGCGTTGGTCTGCACACGCCAGACGCTGGTTGACGGCAAATGGGCTGACACCGGCGAGAAGGTCGAATTTCCGGCGCGGGCGATTATGATTGCCGCCGGAACCAATCCGAATACGGTTTATGAAAAAGAGCATCCCGGCACCTTTATCATTGATGAAAGGAGCAAATGTTTCGCGATGCATCGCGCTGTGGAAACCGTTGATGGCAAGTTTGAACTTGAGCGCGTCACCGGCAATGACATTGGCTTTCTCAGTTCGTATCAAAACAACGGTCGGTTCATTTCATTTTATGGCGACGCGCATCCGGTGTTTGCCGGTAACGTCGTGAAAGCGATGGCTTCGGCAAGACACGGTTATCAGGACGTGAAGAAATTGTTCGAGCGCGAAGTTGCCGAACAGACTCTGGAAGAGCAAGCCGAGCGTGAAAATGCCTGGGTGCGGTTTGCCGAAGTGTTGGAAGATGGCTTGCGCGCGCAGGTCGTGGATGCCATCCGCCTCGGCGAAAACATTGTCGAAGTGATTGCCCGCGCGCCGATGGCTGCGCGTAATTTTGAACCCGGTCAATTTTATCGTTTGCAAAATTACGAAAGCGCCGCCGAAGAGGTCGAAGGCATTCGCTTGACTATGGAAGCTCTGGCGCTCACCGGTGCGTGGACAGACCCCGAACGCGGCTTGATTTCATTAATCGTTTTGGAAATGGGCGGTTCGTCCAGGCTTTGCGCGATGCTTGAACCCGGCGAAGAAATTGTCTTGATGGGACCCACAGGCACGCCTACTGAAATACCGGAAAATCAAACGGTGTTGCTGGCAGGCGGCGGACTCGGCAACGCTGTGCTGTTTTCGATTGCCGCAGCGTTAAAAGCCCGTGGCAATCGCGTCATCTATTTCGCCGGTTACAAACGCGGCAAAGATATGTTCAAACGTCGCGCCATCGAAGAGGCTTGCGATATTGTCATCTGGAGCGTTGATGAAGGCGAAGCCATCCCTGCGCATCGTCCGCAGGATCGCAGCGTCGTCGGCAATATCGTGCAGGCGATGAATCGTTATGCGCGCGGGGAACTCGGCGAAGTGCCGATTCCGTTGCAGGCGGTTGAGCGATTGATTTGCATCGGTTCGGACAGAATGATGGCAGCAGTTCGTCAAGCGCGACACACGATTTTAGCCGATGTGTTAAATCCCACGCATGTGGGCATCGGTTCAATCAACTCGCCGATGCAATGCATGATGAAAGAGGTCTGCTCGCAATGTCTGCAACGCCACATTGACCCGGTGAGCGGTAAAGAATCGTTTGTGTTTAGCTGTTTGAATCAAGACCAGGACCTTGACCGCGTTGATTTCAGTTTCCTGCATCAACGCTTGAGACAAAACTCGACATCGGAGAAACTGACTTCGCTGTGGTTAGATCATCTCTTTGAACAACGCGAAGTGCAGGTGGTTTAAGTGAGATCGAGAACCAATGGTTGAGCAGTCAATGCGCTTACGGAAAAAGACCGGGCGAATTTTTAAAGTGAATTTCCCAGCGGATGCGGCGGATACTGCGGATTCAAGCGGATTTTGAAAACCGATAAAGCCGATTCAGGGTTGATAAAACCTGTATGAATCTATCCGTTTTGATCCGCTCGATCCGCAGTATCCGCCGGGAAGCCAACCTTGATCAGTCGTACAGTGATTTTCCGTCATTCCCATTAATCATAAAACCGGACTGAGACCAGCCGCCCAATCATTGAGGGGACTTCAATACATCCTTTTTCAAAAGCAAAAAGCGTTTGTCCAACCAGTCAAAGCGGTGTTAATGTCTGGTTGTCAAGTCACCCTTAATCGGTTCCGAGTTAGTATCAGAACCCTCGCAAAACGAAATTCAAACAGGACTTTTGCATATGGCGGTCAGTGTCAATCCGGCAAGGAGTGGTGCAGCAGAGGCTGCGGCGAATCGTTGTCGTTGGGACGGTAAAAGCGCCGGACATTACGAAGTCTGGTTTTTAACTTTCAATCAACGCTCGACCGGGCGCGGCTTCTGGTTTCGCTACACCATCGAAGTCCCGCACCTCGCGCAAGACCCCTTCGTGACCATTGGGCATAGCGGGCAACTGCCACACGCCGAACTCTGGGCGACGGTTTTTGACCGCCAGCATCCCGAAAAGAATTTCGGTATGGTGCAAACTCATGCGATTGATTTGTTCGACACCGAAAAAGAGCAATTCAAATTGCGCATCGAAGAAGCCACGCTCACCTCGTCAGGCGCGAGCGGTCGGGTTGAAAACGGCGAACACACGATAGCCTGGGATTTGCGATTCACTCCCAATGAAACGACCTACTATCATGTGCCGAAAAGCCTGACGACGATTGTGCGCCCGTCATCATTCGTCTGTTCCCCCAATCTCGATACCCGCTTTAGCGGCGTCATCTATGTTGATGGTGAAGCGATTTTAATTGATGATGAACCCGGTTGTCAGACCCATCTCTGGGGCAGCAAACACGTTGATGAATGGGTGTGGGTGCACGCCAACGCTTTTGAAAAAAACGAAGGCACAGTCTTTGAAGGTCTATCGGCGCGTCCGCGTCGCGCAGGACGGACGCTTGCGCCGCTGCTTTCGCTTTATCTGCGTCATCACGACGAAGAACATCATTTCACACGCATGCGGTTTACCGAACAATGGCAGCATGAACTGGGCATCGGCTATTGGCATTTTGCCGCGCTCAATCCCAGGGTTTATATCAAAGGCACGGCGCAATGTCGTTTGAAAGATATGTTGCAGGTGAAATATGTTGACCCGGATGGCGAGCCGCTCTATTGCATCAACAGCGAAGTGGCGCATTTGAAAATTAAAATCCTGCGCCGCGTGCATGGCATTCGCTGGCGTCATGTTGAAACCATTCATGCCCATGCGACTGCGCATCTCGAACACGCCGCGCGCAGCCTCGATGAAACCGTGCGAATGATTTAAGCCTGTATTTATCAACCCGCAAGATAACTTTTCATCAATCTCTTTTAATGGTTGACGCGGCATCAACTTTTATCTGCGACCACTCCGTCAACAAATGCGCGGCAGTTGTTCGCCGACCAGCATATCTACAATGCGTGTGCCGCCAAATCCGGTGACCATTGAAACGATGCCTTGCGGTTCGGCTTTGACTTCGCCGATGATGCAGGCATCGCGCCCATAAATATTTTTCCGCATTCGCGCCACCAACGCTTCGGCAATATCATCGGCAACCACCGCTATCAACTTGCCTTCGTTGGCAACATAGAGCGCATCCAGTCCTAAAATTTCACACGCTCCTTTTACTTCTTCACGCACCGGAATCCGGCTTTCATAAATTTCAATGTAGCGTTCGGAACCAAGAGCAATTTCATTCAATGTGGTTGCCACACCGCCGCGCGTCGGGTCGCGTAAAACATGAATTCCATCCAACCGCGAACCTTGCGCCGCTTCATCAAGCATATCGCTTACGAGTGAATTAAGCGGCGCGGAATCGCTTGCAATGTCGGTTTCAAGTTCGAGTTCGCCACGGGCAATCAGTATCGTGGTGCCGTGGTCGCCGATGCTGCCGCTGACGATTACTTTATCGCCGGTCGCGGCGCGTGAAACGGAAATATCGACCGGATGTTCAATCACTCCGATGCCCGAGGTGTTGATGAAGAGTTTGTCGGCGCTGCCTTTTTGCACAACTTTGGTATCGCCGGTGACGATGTCAACACCGGCTTCATGCGCCGCATCGCGCATCGAAGCGAGAACCTGTTTGAGGTCGTCAACTGCAAAGCCTTCTTCGATAATAAACCCTGCCGAAAGATAAACCGGACGCGCGCCGCTCATTGCCAGGTCGTTGACCGTGCCGTGAACTGCAAGTTTGCCGATGTCGCCGCCGCGAAAAAAGATCGGGTCAACCACATATGAATCGGTTGTAAATGCCAGCCGCGTCGCGCCCTGATTTCCGTTGCCGTTCAATTTTGACGAATGCTGAGGGATTTCAAAAACTGCCTGGTCTTCAAGCTTTTCAAGCAAGGGGTTTTTCAAATAATCGAGGAAAAGCCCTTCAATCAATTCATGCATGGCGCGTCCGCCGCTGCCGTGCGCCAGAGTAATATGGGTGTCTTTGATTTTTGGTTTTCTGCGCCGCGCCCGTTCGACGCGCTCAAAAAGTGGCGATGATATAAATTCTGTGGGCATTTCAAATCCTCGCAGCAACCGGTTGCGTGTTTGCACGCTCGGCGATTTTCGAGAGCCTGCCGAAATTGTAATAAGCCGCGCACGCGCCCTCACTTGATACCATGCAGGAACCAATCGGGGTTTCCGGCGTGCACGCGGTTCCAAATACTTTGCACTCCCAGGGTTTTTTGACGCCTTTTAAAATCTCGCCGCACTGACAGGCTTTCGGGTCGGCAACCCGCAAACCCGGTACGCTGAATTTCAATTCGGCATCAAACTTCGCGTATTGATGGCGCAATTTCATACCGCTATGGGCGATGGAACCGAGTCCCCGCCACTCGAAATAATCGCGGGCGTCGAAGACTTCAAACAAAGCTTCCAAAGCCCGCTGATTGCCGTTGCGTTCGACGACCCGCCCGTATTGATTTTCGATTTCGGCGCGTCCCTGAACGATTTGGGTGACAATCATATAAACCGATTGCAGAATATCGAGCGGTTCAAAACCCGTGACGACCAGCGGTTTGCCATAGTGTTGCGGCACGAAATCATAACAGCGCGTGCCGATAACCGTGCTCACATGCCCGGGACCGACAAACCCATCAAGTTGCAAATCCGGCGAATCGAGCATAGCTTTCAGCGCCGGAACAATCATGATGTGATTGCAGAAGATGCTGAAATTTTCGATGCCGTCTTTGGCGGCTTGCAAAACCGTCAATGCCGTTGACGGGGAAGTGGTTTCAAAACCGAGCGCGAAAAAGACCACCTGACGGTCAGGATTTTTGCGGGCGAGTTTCAAGGCATCAAGCGGCGAATAAACCATGCGCACATCTGCGCCAGCGGCTTTGGCGTTGAGCAAACTGGTTTTTGAACCCGGCACCCGCATGGCATCGCCAAAGGTGGTAAATATCACCTCCGCTTGCTGGGCGATGGCAATCGCATCATCGACGCGACCGGTCGGGATGACACAGACCGGGCAACCGGGACCGTGAATCATTTCAATGTTGGCAGGCAATAAATCTTCTATCCCATATTTGAAAATTGTGTGCGTGTGCCCGCCGCAGACTTCCATCAGTTTGAGCGGTTGGGTCGTCAAACGGGAAATTTTATTCGCCAACACGCGCGCCAATTCGCTTTGCCGATATTCATCTATGAATTTCATTATTTGCCTCCGTCAATCTGCAATCAGCGATTTGTGTTCGAGGAAGGTATGCACCATGTCCCACATCACATGGTAAAGCGCGACGTGGGTTTCCTGAATGCGATGAATGCTGGAAGTCGGAACCGTCAAGCAGTAATTGAGCAAACCTTCCTCGCGCAGCGCCGCCACCCGACCGCCATCGCCTCCGGCAAACGCCATAGTGATGAGTTTCAAACGGCGCGCCGTTAGAAAAGCGTGCAGCAGATTCTCGGAATTGCCACTGGTTGAAAGCCCCAGCAACACATCGCCCGGTTTGCCAAGTGCGATAAGTTGCCGGGCGAAAACATCCGCAAACCCCACATCATTCGCCACCGCCGTGACCATCGCCATATCGTTATTCAAACAGATTGCCGGCAGCGCTTTGCGCCCGACCGTGATGGGGTGCATAAACTCAACCGCGATATGCTCGGCGTCGGTTGCCGAACCGCCATTGCCGCACACCAGCAATTTGCGCCCGTGATAAAACGCTTTAGCCAGAGCCAGCGAAGCTGCCAGTATCGCATCCTGATTGTTCGCAAAAAATTGTTCTTTGACGGCGACGCTCTCACGCGCTTTTTCACTGAGAGAAAAGCGCAAGGCTGCCATCAACTCCTGCGGCTTTTTCTCTTCGTCATGCAGGAAGGGATAGAAGGCGCGTGAAAAATCTTCAAGGCTTTTGGTCATTTGTCTGTTGCTGATTTGCGGTTGCAATTCAAAAAAATTTTGGGACGGCGATTTGTCGCGAACTGTTGAAATGCGGTCGCCGTTAGAGGTTCAACGCAACCGCAAGTGCGCTACTCTAAAGTGGCGCTGAACTGCTCGAACTCATCTTGATAAGAGCCGAGTTCCTCCAGCAACCGCAACGTTTCCTGAGCTTCCTGCTCATCTACTTTGCTCATGGCAAAACCAACGTGAATCAACACGTAATCGCCGATGTGAACCTCATCGAGCAAACCGGTGTTGACATTGCGGCGCACGCCGCCGACTTCGACTTTGGCAATTTGATTTTCTTCGTCAACCAGTTCGATGATTTTTCCCGGTATCGCTAAACACATAAATTCAAACCCTCCGTGACGTCCGTCGCCGTTTGTCGATATTTTTTACCGCTGCACCTGAGCGTGAAGAAAATCGAGCCATTCCTGCATGCCCTGTCCGGTCTTTGCCGACAATTCAAATATCGGCATCTCAGGGTGAACCGATTGAATGCTTTGCTGCGCCGCCTGCACATCGAATTCGACTGCCGCAGCCAAATCTATTTTGGTGATGATGGCAACATCCGCAGTATTGAAAATGGTTGGATACTTGAGCGGTTTATCTTCGCCTTCGGTAACCGACATCAAGACCAATCGCAACGCTTCGCCGAGATCGTAACTCGACGGGCACACCAGATTGCCGACGTTTTCAATAAACAGACAATCCAATTCACTCAGATTCCAACCCTCAAGAGCGCGCGCCACCATCTCAGCTTCAAGATGGCAAACCGTGCCTGTGGTAATCTGTTTGACCGGCACTTCAGCGCGCGCAAGCCGCGCCGCGTCATTATCGGTTGCCAAATCGCCCACCAGCGCCGCAACCCGGCAAGTCGAACGCAATTGTTTGAGGGTTTGCTCTAAAAAAGCGGTTTTGCCCGCGCCCGGACTTGATACGAGGCTCACGGCAAACACCCCGGCTTTGTTGAGGCGTTCGCGCAACACGCGCGCCAAAACATCATTGTGTTTCAGGACGTTTTGTCTGACTTGAACTAAACGGGGAGTGCTCATTTATTGAACCTCCAAAGCGATGACTTCGAGTTCTTTGCCTTGCCGGATTTCGGGTGCGGGCGCGTGGCAAACCGGACAGAAAAATTTTTGAATCGAATCCAGGGGGCGTTCGCGTTGACACCGCGAACAATAAACCACCACGGGCGCGTCTTCGATGACCAGTCGTGAACCGGCAAGCGGCGTGTCTACGCAGGCGACCTCCCACGAAAATAACAACGCCTCTTTGACCACCCCTGAAAGTTGTCCCAGTTTTAAATGAAGCGCGGTGACTCGCGCCGCGCCCTGACGCGCCGCTTCCTGAGTCGCCATCTCAATCATGCTCATTGCAATAGATAATTCATGCATGGCGTTATCCGGTTGATGATTCACCTTTGTGCTGTTGCCAAATGTACTTCACTTCGTTTACCTCAATCTCGCCAATTCTATAATCAGTCGGTTCAGCGGGCTTTGATAAACCGAGAGCCAGAACCAGGCTTGCCAGGCGGCGATTGCCGGAGCTTGGCTGTTCAGGTTCTTCACTCAGCTTGCTCAACCTCAGCTTCGATGTCTAAGCGGTTTCTTTATGCCCGACGAGATCAAAAGTGAATTTCACTTCATCTTTAACTTTCAACGCGCCGGCTGCAACCGACACCAGTTTGATATTGAAATCGGTCTGCCTTAACGTAAAATCACCGACTGCTCGCAACCCATCGCCATTCAGGGTAATCTGCGCAATCACCCAGATGCCGCTGCGCGTCACGCCGTGCAAGGTCACGTCGCCGATAATTTTCGCTTTATAACGCCCCTCAATAATGCGCGTCAGCATAATTTCTTTGCTCTGAAAAATGATTTCAGGGAAGCGCCTGGCTTCAAGCACATCATGCATCATCGTGCGCTCGATCTCTTGCTTGTCCTTTTCTTTGACATCATCAAGCAAGTTCAGAGAATCGATATTTACCGTTAACTGTAGCGAGGCGTTGGTCAGATTATCCGGGGTGAATTGCGCTTCGCCCGTAAAATTACGGATGGCAATGGTCGGATTATGCCCGAACCCGGCGAGCAAGCCTGTGGCAAATGCCTGTACCGTGAATTTACTTTGAGCAGCATCCAACCTATAGCGAGTTACTGAGCCGTCACGTTCACTCATGCAATTGATTCAGCCTTTCTATACAAATTACATTTCTCGAAGTTTGAAGTATCTCTGAATATCGGGACCGATAGCCGACAAATCCACCGGAAATTTGTTCTGTAATCCGGGCAAAACGGCGGATAATCCCGCGCTCACCGTCTTACGCACAACCGGATGCGTAATCACCAGACCCGCACCGAAAACCATCAGGGCAAGACCACCCATCAAATAAAGCGTTTCTTTGCTTTCCGAATTGTTGCCGTTGTGTTCCATGTTGCGCTCCTTTGCAAAGTTCCCGCAGGGTATTGCGGGCATCTTGAATCAAATTAGGTTAGCGGTTGAATTGACCGCAGACATCAATGCTTCGATAGCTTCCAAACACCTTCAACGATTCACTTCATCAACTTTAGAAAGCCGTGCAAACCACCGTTCACATCGGCATGGTTTAACCAACTTCACCGCCTGATGATTTTGACCTGCCGCTTGCCGAATGCTGACTTCGTTCAGGTGATGAGCAACCATACAAATTCTCTTTGATAAGTTCTTCAAGAAGCTTGACGGCTTCACCAACTGCCGCCTGCACCGGCGCGCTCAATCCCATCGCGCCTTCTTCGCCGCCAAGCGATGCCGGTTCGCAACCGACCACCAGCAATTTGTTGAACTGCGCGCCCATTGAATGCGCCATACGCAACACCTTCAGGGGATTCATGCCGTGAGGTTCAACCATCAAGCCCTGCTCGGTTGATTCGTCGAATTCCTGTAAATCCGGTTCAATCACATAAAGCGTTCCCGGCGCATTGCCGCGCATGGTTGCATCAACGAAGATGGTCACGTCATAACCATCCATCAATGCATAAGCCAAATCGAAACCGCGAATCCCGTAATCAACCACGCGCACCGCATCAGGCATTTCGCGTTGCCTGAGCTGTTTGGCGACTTCCACACCGAAAGCGTCGTCGCCTTGAAAAATGTTGCCGATACAGGCAATCAGGATGCGCGGTTGTTCCATGCCTTCACCTTTAAAAATGCCCTTCAAACGAGTGGCTCAATCTCTTCCGGCGAAAAAAAGAAGCGGTGACCGGGTTGCCTGAGCATTCCCAAATCTTTGCCCGGATCGTCATCAACGACGACTGCCAGCAGAATATTATTTTCATAATCCTGCTCGATGCCTTCGATGGTCGCGAGCTTGCCCGCGAGCGCCAGATCAAAAATGTCGCCGCCTTTGCGCGGTCTGAGGCGCACCCGATTGCCCGCTTTGAGTTCGACGCCGCCAACTGTAATGCTATCGAGTGGCAGTTTGTCTTCAAGCAGATGCCAATCCAATTCGTTCATGGTGTTGAGAACCTCAAATCAAATTCGTTCGCGCAGCGCGCCATGCAATTTCATCAACTGTTCGGGCGGCAAACTTTCGACCCTGTCCAAAATTTTTCGCGCGCGTTCATCCACGGCGCGCATCTCGCGTTTCTCTTCATCCGTGAGCGTCATAATTCTCAGCAACAGAATTTCGTCAATCTCGGTTCCGTCAAACAAATCACCGTCGCTTTCCGGCGCGATTTGCGGATAGTCATAAAGAATAATCGGCGATGACAGCATCACCGCGCGCGCGCCTGCTTCGCCCGCCAGCACCGGATAGGTGCCAAGGTTTTGACAATCGGCAACCGCCTCGCTGAAGGTTTCCGGCGGTTCCAGCAGCGAAACAAATTCGCCGCCCTGCACGCCTAAAATCGTATGCGCGGAAGCCAGCGCGTAAAGCAAGGCTTCATCCCGGGTTTTACCATTGGCATCATCCAGGCGCGTCAAGTTGAGGAGGCGAACCGTGAGTTTGCATAAACGTTCCGGTGAATCAACCGGCAATCCGGTGTCTTGCGCCTGCAATTCAATCGTGCCTGCAATCGTCTGTTGTGTGCGAATCACCGCCCCGACAACCGCCTGGTTGGCATCCCTGAGCAGTTCGCGCTCCAGCTTTGCCGGAAACGAAAAAGTCAACTGCTGCGGTTTGGCAAGGAGTTCATCCAGTTGAAGGTTTGGCGCGTTGAATTCGCGCTCCGTTGCCTCTTGCCATCGTTGAAAAAACTGCCCGTCAACCTCCAGCGCCTCGACTGCTTGCAACTTTGTTGCGAGCGCCGACGCCAACTCCCCGTCATCACTTGCATCCGCAATCGGGGCATCCGCAAGTTGGTAAATGTCCCGCGCCATCAAATGCAGAAAGCGCACTTTTATAGCAATCGTGGTGTGCGCTTTGCTCAACACCAGACATTCGGTTTGCAGGCTTGAGTGTTCGCTGCCGCGTTGCGCTTCGCAATAGGATTCGGGCAGTAACGCGCCGAAATTGAAACGCTGTTGATTCTTGACCGCCGAAGCGCGATACGGGTAGAGAATATAGCCTTCATAAAGCACCGCGTCGGCAATTTTTTCCACCTGTTTAAAATTCATCAATGCACCGTTTCGTTATCATCCGTCTCTATCGCCTGCATCCCTGGGGTTTCGTTTTTTGGCGACTGCGCGGATGCCGACAACAACTGCTCTAAGGTTTGTTCCCAGGTCGGCAATCCCCGCTCAATTTTGTACAGGTATAAGCGGTCAAAAACATCGCGACGTAAACTGAGCCACGCCGTGTTCGGATAATAGAGATTCATCATCTCTTGCCAGACGCTTATCGGCAGTCGGTATTTCGCCTCTTTGCTCCAGGGAATCTGCGCCACCTGTAACGGGTGGGTTGCGCCGGCATAAAAAATCGTGCCGCTGAATTGCAAAACCAACGGCACCTCGCCGCTTTCAAGCCCGGCAAAATATTTGGTCGCCGCCACGTTGAAATCGAACGTGCAGGGAACCGGCAAATCAATCAATGCGCTGCCGGTAAATGACGGCGCAATCACGCTGGTATGCGTCCACAGCAAAGTTCTGAGGGTTTGATGCCAACGCGAAGGTTTATCAAATAAATCGTGCAGCCGTTCTTGCTCGGTGGCGCTGTAGCGACGCTGCGTGGTTTCTATTTGAATCTGACAGCGCAACGCGACGGTATGAATCGACTCCTGCGAATTGGCGTTGGTAATTTCGAGTTTAAAAATCAACGTCGGCGCAGCGGCATAAGCTTGGGCTTCGGCGGCGCGAATTTCAAAATGTAAATCAGGCACGAACCGGCTCCTTGATGGAAATTGCGCGATTTTGCAAATCGTCGAAAAAATCTCTGATTTCATCCCATACCAACGTCCCACCCGAAAGCCCGCGCCAGTGTGCGCGAATCAGTCCCGTCAGTTTGTAACATTGATCAATCGGCACCAGATAATATTGAGCAGCGGCAAACTGCCGCTCACGTCCGAGGCGATTGATCAACAACGCTTCAACGTCCGCTTCCATCGTCTGCAAAATCGGGTTCTGCGCGACAATCTCCTGCCAGGCTTCAAGCGTCAGCAACGATTCCGTAGGACCTGCGGGGCTTGGGTAAAACGCCAGCACGCGATTGGCAATCGTGCTGCGAAAAAAGAACGCCATATTGATGGGAATCATCAGGCTTTCCCACTGCCCATCGGTCAGCAGAAAATCGCTTAAATAACCGATGCGTTTGGGAACGCGACGAAATTTACTGTCGGGATTGCTGAACAGGATGGCACACGCCTCACAGGCACAAACCAATTTGCGGCTGGCAGGCTCAAGCAGGTGCTGATGCTCTGCGCTCAATTCGGTGTTGCACAATTCGCACCGTTCAAGCGGCGCGCTTTCGCGCATCAGGCGGCGCAACGTAGTGAATGGATTGTGGCGTTGTGATATATGCATGGAATGCACTTACTCTCATCATCAGGAGCCTCATTTTCACCCCTGTTCTCTGGCAAAATGAAAACCGCTGGCTCCCGATGATTAAACTCAATCAAACATCGGCAAAGCAATTTTCGCCTGTCCTTGTTCGACCAGTAACGGAAACGGCTCCAGGTAAAGATGCGGTTTATCTAAACTGCGTCCGGCGCGCATCACATCAAAGCGTTGCTCGCAAGCGGGACAGATGAGCGCGGTTGCTTTTAAAGCGGCGGTTTGCAAGGTCTGACCGCAATCGGGGCAGAGGTCGTTATAGGCATAATAATTTTCTCCCACCCGACAAAAGAGAATCGGACGACCGGAAACCTCTATGGTGCGCACCGCGCCTTCGAGCAAAGAAATCAAGCCGCTGACATTTTCCCAACCGTGGCTCTCGCCGGTTGCCGTCGTTTGCTGTGTTTGGGCAATGGATTTCTCCAATTGCACAAACGCCGTTGGTTGAGCGACCACGCCTTCGACTTCGAGTCCGAGAACATCGGGAGCCGTTTCGTAAATCGCCTCTTCAATGGCTAATTTCAGCGTCATCGCCGACGACGCGCAGCCATTGCAACTGCCTTGCAATTTCAAGCGAACCACGCCGTCAGTGATGCCGAGAAAATCAACATTGCCGCCGTGCGAACGTAAATAAGGACGCACTTTATCGAGCGCCTGTAGAATGCGCGACTCCATATCGAGCGGATGCAATCCGTAAAGTAACAACAGCCCGGCAACCAGATCGTCGTCGCCAAAACGGTCAATCAGTTCACTGCCGGTTTGCCCGGATTCAAATGCTATTTCCAGCATGCGCTCGATGCCTTTGCTGTGGAGTTCCATCACGGTTTGCATCAACTCGACGGCGCTGGCGCGTACATTCGGGTCGGCTGCCGATTCGATGGTGTGAACCAGATGCTCGATTTTTTGCAGTCGTTGTTGAAATTCTCTTTTATCGATTTGAGCCACAACCATGCCTCTTTTCAGGTTCGCAAAATTTTAATTGGATAACCCCAATTGTAAATGGTCGCCGCAATAAAATCGGGTCGGCTTTTTAAAGACGGTTTAAGGCACGGAGCTGAAAGTTAAGAACCATAGATAAAACTCCGTGCCTTAGGATGCGTGAGAGCGACTGACTCAGGACTCCCTCACTTTTAATAATTGACGCCGAACATGGGTGAATGGCGCGTCTCCAATGTTTTCCCGTTGCCTAAATACATATGCACCCCGCACGGCAGACAGGGATCGAAACTTCTTACGGCACGCATAATATCGATGCCTTTGAAATTATCGGGACCGTTCTCTTCAAAAATCGGAGTGCCTTGTACAGCATCTTCATAGGGTCCGGCAGTGCCATAAATGTCACGCGGGTTGGCATTCCACGGCGTCGGCGGATACGGATGATAATTGGCAATCTTGCCATCACGGATGACGACGTGATGAGATAACACCCCGCGCACCGCTTCGTGAAAACCACAACCAATGGCTTCTTCGGGAACTTTGAATTCCGTCCAGGTCTTGGTGCGTCCGGCGTGCAATTCCGCCATCGCCTGTTCGGCGAAATGCAGCGCGCAAGCCGCCGCATAAGCTTGAAAGTAAGTGCGCGCGCGGTCGCGTTCGATGGCATTTGACCATTTCGGCACTTTCCACTCGAATTCAACTTCCGGCATTGACATGGTTTTTGGCAAAT